>DAOUTI010000086.1 GCA_030626795.1 Flavobacteriaceae bacterium
AAACTAAATCTGCCAAAAGGCAATAAATTAATTTGGCATTTTAAAGCACCAAATGTTCATGACTTTACTTGGGCTGCTGATACAGAATATCTACACGACATTAAGCAAGTTCCAAACGGAGCTACTTTACACTTTTTATATAAAAACAAGCCACAAACCATTGAAAATTGGGAAAAAATGCAAGATGAAGCTGTAAAAACCATGCAGTTATATAATAAAACCGTTGGTGATTACCCATACAAACAGTACTCTATTATTCAAGGTGGAGATGGCGGCATGGAGTATGGTATGTGCACTTTAGTAAATGGTAATGTAAAATTATCATCTTTAATTGGAACTATGCGTCATGAAATGGCACATTCCTGGTTTCAATTTGTTTTGGCAACCAATGAAATTAAATATTCATGGATGGATGAAGGTTTTACTTCATACGTAAGCACGCTAGCTAGCAATAATAACAAAACGGATAGCACTTTTATATTTGATAGAGTTTATAAAACTTATACTTATTTAGCAACTTCGGGCAAAGAAGAGCCTCTTACCACTCAGGCTGATCGTTTTAATACCAATATGGCTTTTAGTATTGGAAGTTATCATAAAGGACAAATATTTTTATCGCAATTGGGGTATATCATTGGCGAAGAAAATTTGGCTAAAACAATTAAAAAATATTATGCTGATTTTCAATTTAAACACCCAAATGCTAATGATATTAAAAGAACTGCCGAAAAAATTTCGGGTATACAACTTGAATGGTATTTGAATGAATGGACACAAACCTTACACACTATTAATTATGCCGTAGCATCTGTTTCTGACAAAGAAATTACCCTAAACAGAATTGGACAAATGCCTATGCCTATTGATTTAACTGTTACCTATACAGATGGAACTTCAGAAAACTTCTATATCCCATTACAAATGATGTTGGGTAAAAAACCTACACAGGCAACTATACTTTCTTATTGGGCTTGGGGAAATCCAAATTTTATTTTTACAACTAAAAAAACCATTCAAAAAGTAGAAATTGACCCCTCTCTTTTAATGGCTGATATTGATAGAAGTAATAATACTTGGAAAAAGTAATCTCTTTTCAAAAATTGATATAAACCTGAGTTCGACCTAAGCTTTATTTTACATTTTTCTATAATTTATTATACAAAATAAAAAAGCTGCTTGTTTTCACAAGCAGCTTTAATTTTTTAGCTATTTAGCCGTATCAGTTAAATTATTTTAGCTTCTTTTTTACTTCAACTTCTTGATAAGCTTCAATAATATCATTAACCATAATATCATTATAATTTTTCACTTGCATACCACAGTCGTAACCTTTTGCTACTTCTTTAGCGTCATCTTTAAATCGTTTTAATGAATCAAGGAAACCTGTAAATATTACAACATTATCTCTTATCAATCTTATTTTTGAGCTTCTATATATTTTACCATCAAGAACCATACAACCAGCAATTGTACCTACTTTAGAAATTTTATAGGTCTCTCTAATTTCTGCATTACCTGTAATTTCTTCAACAATATCAGGAGACAACATGCCTTCCATCGCATCTTTAACTTCATCTATTACTTTATAGATAATAGAATAATTACGGATATCTATTTCTTCTTTATCTGCAATTTGACGAGCACTACCTGTTGGTCTCACATTAAATCCAATAATAATGGCTTCAGATGCTGATGCCAATAATACGTCTGATTCTGTTATCGCTCCAACTCCTTTATGGATTATGTTTACTTGGATTTCTTCAGTAGATAATTTTTGCAATGAATCTGTTAATGCTTCTACAGAACCATCAACATCTCCTTTTAAAATAATATTTAATTCTTTAAATCCGCCTAAAGCGATACGTCTACCAATTTCATCTAAAGTAATATGACGTTGTGTTCTTACTGATTGTTCACGACTTAATTGAGAGCGTTTTGCAGCAATTTGTTTTGCCTCACGTTCATCTTCATAAACCTTAAACTTATCACCAGCTTGAGGAGCGCCATCTAAACCAAGTACAGATACTGGTGTTGAAGGTCCTGCTTCACTAACATTGTTTCCTCTTTCATCATGTAATGCTTTTACTTTTCCTGAATGATGACCTGCTAAAATATAATCGCCTACTTTTAAAGTACCTCCATCAACTAAAATAGTAGCAATGTACCCTTTTCCTTTATCTAGTAATGCTTCTACAACTGTTCCTGTAGCACTTCTATTTGGATTTGCTTTAAGCTCTAAAATTTCAGCTTCAAGCAATATTTTTTCTAATAAATCATCAACACCTGTTCCTTTTAAAGCAGATACATCATGCGATTGAATTTTACCACCCCAATCTTCTACCAATAAATCCATTTGTGCAAGTTCGTCTTTCACTTTATCAGGATTTGCATCTGGCTTATCAATTTTATTAATTGCAAAAACAATTGGTACTCCTGCTGCTTGTGCATGACTAATTGCTTCTTTTGTTTGAGGCATGATTGAATCATCTGCCGATATAACAATTACAGCAATATCAGTAACTTGTGTACCACGAGCACGCATCGCTGTAAAGGCTTCGTGACCTGGTGTATCTAAGAAAGTAATTTTTTGTCCACTTTCAAGTTCAACAGCATAAGCTCCAATATGTTGGGTAATACCACCTGATTCTCCTGCAATTACATTGGCTTTTCTAATATAATCTAGTAGTGATGTTTTACCATGATCAACATGTCCCATAACAGTAACAATTGGTGACCTTGGTTTTAAATCTTCTGGGTTATCAATTACTTCTTCAACAGTTTCTTCTTCTTCAGCACTAACAAATTCTACTTCGTAGCCAAATTCCTCAGCAACAATAGTTAAGGTTTCTGCATCTAATCTTTGATTCATCGATATCATCATTCCTAATGACATACAAGCTGAAATTACTTGAGTAACTGAAACATCCATCATTACTGCCACTTCGTTTGCGGTTACAAATTCAGTTGCTTTAATAACTTTGCTTTCTGCTTCTTGTTGCTCAATATCTTTTTCTATCTGCTGACGGTGTAGATCTCTTTTATCTTTACGATGTTTAGCTCCTTTACCTTTTTTAGATTTACCTTGAAGTCTTTCTAGTGTTTCTCTAACTTGTTTCTGTACTTCTTCTGGTGTTGGTTCAGCTTTTACAATTGGTTTTCTGGCTCCAAAACCGCTATTTCCACCTCTTGTGTTTCTATTTCTACCTGCTCCAGCACCTTGACCTGGTTTAAAATCAGTTCTTGGCTTATGGATTCTTTTACGTTTCTTTTTAGCAGCATTGGCTCCATTTTTTGCTGCTCCAACTTGTGCCTTTTTATCTACAGGCTTTTTATCTGCTGGCTTTTTCTTAGGTTTAACAAACTTAGATAAATCAATTTTTTCTCCAGTTAATTTAGGCCCAGATAATTTGGCATATTCTGTTTTTCTAGTTTCAGCAGATTCTGGTCTTAATTCTTCGATTTCTTTTTCAACCTTCTTTTTAATAACTGGTTGTTCAATTTCTTTTTTAACAGGTTCTTTAGCTGGTTCAACTTTCTTTGGAGCTTCTTTTTTCTTTGGTTGCTCTACATCAATTTTACCAACTTTTTTTAAACCAGGAAGTTTTTTTTCTCCTTTTATTAATTCGGTATTTTTAACTTCTTTTTTAACTTCTTCTTGAGGTTTTTCTTCAACCTTAGCTTCAACTTTGGCCTCAACCTTGGTTTCTTCTTTAGGTTCAAGATCTATTTTACCAACAGTTTTTGGTCCAGTTACTTTTTCTGACTCTGTTTTATAGATTTCTTTTCTTTTTTCTTCTTCTGCCAAACGTTTTGCTTCTATTTCTTTTTCTTGAGCTAAACGAATTTCTTCTTTTTCTTTACGTTTTTCTTCTCCAATTTCTTTAGAAGCTACTTTTTTACTTTTGTCTGTTTGAAACTCATCCGAAAGAATATTATACACTTCTTGCGAAACTTTAGTCGTAGGGCGAGCATCTATATCTATTCCTTTATTAGACAGGAACTCAACAGCTCTATCTAAAGAAATATTTAATTCCCGTAAAACCTTATTAAATCGTTGTGTTTTATATACAGTCATAAAATTATTTAATGTGAACCTCTAATTAATTTTTAAAAATTATAATCTATTATGATTCGAATTCTTCTTTTAAAATTCTTTGAACCTCAATAACAGTTTCCTCTTCTAAATCAGTTCTTTTTGTTAATTCAAATACATCTAAATCTAAAACACTTTTAGCTGTATCTAAACCAATACTTTTAAATTCTTTGATAATCCATTCTTCTATTTCATCAGAAAATTCAGTTAATTCAACATCATCTTCAATCCCTTCTCTTTGCACATCAATCTCATAACCAGTTAATTGACTTGCTAATCTAATATTAACACCACCTTTACCAATCGCTTTTGATACTTCTTCTGGCTTTAAGAAAACATCAACTCTTGGCTTTGCTTCACCAACGGCTTCGTGTATTTTTATTGAGACTACTTTTGCAGGGCTTAATGCTCTTTTAATAAATTGTTCGTCAATTTTTGTATAATTGATAACATCTATATTTTCATTTCCTAGTTCACGTACAATACCGTGAATTCTTGAACCTTTCATTCCTACACAAGCACCAACTGGATCAATTCTATCATCATAAGAATCTACTGCAATTTTAGCTTTTTCGCCTGGTATTCTAGCAACACGTTCAATAGTAATCAAACCATCAAAAACTTCAGGAATTTCTTGCTCAAAAAGTTTTACTAAAAATTCAGGTGCTGTTCTTGATAAAATAATGGATGGTTTATTACCTCTAAGCTCAACATTTTTAATAATACCTCTAACTGATTCTCCTTTACGGAAAAAATCTGAACGGATTTGTTCGCTTTTTGGTAAGATCAATTCATTGCCATTATCATCTAACAAAATAATTGCATTGTGACGAATATGGTGTACCTCAGCAGTATACAACTCTCCTTCTAGTTCTTTATAGTGTTTAAAGATATTTGTATTGTCGTGTTCGTGAATTTTTGAAATCAAATTTTGACGTAAAGCCAATATTGCTCTTCTACCCAAATCAACAAGTTTCACTTCTTCTGAAGCTTCTTCACCAACTTCAAAATCAGGTTCGATTTTTATAGCTTCAGATAATGAAATTTCTTCATTATCATCTTCTACTAAACCGTCTTCAACAATTACTCTATTTCTCCAAATCTCTAAATCTCCTTTATCAGGATTAATAATGATGTCAAAATTATCATCCGAGCCATATTTCCTTTTCAATGCCGATCTAAATACTTCTTCAAGTATAGACATTAACGTTACTCTATCAATACTTTTCTCGTCTTTAAATTCTGAAAACGATTCAATTAATGCGATATTTTCCATTATATAATATTATTAAAAAATAATCTTCACTTTTGCTTGTTTTATTTCACTTAGCGGAATAGTTTTTTGCTTTTCCACTGTTATTTTACCTTTACCTATTGGTTTGGGCTCACGAGCCTTCCAATATAAAGTTATACTATTTTCGTTGACTTCAATTAATTTTCCTTCAAATTTTTCTGTTTCCGTTCTAACTTTTAGGGTTCTGTCAATATTTTTATTATACTGCCTTAAATTAACCAAAGGGTCTGTAATATTTGGTGTAGTAACTTCTAAAGAAAAATCTTCTTCTTCTCTATCTAAGTTATGCTCAACATGCCTGCTAATTCTAATACATTCGCTTAGCGGTACACCATCATCCCCATCTACAACAACCAATATCCCGTTATCTCCCGAGAATTTCAAATCAATCAAAAACAAAGAACTATTTTCTTCAATAGCTTCACGAACTAATGTTGTTACTTTATTTTTCATTCGATTTTTTGTATAAAAAGAGGGGACTTTTTGTCCCCTCCAACCTTACTTCGTCGTAAATTTCGCTGCAAATATAGTAATTCATTTGATAATGACAAAAATCATATGCCATTTAAACAAAATTAACTAACTTTATACAACGTTTAACTAAATAATCATGTTATGAAACGAATATTAGTACCTATCGATTTTTCAAAAGAGGCAGAATGTGCAGCAAAGATTGCCGCTAATATTGCCAAAAAAACTGGAAGTGAAATTTACTTACTACACATGTTAGAACTTCCTGTAAACACAATAGATCCAGCTGAAATGTCAAGTATTCGCAGTGAGCCTCAAATTATCTATTTCATGAAAAAGGCTCATGAAAAATTTGATAAATTTAAAAAATTACCATTTTTAAAAGGTATCAAAACCATTGAGTCTGTTCAATTTCATCATGCATTTGCGGGTATTATCAGCGAAAGCGAAAAAAATAAAATTGATTTAATTGTAATGGGATCTCAAGGCGCTTCTGGCTTACAAGAAATGTTTATAGGTTCTAATACCGAAAAAGTTGTTCGCCGCTCTAAAGTTCCTGTTCTTGTTGTTAAAAAAGGAACCGAAAATTTTAAAATAAAAGATATTGTTTTTGCTTCTGATTTTAATAATGAAAGTAAAAAAACATTCCAAAATATAATTAATTTTGCCAATATTTTTAAAGCAAAAATTCATTTATTATATGTAAACACTATTCATAATTTTAGTACAACTCTTGCTATTGAAAGCAAAATGGAAAACTTTATAAAAGATTTTGAAATTGGCGAATACACACGTCGAATTTATAATGACATCTCTATTGAAAAAGGCATTTTAAGTTATGGGCGTGATATTGATGCTGATTTAATTGCCTTAAATACACATGGGCGTAGTGGATTATCGCAATTATTTAATGGTAGTATTGGTCAAGAATTAACAAATCATGCTTTAAGACCAGTAATTACATTTAAAATTTAATTTATTATAATCTTGAAGATTTGGCTGAATTGACTAGTTGATTTAATCTATATTTTCGCTTATGAAAAATATTTTAATAGCAATTGACATTGGAGAGAAGGAAGAAATTTTAATTCAAAAAGCAATTGAATTGGCAAAAAAATTCAATTCAAAAATATGGATTGTTCATGCCTCTGCTCCTGACCCCGACTTTGTTAGTTTTGAAGCCGGGCCTCAAAGTGTTAGAGACACCCGGGCTGAAACTTTACATAAAGAAAACAAAATTATTGGATTATTGACCGATAAAATAAAAGCAGAAGGACTGAAAACAACAGGCTTATTAATAAAGGGACCAACGGTAGAAGTTATCTTGCAAGAATCTGAAAAATTAAAAGCAGATATTATAATCATCGGGCATAAAAGGCATGGTTTTATAGAAAAACTGATTAGAGGAAGTGTATCAGGAGGTGTATTGCAGTTGAGTAAAATTCCGGTTATGACAATTCCATTAGATTAAAATTGAAAATAAATAAAGGCTTGTAATTCAGACGACATGGCTTGATAAACTCCAAATATAACAACGCTACTCACTATTATTTTTAGTCCTAACGGAAATGCAATAAAAGTTTCTCTGTACCAAGTTTTAACCTTTACAGGTAGCCAATGTATAACAAAACCTATAAGCATTACTGTAAAAACTTTGCTATACGAACTCAAAATTTGTGGAATCAATACTGCACTAAAATTATTCTTAATCTGATCCATAATCTGCCAGGTACTTTCCATATTTTCTGCCCTAAACCAAATTCGTGTAAACGTAATAAAGTTAAAGGTGATAAGTATCTTTAATACAACACCTAAAACGCCATTTAATTTTTCATAAGGACTAATTTTTCTCCATAATTTGTAAACAATAATTCCTAAACCATTTAACCCTCCCCAAATTATAAATTGCCAGCTTGCACCATGCCATAACCCACCTAATAGCATAGTTATCAATAAATTAATATTGGTGGTCAACCAACTTCTAAAAGATTTTATCCAAAGAGCCAATATAACGGCAACAGCAACAACACCAAGAATTACATAAAGCACTATCATCTTACCAGAGAGCAATACGATAAACCCAATAATAAAAAACAAAGCAATCCATGTACCTACACTACCTCCTCTATTTCCTCCTAATGGGATATATAAATAGTCTTTTAGCCAAGATGACAAACTAATATGCCATCGTTTCCAAAACTCGTCAACATTTTTTGCCTTATAAGGCGAATTAAAATTGACTGGCAAAGTAAAACCCATTAGCAATGCAACTCCTATAGCAATATCGGTATAACCGGAAAAATCGGCATATACTTGAAGCGAATAACCATATAGCGCCATTAGGTTTTCAAAACCAGTAAACATTGTTGGGTTATCGAAAATGCGATCAATAAAATTAACCGCAATATAATCGCCAATAATTACTTTTTTAGACAAGCCTTTTAATATCCAAAACAAAGCTAAACCAAATTGATGCTGGGTAAGCTGATATGGTTTATACAATTGCGGAATAAAATCTGCGGCTCGAACTATTGGACCTGCAACCAATTGAGGAAAAAATGACACATAAAACCCAAAATCAAAGATGTTTTTAACAGGTTTTATATGTCCTCTAAAAATATCAACCGAATAACTTATGGTTTGAAAAGTATAAAACGAAATACCTACCGGAAGTAATATTTGATTGACTTCAAAATGTGTCCCTACATTTTGATTAGTCCACTGCGCAAAGTGATTAAACACTTCGTGGTTGGTATGAAAAAATTGATTAAATGATTCTGTAAAAAAATACGCATATTTAAAATACACCAAAACAAACAAATTGATCACCACACTTAGAGCAACAAATATTTTTTTAGCCAATTCTTTTTTCGAGCTGTAAATAAGTTGACCTATTATAAAATCGGACAGTGTAGAAAACAGTAATATACTTATAAAGAGTCCGCTTGTTTTATAATAAAAAAACAGACTTACAAAAAATATATAAGCGTTTCTTAAACCTCTCTTTTTATAAATAAACGAATAGAAAAACAAAACCACAGCAAAAAAGCTCCAAAAGAAAAATTGTGTGAAAATCATGGGCTCTCCTTTATTATACATAAAAATATGCTTGATATTTTCTATGCTAAAAAAGGTGGAAAACCACTGTATTATGATTGATAAATTATCCAATTACGATACTTTTTATTGCTTTAATAATCATTCTTTTATTTTATATTTTTGATAATCATTCATCAAAGCCTCAAACATTAAGTTACCTATTAACCGATAGCCTTTATCAGTAAAATGTAACTTATCTGCTTTTGCATAACCTCGATTTTCCCACATTTGAACAGCGCCTAAACCTCCCATTATTTCAAATAAATCCCACAAACCTGATTGGTGCTTTTTGGCCAATTTTAGTATGACGTCTCGAGCTACAACACCTCTTTTATTTGGATATTTTCTTTTGTAAAAACTGTCGTTATTTGTAACAAAAATAATATCAACATCTGGGTTTACTGCCTTCATTTTAGCAACTAACACATCATAATTTTCTTCAAAACAAGCACTACAAAAATCAGAATAATAAGCATCGTTTATACCAATGCAAAAAATCACTAAATCAGGATTTACCACTTCAAGCTGACGCGACAACAATTCATTACGTAAAAAACTACTGGTTTTTGCGCCATTTACTCCAGCTGAAGTATATACAACTCCTGGATTATCGCTCTCTAAACTGAGCCCATACAACCTAAAATGTGTTTGATTTTTATTTGTTTTCTGAATTTCAATAGACAAAGTATCTTGTGCCGTATTTAAAACAAATTCGGTATAACCGATAGTCTTATTTTCTATAACTTGAAGCGGTGTGTCTGAAAGTAATTTTAACGAAAAACTTGTGCTATCAACATCGTGAAAAATTTTAATTCGATTGAATTTATAATTGGTTAAACGATTACTACGATAACCTATTTGAAAGCTTGAAATACTATCTGTAGTTTCAATGGTTATACCCGAAAGCCCCCATTTACTTTGTTGTTTTTTAATAGAACTTTTATATGATTTCCAAGTGCCTGTATAGGATATTTGATGATTTTTAGAACTCCAAGTATGTGCCATTTTAAAAGGAAACACAAACCCTCTACCCCCATTTATATTAGGGGAAAGTTGTAAAAAATATTTTCGCATTTGATCTGGCCATATCTCGGCCTGAATATGAGACCCGCCCATTTGTAGTATGCGTACCTTCCCTTTTTTTGCAACCAATAAAGTATCTAACTTTTTATAGAACGTATTTAAATTTGCCTTGTCGTCAAAAAAACGAATATAATTTTCTTTTTTATTTACAAAATTTAATGAATCTAACGTCTGGCTTTTCAGCGAAAGCGAAATTAAAAGCACAAATATAATTAAGGTATTTTTACTGAATACTATCATTCTCTACTTCTAATTTATTGAATTCATTTTGATAACCATTATACAATTTTTGGAATTCTTCATTAAATATTTTGGCTATTTTTATTGCTCCATTTGAGCTAAAGTGAATATAATCTGACGAACCTAACGCTGGTTTAGCCGCTACCCATTTAGGCATAGAGTTTTCGCCTCCCATAGCTTCGTACATATCCCAAAACAAACAATTAGTTTGTAATG
>DAOUTI010000035.1 GCA_030626795.1 Flavobacteriaceae bacterium
ACGGATTCTGAGTTAGCCCACAGCTCTTCCCCGAAAGGGAAAGAACTGTTTGGTTTGGGTAAAACTCTCTTAACACATGAGCATAAATTTTTAAGCCGTAATGTGTTTTTTGTAAAATAGAGTCTTTAGTAATCTGCATTATGACAAGAAAAAAAACCGATTATTAAACAACTAATTATCACACAAATCATCATTATCTTCTGTATTTAAATGATTTAACTTCTGACAATGATTTTTCTAGGTCCTTTGAATTAATAATTATTCTTCTACCTATTTTTTCTGCCTTAATTTTTCCTTTTTTAATGTAGTTTCTAATTGTTAATTCTGTTACATTAAGACGTTTAGCAGCTTCCAGAACAGTTAAATTACGTTTTGGAGGGTTAATGCCTTCTATAATTATTTCTTTCAACTCCTTGAATTGTGGATTTATTAATTCTTTGATAATAGATTTAACTCTTTCTTCAGTTGGGATAAAAATTCCTTGATTATTCATGTTTGTAAAATTTTATGGTTTATTAATATTAAAATTGAGCAACAAACATACTGGCAGGTTTTTTTGGAAATCGGGAAACGTCGCCCAATGACTGGAAACGTCGGGAAAAGACTAGAAAAGTCGGTGAAAGACGGGAAACGTCGGCGAAAGACTGGAAACGTCGGGAAACGTCGGCGAACTTTTGTTAATTAAAAGAATATCAATACTTTATAATATGGTAAATTTTATTATTTGTCTATGAAAAATGATATCTACTTATATTTTTCATATTCTGGTATCCATGTTGTGTTGCTATTTGTATTTGGATTATGATAATTAACAGTTAAACGGAATATTTTATAAGTTAATTTACAAAGTAGCAATATCATTGATCATACATATTAAAGGTAGAATTATTGAAATATATTTATGAAGAAATATTGATGAGAATCAACTTTTTTATGATTTGTATTGCTATTGTCAAGCTATTGGAGTTAGTAATTTTATCAATTTCTCAGTATCCACTATACAAAGATTTTCTGTTTTTTTATACAAATTCAATTTGTTATGTAAAGAGAATCGCATTTTCTTTACACAATAGATATTAAAAGATAAGATTATTCAGTTTCTTTATCAGAGGGTTTGTAACACCATTGTGGTACAAGCAGTGATACAATTATAAAAATGAATGTTTTTCAGGGTAGGGTATAAGCAGTGAAAAAAGATTTATGAAATTAAGTTCTAGGTATTGGAAAACTGTTTTTCATCTTCCAATCCAATTGATTAATTCTAGTTGTATATTTTCTTAACTCATCTATCATCTTTTCAAAGGATGGTGATTCACCATAGATCATTTGTTCTTGCATGGTTTTATAATCTTTCTTCCAATCATTTAATAGATTTGAACTAGGTATTGGGTTTATTGTTTTTGGCTGATGCAAATTATAATCAACTCCCCCAACTCTTGTAAAAATTTGTCGATGATTTACGATGGATTCATAGAGTTGCTGATCATTTATAGCTTTATTTGCAAAATCTGTTTTTGATAATTGATAGATATCATATAAATGGCGACTTAACCTGTTTACTCTTATTTTTTCTGGTGGGCGTTGAAATTCTTCATGCAGTAAGAATATCTTCTCTAAAAATGTTCTTTCTGGGTTTACAGTTGGAATATTAATTGAATTTTGTGCAAATTCATTATTTTGATATGCTTCGTCAACTAAAGAAGAAAAAGTTTTTATAGTATAAGGTTCTCTCATAGATCGAGAACCAATTTCCACTTGAACTCTTGGTTGAATATATCCAGGTGAAGGAATTACATTTGGATAATAAATATCAATTATTCTTGGATCTTGATCACTAGATATTGGTTCAACTATTTTAATTTTTACATTTAGACCTCTATCTTTAAATTTTGTTTTTAACTGAGGAAACAATGTATCAGAAATATATGCACTTGCTGTTTTTCGTAATTTGGTACGTTGAGATTTTGATAAATCTCCTTTGAAACCGTAAAAAGATCTATCAACTGCCAAGTCAATATCTTCTGAAAATCTTTCTATTAAATTCCATGCCTTACTTAATGATGTGCCACCTTTAAATACAAGGTGTTTGCCAATTTCCATATCAAAAATTATTGATAAAGTTTGAACAACCCACCAATCTTTTTCTACTGCATAATCTGGTAAGCCAGTTTTATTGGTTATATTTTGAAAAATTTCTAATCTATCTTTTTTAGGTATATCCTGAAAGTTAATTTTGCTCATTTAAAATTGCCTTTTTCATTATTTTTCTTATCCAAGCCGGGGCTAATGAAATGTCATGTTTTAATTTGTTTTCATTTTCTCTTTTTAAGAGATCGATTATTTTACTTTCTTCTTCTCTGGTAATATTACCATTTCCAATCTCTCGAAGAGCCTGAATTACTAATCCACTAATATCTCCATTAACGCTTAGTGATTTTGGTGTAGTCTTCTTAAGTTTTATTGTCCTTTTTCCAATTTTTATTTCTCTTGGAGATCCATCGGTTAGTAAAACTATTTTCATAGGAACTTGAGTACTTAACCCAAGTGCATTTAAAGCATAAACACCTGTAGGAATTACTTTAATTTTATCTCGTTTAGCAATAGCTTTTATTACATCCTCTGCTGATGGTGATATTTCCCCAATTAAATCACTTATTACTGGACGTACATAAATACCTTGAGCAATTCTTTTTATAAAATTACTCGACTCTAAATTTTGAAGAGCCTTTCTTATAGAATCATTAGAACCCAATTCAGAAAAATCATCAGGAAAAACTATCGTACCTCTCTTTTTACTAGAAATTCGTTTCTTTATTTTATTTTCAACACTTAACACTTATATAAGTTTGGAATATTTTCACAAAAATAGTTAAAATTTGTGAAATAAAATAGCATGTGTTTGATTAAAATTACATTTTCCATACATCATTCATAAAGTCTTTTTCATCTTCTTTGTTAGGCTTATAATATTTATTAAAAACCTCTAAGCTTTTATGTCCGGTAAATCCCATTATAACCTTGTCTGGGATTTTTCTATTTTTCATAATAGTAATAAAACTTCTTCTTGCAGTATGAGATGATATTCTTTCGAAGTATGGTATATCTGTTTCAATAATATCTTTTCCTATTCTTGTTATTTTTTTTACGGTATGTGTATATTCTAATTCTTCAAAAACGTCTTTAATATATTCATTAAACCTTTGTAATGAAATTATTGGAAGTTCATAATCATATTTTTTTAGAATTTCTGATGAAAAATCATTTAATGGTATCCTTAGCTGTTTATCTTTATTTTTTTGATCATTAACATAAATATAGCCTTCATTAATGTCACTCTTTTTTATTTTTGAATAGTTACTGACCCTTAAACCAGTTGAACAGCCTAGTACAAAAACATCTCTTACCTTTTCCAATCGTGGTTTGTCACTCAAGTCTTTTTCATACAACTCCTTTACCTGTTCAAAAGTCAATGCTACTTCATCAGTAAGTTGTGCTTTTGGAGATCTAAATTTTTTAAAATCAGTTTTATAAGTAAATTGGTTTTCAATAGCCCAATTCAAAAATGTTTTTAATAGCCCAATATTTCTTCGAAGTGTGTTTGCTGAATGCTTTTTAGTCGTGTTACAATAGTCTAAGAAGGAATTGTAAAACTTGTCATTAATTCTATTAAAATGAACACTTGTTTTGGTATCTTTTTGAAATTCCTCTAGAAGTTTTTTATTATATTTATATCTATTTATTGTGCTCTCTGAATTAGCATTATCAGATTTGTCATTTTCTTTTTGTTCGATAAAGATATCATATACGGCAAAAAATTTATTTGAAATGGCTTTTACTTTTTTGAAATGCTTATCAAATTCTTTTCGAATAATTTCTATATCAAATTCTTGATTGGAATTTTTATATCTATTTATAGTTTCTACAAAAAAAATTGAATAACGGTCTAGTTGTTTTTTTATAGTTCGATGATTATCGGCTTGTGTTGATCTTCCAATTGTATTGTTTGGTTGACGATATTTAAAATCCCATTCATTTGGTGAAATTTTTTCTCCAGTAGAATAAATAAATTTCTTACCTTCGTTTCTAAAGTAAGTTGAGAAATATATTAGTGTTTCGCCCTCTTTTTTAGGCTCTTTTAAATTGAAAGTGTATCTCATAGCAGGTGACAGTATAGGTGACAGTAAAGGTATGTTTTAATGCTGTTTTTGACTAAAAACAGCCCCTTAAATTTATTAACAAAATCAAAAAAATCAATGTTTATGCGGGTTTAGGTAAATTTAGCGATAAATGGGTTGCTTTCCTCTTTCTCCGCAAAAGGAAAACCGAAACGAGAGTTTCGGTTTTTTTATTTCTATGCGTGTTGAGAATTTATTTTCATAAGCGAAATAGAAATAAAAAAACATCAATCGTCAGATTGTTTGTTTTTTCATGCTTGCTCAGGTTTACTTATTTGGGATCAACGCAGTTAATCCTTTTTTTTAGAGATTATACTTTAATTTAAATATAACGAAATTATTCATATTTTTTCCTCTAGTCTAGTTTTATTATCTCTGGAATTGCAACAAAAAATGGGATAAAAAAGTTAATCTTAATATAAACTTTAATTTTTTATTAAGATATAAAACTTTAATTTTACGCAATAAAAATTTATACTATGAAAATAAAATTATTGATTACCGCTTTGGTGTTGGTTGTATCATCAAGTTTTGCTCAAAATAATACAGATGTAATTAAAATAGAAAAAGAAGTTCTAAAAAAAGCAAAAAAAATTGGTGACCCATCAGTGGCATCTTCGAGTATTTATAGATTAATTGCTTTAGAAGGTGAAAATAGTACTTACAAAGATAGTTTGGCTTATATATATTTTTCTTCAAGAAGATATGCTCCTTGTTTTATGATCACTACAGAGGTGTTACAAAGAGACCCTAAGCATGTTGAAATGTTAGAAATGAAAGGTATATCATTAGAGTCATTAGGTGCTTTTGAAAAAGCAACGGAAGCATATAAACAGTTATTTGCGATTTCGAAGAATAATTTTCACGGCTATACTATAGCAAAACTACAGTATTCTACAAAAAAATATGACGAAGCTTTTAAAACAATTCAAGACATTGAAAAGTTAAATGATACAGGCGAGTATAAAGTAACTTATGCAATTAATCAAAAGCACAATCAACAGGTTGAATTATTAGCTGCAATTTCTTACTTAAAAGGATTAATAGCCATAGAATTGAATAAAAAAGTTGAAGCAAAATCTAGTTTTGAAAAAGCCATTAAAATTCAACCAGATTTCGTTTTGGCAAAAGAAAAGTTAGAAAGTTTAAATTAGTTTTTTTTTGATAAAACAAATTTAAAAGCCTCCATGTTTTAAAAAACTTGGAGGCTTTTTTTATAATTTTTCTTTTAAATATTGTGCTGTATATGATTTTTTACTTTTTATGAGCTCTTCAGGGCTGCCTTGGGCAATAACACTTCCTCCATTTTTACCACCTTCTAAACCTAAATCGATTATATAATCAGCACATTTAATCAGTTCCAAATTGTGTTCAATAACGATAATGGAATGTCCTTTTTCAATTAAAGCATCAAAAGATGCTAGTAGTTTTTTAATATCATGAAAATGTAAACCAGTTGTTGGTTCATCAAAAATAAATAAAGTTTTATCTTTAGTTATACCTTTTACTAAAAAGGAGGCCAGTTTAATACGTTGTGCTTCACCACCAGAAAGGGTAGAAGATGCTTGTCCTAATTTTACATATCCTAAACCAACATCTTGTAGTGGTTTTAATTTGTTAACTATTTTATTTTGCTGGTGTTCTATAAAAAAATCAATGGCATCATCAACTGTAGTTTGTAATATGTCATTTATTGATTTACCTTCAAATTTAACTTCAAGAACTTCTTTTTTAAAGCGTTTTCCTTTACAAGTCTCACACTCTAAATGCACATCGGCCATAAATTGCATTTCAATAGTTACTTCACCTTCGCCTTTACATGTATCACATCTACCACCATCTACATTGAATGAAAAATGTTTTGCTTTATAACCTCTTGCCCTAGCTAGTTTTTGTGTGCAAAATAACCCTCGAATATCATCGTAAGCTTTAATATAAGTTACAGGGTTTGACCTACTTGATCTTCCTATTGGATTCTGATTTATAAATTCGATGTTTTTTAAAGAATCAAAATTGCCTTTAATTTCAGTAAACTGACCAGCTTTATCGCCAAAATTATTTAGCTTTTTCTGTAATGCAGGATATAGAATATCTCTAATCAAAGTACTTTTTCCACTTCCCGAAACTCCGGTGACAACCGTTAATGTATTTAAAGGAATTTTAACATCTATATTTTTTAAATTATGCTCTCTTGCACCAATAATTTCAATATAACTATTTGATAATCTACGCTTAGGCGGAATTTCTATTTGCATCCTTCCACTTAAGTATTGTGCCGTTAATGAATTGGATTTTAAGATCTTTTTATAATTTCCTTCGGCAACCAATTCACCACCAAAACTTCCAGCCTCAGGACCAATATCAATAATATAATCGGCTACTTTCATAATATCTTCATCGTGTTCAACAACGATTACCGTATTACCAAGATCTCGTAAATTCTTCAATACTTGAATTAATTTTTCAGTATCACGAGAATGTAAACCAATGCTTGGTTCGTCTAAAATATACATAGAGCCAACCAAACTACTACCTAAGGATGTTGCCAAATTAATACGCTGACTTTCACCACCCGAAAGTGTATTTGATCTTCTATTTAGGGATAAATAATTTAGACCAACATCATTTAAAAACTTTAATCGATTATTTATTTCAACCAAAAGTCGTTTACCAATACTTTTTTGATTTTTGTCAAGAGTTAAATTTTTAAAGAAGGTTATTACTTCATCAATGGGTAAATCTACCAGTTCGGTAATATCAGTATCATTTATTTTTACAAAAGTAGCTTCTTTTCTTAGGCGTTTTCCATTACAGTTGGTGCATTTGGTTTTTCCGCGATAGCGAGATAACATGACGCGATATTGAATTTTATAACTTTTTTCTTCTAAGTGTTTAAAAAAACTATGCAAACCTCTAAAATATTTGTTACCTGTCCATAAAAGTTCTTTTTGCTTTTCGGTTAATTCAAAAAAGGATTTATGAATTGGAAAATCGAATTTATAAGCATTAATAATAAGGTCATCTTTATATGGTTTAAAAGATTCACTTTTCCATGGAACAATTGCGTCATCATAAATTGATAAGGAAGTGTTTGGAATTACTAAATCGGTATCAATACCAATAATATTACCATAACCTTCGCAGGTAGGGCAAGCACCATAAGGGTTATTAAAACTAAACAGATGGGTATTAGGCTCCAAAAAATTAATGCCATCTAGCTCAAACTTATTGCTAAATTCATTGATTTCCTTATCGGATATATTTTCAATCAAACAGGTACCTTTACCTTCATAAAAAGCAGTTTGAATAGAATCTGCCAATCGATTATTAAAATCTTCATTATCTTGAGTTACAATTCTATCAACAACTAAAAATATATTTTTATCGGTTTTAAAATCAAATGTTTCAATACGGATTATTTGATTATTAACCTTAAGTCTTGCAAAACCTTGTTGTATTAATATTTTAATTATTGTTTCAATTTTTTTATCTTTCTCAATAATAATAGGAGCTAGAAGTAGTAATTTTGTTTCTTCTTTATGTTTTTGTACATATTTAACAACATCATTTACGGTGTCTTTTTTGACAATATTACCAGATATAGGAGAATATGTCTTTCCTATGCGGGCGTAAAGAAGCTTTAAATAGTCGTAAATTTCTGTTGAAGTACCAACAGTAGATCTCGGATTGGTGCTATTTACTTTTTGTTCAATAGCTATTGCAGGAGATATTCCATGTATTGAAGTTACTTTGGGTTTGTTTAATTTACCTAAAAACTGACGAGCATATGATGATAAACTTTCAACATATCTTCGTTGTCCTTCAGCATATAATGTGTCAAATGCAAGGCTAGATTTACCCGATCCTGATAAGCCAGTGATCACCACAAGCTTATTTCTCGGTATTTTTACGTCAATATTTTTTAAATTATGTAGTGCAGCACCCTTGATGCTGATGTACTCTTTAAAATCGTTATTTTTCAAGGCTTTGTAACGTGTTTTGATTATTTTTTTACAAATATACTAAGTAATTTTTGTTAATAAAAAGTATATAAATGTTAAAAAAAATAAAATAAATTGCCAAAAAATTTGTTTATAAGAAATAAATGTCATTATATTTGTCCAGAGACTTTGAAAAAGAAAACTAGTCTCCCCTAAACAATATTAACTTAAAACTTTTGCTTATAGTATAGTTCTACTTTTCATAACAATAATAATAGAAGCTTAAATAGTAATAAAAGCTTCGCAATTAAAAAAAAGGGGAATTATGCACAATCAAAAATTAGACGATAGCGTCTTAGTTAGTAGCTACATTGAAGGTAATGAAAGATCATTAGAAATCTTAATATTACGCCACAAACAACGAATTTTTAGTTTTATTTATTCAAAAGTACAAGATAGAGATGTTGCTGACGACATTTTTCAAGATACTTTTATTAAAGTAATCAATACTTTAAAATTGGGTAAATACAATGAAGAAGGTAAATTTTTACCTTGGACCATGAGAATTGCTCATAACTTAATTATTGACTTCTTTAGAAAAGGAAACAGAATGCCAACTTTTCAAAACACAGATGAATTTGATATTTTTTCAGTATTAAGTGATAATACTTTAAGTGCTGAAAGTACAATTATCAAAAATCAAATTCATAGTGATGTAAGAAAATTGGTTGATGAACTTCCAGAAGATCAAAAAGAAGTATTAATGATGCGTATTTTTAAGGATATGAGTTTTAAAGAAATATCTGAACAAACAAATGTTAGTATTAATACTGCTTTAGGTAGAATGCGTTATGCATTGATAAACCTTAGAAAAATGATAGATAGTAATAATATTATATTGACAAATTAATAAAAAATCAATATTTTTTTAATCTTTCAACAATATTATTTATTTTTGTGCGTTATCTTATTAATCCCTAACAAATTAATAGATTATATGGCAAAAATTTACACAGAAAGATTTTTCAAAGAAAAATTAGATCCAAAGACAGAAACAATTTCATTTCTGCTAAATTATTCTAAATCAATAAAGGTGGTAAACACCGAAAAAGAAAGCTTAATGTTTCATTTGAATTAATCGAAAAAAGCTCTTAATTAGTTATTAAGAGCTTTTTTTTATGCAAAAAATTCAAGTAAAACCTATTTTAAAATACTTTTTCTACCAATTGTTTTGGTTATAATATCATTTTCTATTTTCCACGCTCTAGCTGGAGAATATTCTCTACCATAATATATAATTTGCAAATGAAGTGTATTCCATAATTCTTTTGGAAATAGTCGTTTTGCATCTTTTTCAGTTTGAACAACATTTTTCCCTGAGCTTAAATTCCATCTATACATCAATCGCTGAATATGTGTATCTACTGGAAAAGCAGGAATTCCAAATGCTTGACTCATAACAACCGAAGCTGTTTTATGACCAACTGCAGGTAATTCTTCTAAATATTCGAAACTTTGTGGAACTTTACCTTGGTGCTTTTCAATTAATATTTTTGATAAACCATAAATCCCTTTGGATTTCATTGGTGATAAACCTACAGGTTTGATGATGTCTCTAATTTCTTCTACAGATAATTTTATCATATCATACGGATTATCTGCTTTTGCAAATAATAAGGGTGTAATGATATTTACTCTTGCATCTGTACTTTGAGCAGATAATAACACCGCGATGAGTAAGGTGTATGGATCTTTATGCTGTAACGGAATAGGAGGGACGGGATATAATTTATGTAAGGTATCTATTACAAATTGGACTTTTTCTTTTTTGTTCATTATTGGCTTAACTATGAAAATTTATGGTATAAAAATACATAGTTTATAAAATATTTCTGACTTTTTTTACTAATTTGTTTTGTATATCCTATTTACTTTTTAACTTTCAGCATTAAAAAAAAGATATGATTACATTAAAAGTAGGTGATAAAGCACCAGAGTTTGAAGTAAATAACCAAAAAGGGGAGTTAATTAAATTAAGTGATTTTTTAGGTAAAAAAGTTGTTTTGTTTTTTTACCCAAAGGCAAGTACACCTGGATGTACTGTAGAATCTTGTAATTTACGTGATAATTACAGTGAATTTATTGACAGAGGATACGATGTTATTGGCGTTAGTGCAGATTCAGAAAAAAGACAACTTAATTTTAGTGTTAAAAATGAATTACCATATAGCTTACTTGCTGATGAAGAAAAAGAAGTTATCAATGCTTACGGAGTATGGGGGGCAAAAAAATTTATGGGTAAGGAGTATGACGGAATTCATCGAACAACTTTTATTATTGATGAAAAAGGACTTATTGAAAATATAATTGTAAAAGTTAAAACAAAAGAACATACCAACCAGATTTTTGGTAGGCTTTAAAGATAAAAAAAGGATGGTAATTTTACCATCCTTTTTTTATCTTCTATTTTCATGTTTTCGCTTCGAATAACCAAATAAACGTTGGTCTTTAATAATTTTAGGCACTCCATCTGGAAGCATTTCTTCCCAACCTTTTTCGCCTTGGGCAATCATTTTAAATATTTTTCTAGAAAATATATCTAAAATTTTAGGGTCATAATTAGAAATGTCATTAATTCTACCATTGAATTTAAAATATTTATACAATTCTTTCATTCGTGGATGTACCTTTAAATTTTCGCTGGTTATTACTTCTCCAGTTTCTAAATCTTTTAAAGGGTAGAGGTAAACTTTTAAATCTTTGTAAAATAATTTACCAAAGGCTTCTAAAATTCCACCACTAACATTTCGATAGTATTTTTCATCAAAAATTTGAATTAAATTAAAAACACCCATTGCTAATCCCATGCGAGCTTTTGTAAATTCAGAAAAATAATCAACCAATTTATAGTACTCTTGGAAGTTTGTAATCATTACCGTTTGTCCGAGAGAACAGAGTAATTCTGCTCTATCTAAGAAATCTCGTTCGTTTATTTCGCCTTCTGCACGTAAATTTGCTAGTGTTATTTCAAAAATAATACGTGTATTTTCTTCTTTAACTCTTTTTTCAGCCAAAAACATTTTTTTGGACTCTTCATAAATTTCCATATTAACCTTAGTTACAGGTCGAAAACTACCACGAAGCGTTAAAATATTTTTTTTATACAGCTCATGAGCTGGCAGTAAGTTCATTCCTTCAGGGTTAAACATTACAGCATCTGTCATGCCGTTTTTTACCAAATGTAAACTCATCAAACGGTTGTCAACGTACATAAATCGAGAACCTGAGAAATTAACCATGTCAATTTCAATGGTATCTTTATCGATATTGTCATAAAAAGATTTAAGTAAATCTTTAGGTTTATCATTTAAATAAAAAGCACCATAAATCAGATTTACACCCAGCATTCCTAATGTTTCTTGTTGTAATCTTGAATCACTTTGTTTAAAACGTACATGAAGCACTATTTCATTATAATCTTCTAAAGCATCTAATTGGAATTTGATTCCCACCCAACCATGACCTTTAAAATTTTTTGCAAAATCAATTGTTGTTACGGTATTGGCGTAGGTAAAGAAAATTTTATTAGGATGTTTGTCTCTACTTAAACGATCTTCCATCAAGTCAATTTCGTGCGATAGCATTCTTTTTAACCTATCTTCTGTAACATAACGTTTGTCATTTTCCATACCATAAATGGCATCAGAAAAATCTTTATCATAAGCCGACATTGCTTTTGCAATTGTGCCTGAAGCTCCTCCAGCTCTAAAAAAATGTCTTACAGTTTCTTGACCCGCTCCAATTTCAGCAAAAGTTCCATAAATATGTTTATTTAGATTGATGCGTAACGCTTTTTGTTTTAGAGGAAGAACGTGTTCTAAATGAGTATCGCCTTTTAATAAAGTCATTTTAACTAGTTTTTTACAAATATACTTAAGTTTCGGAAATCAATAAATTTTTGATGTCTTTTTTAAGAAAATTAAATAACAGCAAAAAAAACTTATTAAAATAACAATCAATAAACTTTTTTATAGATATAAATAGCTTTAATATGCCTTATTACATATTTTTTAATTCATTTAATAACTTAGTTAAAGCATCTTTTGCATCTCCAAATAACATAGATGTTTTTTGGTTATAAAATAACTCATTCTCAATTCCTGCATAACCAGGTTTCATACTTCTTTTATTTACAATGATATGTTTTGCATTTTCAACATCAAGAATTGGCATACCATATATTGGACTTGATGGATCATTATGTGCTGCTGGATTAACAACATCATTTGCACCTACAACAAAAACAACATCTGTACTTTGAAATTCTGGATTTATATTCTCCATTTCAATTAATTTATCGTAATCAACATTAGTTTCTGCTAATAATACATTCATGTGTCCAGGCATTCTTCCGGCAACGGGATGAATAGCATATTTCACGTCAATTCCTTTGCTAGTTAATAATTGCTCTAGTTCGTGAATTACGTGTTGCGCTTGCGCTACGGCCAATCCATAACCAGGAACAATAATCACTTTTTGTGAATAATTCATCAATATGGCAACATCACTTGGGGATGCTTTTTTTATGGAACCTTTTATTTTACTACTTGAGTCGCTAGCTAAACTATTATCTTCACCAAAAGCACCAAAAATAACATTTGATAAAGGCCTGTTCATAGCTTTACACATGGCTAGTGTTAGTATTGTACCTGCAGACCCTACTAAAATACCTCCAGTAAGCATTACCATATTTCCATATAAAAAACCACCAAAGGCTGCTGCTAATCCTGTAAAAGAATTTAATAAGGAAATTACAACAGGCATATCCGCTCCTCCAATTGGAATAACAAATAAAACTCCGTAAAGAAGAGCAGCAAAGAATAAAATATATACATAAATTTGATTATCAGTTCCGCTTATTACAATATAAGCTCCAAAAGCTAAAATTGCAATTAAGAAAACATTATTTAAAAGATTATATTTTGGTAATCTAATTGGGTTTCTAAGTGTTCCGTTAAGTTTTGCCCAAGCAATCATACTACCTGAAAATGAAACACTACCAATAATCATTGCAGCAATAATTGTTAAAATTGATAATTGGTTTCCTGTATAATGATGAAACTCGATCAAACCGATTAAAGCTGCACTTGCTCCTCCCATACCATTGAATATGGATACCAATTCTGGCATTTTTGTCATATCTACTTTTTTGGCTACAAGCCAACCAATGATAGTTCCAATAATTATTGCTATTGCAATTAGACTATATATTAATACAGGCACTTTTCCTTGGTATAAAAATATAGTACCAAATATTGCTAATGTCATACCAGCAGCTGCGATTAAGTTTCCTTTTCTTGCTGTTTCTGGATGTCCTAGCATCTTTAAACCTAATATATAAGATATAGATGCTAATAAATAAATAAATTCGAGGCTAAATATATATTCCATTATTTTTTCTTTTTAAACATTTCTAACATGCGATCGGTAACAACAAATCCACCAACTACGTTTAAAGTCCCTAATAATACAGCTACAAACCCTAATGATAGAGCCAATAAGTTTTCGGGGTCAGTACCTAGCATTACTAAAATAGCACCAATAATAACTACACCGTGAATTGCATTTGCACCTGACATAAGCGGTGTATGCAATACTGCTGGAACATGCCCAATAATTTCAACCCCAACAAAAATCATTAATACAACGATGTAAATCATTTGGAGGTTACTGCTAATAAAATCTATAAATTCTGTCATATTTATTTAGTTTTTCCGTTATTTCTAATTTTACCTTTATATACAATTAAGGTTCCGTCTGTAATTTCTTCATCAAGGTCCCACTTGAATTCATTATTTTCTGTTAAATGCATAATGAAATTAAACATGTTTTTTGCATATAAATCGCTTGCATTGGTTGAAACACTTTCGGGAGAAATTGATGTGCCAATAATTTTTACATCATGTTTAATAACAGTTTTATTCATTTTACTCAATTCGCAGTTACCACCTTGAGCAGCAGCTAAATCAATAATAACAGCGCCATTTTTCATTTGTTTTACTTGCTCTTCAGTAATTAGTACTGGTGATTTTCTACCTGGAATCATGGCGGTTGTTATAACTAAATCTGTCTTAAATAATGATTTGTCAACTGCTTCCTTTTGTCTTTTAGCATAATCATCTGAGGCTTCTTTTGCATATCCACCTTCAGACTCTTCACTATTATTTTCTACACTAATAAACTTTGCGCCAAGTGATTCGGTTTGCTCTTTAGTTTCTAACCTTATGTCGGTTGCCTCTACAATAGCGCCAAGTCGTTTGGCTGTTGCAATTGCTTGAAGCCCAGCAACTCCAACACCATATACTAATACTCTTGAAGGTGTAATTGTACCAGCCGCTGTCATCATTAATGGGAATATCTTAGTCATTTCATAAGCACCTAAAATAACTGCTTTATAACCAGCTAAATTATTTTGAGAACTTAAAACATCCATATCTTGAGCTCTTGAAATACGAGGCATGGCATCCATAGAAAAAGCTGTAGCTTCTTTTGAAGCAATTTCTTCTATAAGTTTAGGGTTTGATTTGTGAAATAATTGGCTCATTAAAATATGGTTCTTACCAACTAACTTTAAGCCATCTTCGTCAAAAGGATTAATTCTAACAAGGATGTTTGCATCTTTGTAAACAACACCTCTTCTTTCAATAACTGCACCTATTTTTTTGTAATCTGAATTTTTAAAGTTAGAAGATGACCCAGCATCTTCTTCAACTATAATTTCAAATCCTTTTTCAATAAGTTGTTTTGCAATATTTGGAGAAATAGAGACTCGTTTTTCTCCTTTTTGAATTTCTTTTAAAACACCTATTTTCATACGATAAATTTTTTGTTTGAAGTAGTGTAAATTTAACGAATGTCAAAAGTATAAATACTGATTTTAATCAGTTTAAATTTATTGTTCAGTCTTAAAATCATAAAAAAAACTGCTTAAAATTAATGAAGCAGTTTTAAAATATTTTATACTTCAAATAAAGTGATAAATCTTTTATTTATCAATAGAAAAATAACGAAAAGTTGGAGTAGAAAAGGTTGGGTTTTATTTGATGATGATTCTTTAAGTTTGGATATTACCGATAGACAATTTAAAAACCGTAGTGATAATAAGTTACTTGTAATGTGACTAATGGAAAGTCTTAGGAATTAAAACTCGTTTGTTTGGTAAAAAAATATTCACAGTAATTATAAAAGATGATTGTGGGCGTACCGAAACATTTGTTATTGATAAGAAAAAGTAATGATTGTTTACACTAATGTCTACATAAATACCAATAAGTGATTGATTATCAGTGTTATTTGTGCGCATGACTGGACTCGAACCAGCACATTCATAATCGAACACCAGCCCCTCAAGCTGGCGCGTCTACCAATTTCGCCACATGCGCTAAATATTTCAAGGATACAAATCTAAAAAAAAATCCGCCTTTTAGGCGGATAATCTTTAACTATTTTGTGACCGGGCTGGGGCTCGAACCCAGGACCCTCTCCTTAAAAGGGAGATGCTCTACCAACTGAGCTACCAGGTCAATTAATTCGGATGCAAATATACTATCAATTATTAATAAAACAAGACTTTTTTTTGAAAAAAATTAAAGATATTTGCAAATAATTTTAGACAACTAAAAATCAATTTTTTATGAAAATAATTTTATTGGGTTATATGGCAAGTGGTAAATCTACTATCTCAAAATTGTTGGCAAAAAAACTTCAAATGGATGCTATTGATTTAGATGATTATATTGTTGAAAAAGAAGGACTAAGCATTAGAGATATTTTTAAAACAAAAGGTGAGATTTATTTTCGTGTACAAGAAAACAAGTATTTACTTGAACTTTTAGAGAATAAAAATAGTTTTGTTTTGGCTCTTGGTGGCGGTACACCTTGCTATGCAAATAATATGAATTTGATGGTAAAAATGTCAAATACGATCTATTTGAAAGCAAATTTAAACACTTTATTTGATAGATTAAGAAACGAAAAGGAGAATCGGCCAATGATTTCGTTATTAAATGACGAAAAATTAAAAGAATTTATTGCAAAACATTTGTTTGAAAGAGCACCTTATTATGAGCAAGCCTCTCATATTATAAGTATTGATAATCAAACTGTAGCAACTTTAGTCGAGCAAACAGAAAAAGTTACTCTAAATACGCTATAGCAGATTTTTTTGAGAAATCAACAATAATGTGCTCTTGTAAAGATGTTGAAAGAGACAAGCCTTTAAAATCAGCTTTAATAGGGTATTTTTTATGATTTCTATTTACTAATACAGCTGTTTTAAACTGTTTTAATGGTACATCTAAAAAGTGCTTTACTGCATAAATTAAAGTAGTGCCAGAGTTTAAAACATCATCAACCAACACCAAAGATTTATTTTTATAAACATTGGAATCTAAAGATGTTTCTATTTTATCTTGAGGCTTTTTTTTATTGATAATTACTTCGCAAAGAATTACATCAATATTACAAATAGTATTTAGAGCTTCTTTAATTTTTTGAGCAAAAACATATCCATTGGTTTTAATGCCTGCAAGAATTAATTCTTTTTCATTGATGTTATTCTCATAAATTTGATAAGCAATTCTTTTTATCTTATGATTTATTTGCTGGTTATTTAATATTATAGACTGGCTCATTTATTTAAACGTTTTTCTTTTCAAAAATAATAAAAAGTTCTCTTTCTTGCCTAGGTTTTATCGAATTAAAACAAATTTCCAAAGTTTTAGTATAAAAATATTTAGAAAATGTTTTTTTGTACTCCATTAATGATCCACCAAATGGTGGCCCAACTTCCGTTAAAGGAAAATTAAACAGTACGCCAATTAATTTACCTTTATCATTTAATAAGTCGTTCATTTTTTTAGCATAATTCAATCTCAACTCTGGATTTAAAGCACAAAAAAATGTTTGTTCAATAATAATATCATATTTTTTATGGTGATTAAAAAAATTTCCTTGAATCAATTGATTGGCAGGGAATAATGGGATTCTTTTTTGCAAATTTTGTAATGGCTGTTTGGCTATGTCTAAAACCGTAATATTTTTGAAGCCTTTGTTAAATAAGAACTCTGCTTCGTATGAATTTCCTGCCCCAGGTATAAGAATTGATATTTTTTTATCAGTTATTTGATTAAAATAATTCTCAATAGGAGGAGAAACAGTTCCGATATCCCAGCCAATTTTATTATTGGTATAATTATTCTCCCAAAAGTCTTTATTTAGTTTATCAGTCTTCATCAGAATAACCGTCTATATCTCTACGATCTTTTTTTGTTGGTCGACCGCTTCCTTTTTTACGATAGTAATCTTTAGAAAATTTTAATAAATCTTGATTTTCAAAAGCTTCTTGCGGAGTAATATCTTTTCTGTATAAATCAACCAATTTTGCCCCAACACGACTCTTTGGAGTATCTAAAACAATTATTTCATAATTGATTTGATTTTTTCGAATGGTCAATTTTTCACCAGAAAACACATCTTTAGATGGTTTAACATTACTACCATTTAATTTAATATGGCCCTTTTTACAAGCTTCCGTTGCTATGCTTCGTGTTTTGAAATATCGAGTACACCATAAATATTTATCGATTCGCATAAACTACTTCAAATTAATATCGGTTCTTTTAAAAAACTGAATTACTTCTTTCTTATCAACAAACATATTGTCTTTTAGCATAGTATGTAATTTAGAATTAGTAATGGCTTCGTATTGCATACCTTTTGTTTGTATGTGTTTAAGTGATGCGCCAATGATATCATTTATTGCAGCTTCAAGTAAAGGCTCGTTATCTTCACCTAAAACACCTAAATTTTCTAAATCTTCTTGCAATGGAATATGAGGCTCGAATCCATCTTTATCATTTACTCCTAATTTATTAACTTCTTCTAAAACAATGGGTTGCATGGCATAAGTA
>DAOUTI010000149.1 GCA_030626795.1 Flavobacteriaceae bacterium
ATTCACTTTTTAGAGAATCATGACGAACAACGAATTGCGAGTCCAGATTTTGCAGGAAACGCTATAAAAGGAAAACCTGCAATGGTAGTTTCAACAACAATGACTTCTTCGCCTACTTTATTATATTTCGGACAAGAAGTTGGCGAACCTGGTAAAGAAAACGCAGGTTTTGGTACTGCAACACGCACCTCAATTTTTGATTATATTGGCGTACCACATCACCAAAGATGGATGAATAATCATAAATTTGACGGAGGGCAATCGACTACTGTAGAAAAAGAATTAAGAGATTTTTATCAACGTTTATTAAATTTCACAATAAATAGTAATGCCTTAATGGGAGAATATGAAGAAATTCATACATATAATCGTGAACATACCAAAAACTATAATCACCGTGTGTTTTCTTTTGTGAGATGGAGCGATGATGAAAAACTTATTATTGTGACCAATTTTGATGATACTCAAAATTATGATTTTGATTTAAAACTTCCAGAATCTGTTATTAAAAGTTGGAATTTAAAAGATGGAACATATCAATTAAAAGATCAATTGTATGGTAAAATGTCTTCAAAATTAATTATCGAAAAAGGAGTTGCGACTCTAAAAATAAAACTTACTCCATTAGAATCGTTAATTCTAAAATTAGAATAACTCATCTTATATATTAAAAAAAGGTTGCTTTTGGCAACCTTTTTTTAATCAAATTATAAGTTTATAAAACTTCGGGGAAAGGATATAATTTGATAGAAATAATTAAGCTTTTCAAATTTGAATTATTTTATTGTTTTTTGATTAATAATTTTTGATTTTTATTTTTCATTATTTCTTTAATCATAATAAAGATCTTCTTTTTTACGTATTTAAAGTTTAACACATAAGTTTCAAAATCTTTTTGAATTTGTTTATGTTCTTTTTTGTATCCTTTTTTACCTTCAAATTTAGAGTTTTCAATCCATATACTTACATGTTTATCATGCAATTGAATCGTATCAAATAATTGATTGCCCATTTGTTTGACATCTATCAATTTTTTAATCAATTTTCTAGTTGGGTCATACAATTTTGCTGTGCTTAAATCTAAAAAATGTGAGCTTAATAAATGTTCTAAAAATATTTGCTCGCCTTTCATAAATTCTAAATCAGACAACCAAACAACAGATTGGTCATGGTATTTGAACAGTTTTTTTTTAATTTTTTCTTTTTTTGTAACCTCTGCTGATAACATAATTTGTAGAATTTAAAAATTAAAATAGGAAGAATTAGCCCTTGTTATTATGATTTAAAGTTTTAAATTAATAATGTTTTTAATGAATTAAAAGTAATATCCATTTGAAAAAAACACAATGATTGTGGTCAACATAATAAATGATTGTTATCAAAAAAAGCTGCCTTTAAAGACAGCTTTTACTCCAATTAATAATTGCTTAAAATTTATAGAAAATTACCTTTGGGGTCAATTTTAACTTTCAAACGTTTGTCACCATTTTCAAGCGTAAGCTTATACTCTTGTTTGGTTACTCCTGAATTTTTATGATAACTAACTTTATAAACATCTTCATAAATAATCCATCCTGGAAATCTTTTTGCTACTGATTTTGTTACAGATTTTGGCACTTTTATATTTTTAAACTTTTCAATGGTTCTTAAAAGTTTACCTTTTTTATCATACGCTGCTACAATTTTTCCTTCGGGAATATAAAAGGAAACATTATAAAAATCATAGTCATCTCGATAAAATTCAGCTTCTGTAACATCAAAATTTGCAACTTTTCGTTCAAGTAATTTTACAGGTACAGGCGCTTCTGCATTATCAATACTGTTTAAGTATTTATAATTTAATGCATACACTTCAATTTCAGGTAGCATACCGTCACTAATTACCTGAGAAAACGTTTGGGTGGTTAGCCCAAATTGGGTAGTGATCCCAATAAAAAATAAACCTAAGATTAGTTTTTTCATGACATACTGGTCTTAATTAATATTGGTTTTTACACCCTAAAGTTATTGTGAGTATAATAAATAAGCAATGACAGTTATCAATAAAAAAAATGATTTTAATCAAAAAAGAGTGTGGAAATAAGAACAGGAAGCATTTGCTTCCTGTTCTGTTGAAGTGACTTCACTTTTTACATTTTTTAAAATTCTTTATTCTATTATTTCTAATCGAATTCAGTTTTAACAAACTATAAAAAACACCTTCACTTCTAGTTTGGTTGAAATCAACTATCGTTACTCAACCTTTCTTATCATTTCATAGAATTTAGTTAATAAATACATTAACAATTTTATCTATAAATTTATTAGAACAAATGTATCGTTTGATATATTTAAAAACACTGATTACAATCAATATAAAAAATGATTGTAGTCAATTTAATGCTAAAACTGTACCCAAACATAAGCTTGGTTCAGTAATATGATTCCTGTAACAAATAATAAAAAAAACATTATAAACTGAAACCATTTATAATCAAAATTATCAATCCATTGCAATGCAAATTGAGGAAAAGCAAAAAGTGTAATTCCTTTAAATAATGCAAACCAACCAAACAATGTAATAATAATTCGCCAATCAGACACCCAAATATTGTGTGCAATGATATTTAATAAGCCTATTATTATTGCCAAAAATGACATGATAATAATAAACTTTTCATCTTTGGTATATTCAAATAATTGTTTAATCCTTTTAGGATAGACTATCAATAGAACAAAAAATATTATAAGATACCAACCCCAAAATTTTGCTAAGAAAATAGAAATATCCATAATTTATTTATTTTTATGTAGTACCAATAAAGGTATTTTAGTATGAAAACTCAATGCTTCAACTTTAGGTTTAAAAAATAAACGTTGGAAAAAATTATAATGTTTTGCAATAATGGCAATCATATCAATATTTCCTCTACTTTGCGTAAAACAATTAAGCGCTTCTTCAAAATCTGTATTGGTTAATGTATGGTAACTATGCTCCATCTTTTTTAAATAATTATGCAATGCTTTTTTATTGATTTTTTGTTCTTCATCTAAAAATTCTTTATTATCAAAAAGCAAAACTCTAATATTAGATTGATATATTTCGGAAATTTCTACCAATTGATCTAAGTCCTCTTTTTTATAAGGAATTTTAAAATCGGTTGGAAAAGTAATTTCTTTTGGAATATTAAAACTTGCATTTTCTGGCACAGCCAACACATTACAATTTGTTTTCATAATTACATCACCTGTATTGCTTCCCATGAACATTTCTTTTGCTCCAGTGGCTCCTTTAGTTCCCATTATTATCAAATCAATACTTTTCTCTTTTATAAAATTTTTAACGGAATTCATAAAAAGATTATAATCACTTAATAGCTTAAATTGATGGTATGATTTTACTTTTATTTTTAATTTTTTTACAATTTCTTCCATTCCCATTTGAGAAGAATTATATAAATCTGATTCCATTTTAGCAAGCTGACTGGCATCATTTTCTAATAAAGCTTCATTGGTTAAATAGGGTATCTTAAAAACATTTAATAAATAAAAATTACAAGGTGTTTTATTAAATAAAGCAATTGCATAATGAATTGCATTTAATGAATTGCTTGAGAAATCTGTTGGGAGGAGTATATTTTTCATGATAGTATATATTTTAAAATACTCTAAAATAAACGATATCCATCAAAAATAAAATGACTTCAATCAAGTAAAATACTGATTTGTATCAATATCACTTGATGGATGATAGTTTTTGAAAATTTATTATTTTTATAGAATTTCTACTGGTTTTGATTATTTTTTCTTCTTTAAAATCGGTTAAGGTTCTAATTAATGTTTCTTTGGCTATACCTATCAAATTAGCGAAATTTGTTCTAGATATTTCAATAGTTTCATCGTTACCATTTTGTGAATGCAACTGTAGTAAAGTATCTGCTGTTTTTTTTCTAACAGAATCATAAGCCAAATGAATTAATTGATTCTTTACATTTTCTAAATCTTTAGTAAGTAAATCCAAAAAATTTATTGCCATTTGTGGATTTTTATTTACCAAACTTAATAACTCTTGTTTTGTGATTTTTAATAATTTAGTTTTCTTTATTGCAACGGCACTTTCATTATAAGGTTTACTTTTAATGAACGATGTAAAACCGAAGAATTGTTTATCTTTAAATATATTAGTTATTAACTCCTTTCCTTCTTCATTATTTTTATAGGTTTTTACTTCTCCTATAATGATATAAAAAATATGATTACTATTATTTCCTTCACAATAAATGGATGCTCCCATTTTATAAATATATTCTTCTTTTTGGCGAAAAGCTTTCTCAATATCTTCAATGTTAACTTTTTTTATAATTGATGAATTATCCTTTTTATCATTATCAAAAATTTCTTTTCTTTTTAACCGTGAAGCAATAGCACTTAGTAATTCAGACTCTTCAAAAGGTTTTGTTATATAATCGCTTGCACCTAAATCCATCCCTTTTCTTACATCTTCGTGACTAGTTTTAGCAGTCATAAAAATAAAGGGAGTTTTTTGCAGTTCACTATTTCTAACAATTATTTGTAACACACCATAACCATCCAATACTGGCATTAAAATGTCGCAGATTATTAAATCTGGATTAAAGAAATTTGCCTTTTCAATACCAACCTTTCCGTTTTCTGCTGTAATAACTTCATAGTTTGCAAGTTGTAAAATTTCGGCAGTATTCTCTCTTACAATAGTGTCGTCTTCAATAATTAAAATCTTTTTTTTCACATGTTTAAATTTTTGCAATTAACAGGGAGTTTTAATGTAACTACTGTACCTAGGTGTTCAGTGCTTTTAATATAAATTAAACCTCCAAGTGCATTTATATGATGCTTAACAATATTTAAGCCTATACCTGTGCCTTGAAAGTGCAAGGCGTTTTTTGCTCTAAAAAAACGTTCAAAAATATGTTTTTGAGCTTCCTTAGGAATACCAATACCATTATCTTTAATAGTAACAGTTATATATTGATTGGTTGTTACCTGAATCTCAATTTTTGAATCTTCTGGCGAATACTTTATGGCATTATATAAAATGTTTCTTATAATAATTTCTATGATTTTTTTATCTTGGTATATCTCAATATCATTTTTGCTTGGTGTAAAAATAATTTTTTGTGATTTTTTCAAAACTGATTTTGAATTTTTAATAATTTCAGAAACAATTTCACAAAAGTGAAAATTGGTAAAATGATAATTTAATGCTTTAGTTTCTGTTTTTTCTAAAAATAAAAAATCGTCTAATACTGTGTTTAATTGATATACCAATTTTTTAATAGTGTGAACATGGTTTTCAATATGTGTATCCGAAAAAGCTTTATTGTATTTATCTATTAAACCAATTGAAGTTAAAATACCACTTAAGGGCGTTTTAAATTCATGTGATGCTAATGATAAAAATTTTGTTTGCAGTAAATGAAGTTCCTTTTCTTTCTCAAAAGCTACTTTAGCCTTATTTTTAGCAATAATTTTTTCTTGAATTTCTTCTTTTAGTTTTTTATTTGATGTTTTTAACTTTGTAACTGTATTTGTTAATTCATCGGTTTGGCGTTTAACTTCTCTTTCAAGGTCAATATTTAGCATTTTTATTTTAAGCTCTTCTTTTTTTCGTGAACTAATATCAGTTATCAAAGCTTTTGCATAAAATTTATCTTTATAGTCAAAATAATTTAAGCCTATTTCTACAGGTATAATACTTCCATTGTTATGTAAGCCAAAAAACTCTCTACCTTTTCCTTTTTTGAATTTTTTTGGGGAATTAAAATAGGTTTTATAATGAGATTGGTGAGTTTTTCTGCTTTCTAAAGGAATTAAAATATCAATATTTTTATGGAATAATTCTCCTTTATCATACCCAAAAATATCTTCTAAAGAAGAATTATTTGCTATAATTTTACCTTTATTATCGGTAATACATAATCCTTCTAATAGTGAATCAAAACAAACTTTATAAAAATCGTTTTGCATCATGATACGATCTTTAAATCTAAAGCATGAAGTTACAAAATTTATATGTTTATAAAAAGTGGAATACTTTTTATTTTTTTTTGAATTTCAGGCATAAAAAAACCTTTGAAGATATAAATCAAAGGTTTTTTGTGGTACCTCCAAGAATCGAACTA
>DAOUTI010000082.1 GCA_030626795.1 Flavobacteriaceae bacterium
CGAGGTTAACATAAGAACCATCAGGAATGTCTAATGCTACTTTTTGTGCCATTTCAGCACGATCCCAACCAATTTTTTTTTCTGTATTTATCATGAATACTTTATTCCGGCTGCTACCAATTCAGATTCGTGAGCAGGATTTTTAATTTCAATAACTTTATTTACGAATATTCCAGGAGTAACAACAACTTCCGGATCAATTTGCCCAGCTTCAACAATATTTTTTGCCTGAACAATAGTAACCTTCGCAGCAGTACACATAATGGGGCCAAAATTCCGTGCAGTAGCATGGTACAGTAAATTCCCATATCTATCGGAAGTTTCACATTTAACTAATGAAAAGTCGGCTTTTATTCCGTATTCTAGTACATATTCTTTTTCTTTAAATACCCGAGACTCTTTGCCTTTTGCGAGTGGTGTATGTACAGATGCAGGTGTATAAAAAGCTGGTATTCCGGCACCACCAGCTCTTATTCTTTCTGCTAATGTTCCTTGAGGAACCAGCTCTAGTTCAATCTCTCCTGTATTGTATAATTCTGGAAAAACGGTAGAATTTGCTGTACGCGGAAAGGAGCATATCATTTTTTTAACCTGTTTATTTGCAATTAATGCTGCCAGTCCAACATTTCCACTACCCGTATTGTTACTCACCACAGTCAGATTTTTTGCACCTTGGTCAATTAATGCGTGAATTAGCTCAATTGGGCTACCTGCTTCACCAAATCCTCCGATCATAACAGTTGCACCATCATAAATTTCGTTCACTGCTTCAGATAAGGAAATAACTTGTTTATTGATCATTTTTGTAATTAATAAGGGTTAGCGTTCAAATATTTCACGATTGCTTGTGAGTTTCATTACTAACATTACTTGTCGATTTCATCGACTCGGTAAATAATCCAGCTTCATCGAAAATTACCCGATCTTCGTATCCACTAAACCATATAGCTTCAGGGTTTCTTCCCACAATAGCTACTTGCCCTTTATTTGATGCATCTGCAGCGCTGCGTAACAATTTAAAGATTACTACACCATTTTCAGTACCGGGAACACCTGGTATTGGCTTATTGGTTACAGAAACCACTTCTGTTTTCCCAAGATAATGTGTAATAGATAATCTGGCACTTGCCTCAACTCCTGATAATCCCTTTTGAGAATCATTTAACAAATTCCATGCATCTTCTATAGAAAGATTAAAGGCCTTGTGACCAATAATATCACGCCCACAGAAAAAATAATGATTGTTGATACGGTTTCGCTTTAACTCACGCTGCATAATTCGGATAGCATCTGAATCCTGATTAACACCTTTTATAAATGGTGCCTGATTTTCAATGGTAATATATTTTCGGCTTGCCAGTTGTTTAACTGCCCGTTTCGTACTTTCTATCCATACTAAACCACCATCTGGGTCTTCAATATAATTTCCATTTTTATCTTTTTGTAAAAACTCATCAGGGTGATTAAAATGCACCATAAATCTTAACTGTACTTCAGGATATGCAGCATGCAAGTCATCCAGCATATTAAAAAAAGTAGAATCAAATCGATCTGGATAAAAAGCCAATTCTTTGGTTCCAACACGAATACTATCAATACCAGCATCAGCAAGTGCCGAAAACCACTCAGCCAGTTTTTTATTGGTAAGCACCATGGGATCACCTCCTGACATTAAAATTTCTCTTAGTTTTTCACGGTTCGTTTCGGGGTGCCTTCCTCCATTTTCTGCTACAATTTTATTGTGATCTAAGATATATTCAACCAAATCAGGTATGTTCGCCAAACCCTTTGAAGCAACCGTACCATCTTCTCTAACAATTTCCTTTTTTGCAATTAACTCTTCCCTGTAGCAAAACCGGCAATGTGCCGAACATGTATTAGTCACATAGATTAATCCTAATTCATATTTATGAATTAAGCCTTCTAACGGACTATATGTCATTTGTTTACCAGGATCAGGAGCGCCATCAAGGTCGAAAGTTTCTTTGGGGCTTGCTTTAACTAAAGTCCGAACGGCTTTACTATTTTTTGCAATTTGATAGTAATGATTGGTGATTTTTACAGGCATTCGAGCTTCAACATCTTGATTTGTATCTTTAAGATCTATTAACTCCTGTAATTCTTCTTGTGAATAGAACCCTTGCATTTCTTCTGGCACTTTGTTACTTATAAATCTTTTAAGACCCATCACAATTTCACGATTGTACTTTCCGTTTTCAACTTTGTCTAAAAACGCTTGTGCTTTTTTTGTTGGTTGATAATTTTCTTGAGCTGCCATTATAATTATTTTTATATATTTTTATTTAGTATTAGTTTTTGTTTGGAGTTATAATCCATAGTATTTCAGCTTCTTTACTGCTAATATTCTTGAATAAGTGGGAGTTTTTCGAATTAAAATAAAACCCATCTCCATCATTTAAAATGTATTGTTGCTTATTGATTACCACTTCAAATTTCCCTTTAAGCACAAAACAAAACTCCTGACCAGGGTAATTACTTGTCATAATATCCTTTGAATCAGAATTTTTGTTAAACTTAATTAAATACGGTTCAATTTGCTTTGAAGGGAAATGATAGGATAATAAGTAGGAACTTGTTCCATTTTTATTCTTTTTAGCAAATCGTCTTTGGCTTAAGTTTAATTGAGGATGTTGAATTTGGCTTTCATTTTCGCCAATTAAATTGCCAACAGTTGTTTTTAATTCTTCTGCAATTTTTTTTAGCGTAACAATAGATGGAAAAGCTTTGCCTTTTTCTATTTGGGATATTAAACTAGCAGTTACACCAATTGAAGTTGATAAAATCTTACTAGTTAAACCTAGACTTTCTCTTCTTCTCTTTATTCTTTTACCCATTTGATCCATAAGTACCGGAATTCAAATATTGTTTAATTAAATAATACTTTACAAATTAAATACAATTTAATTTAATAAACAATATTTCATATAATTTATTGTAAGAGATTTACTGTATGAGATTTTTTTACGCTTATAATCAAAAAAAAAATCCCTGTTTAAAAATAAACAGGGATTTTCGGAGTGTTAATTTTGGTGATTAAAAAGAAATTTCTTTAAATATTTTATGCATTAGTCTCTTTTTATCATTAATTACTTCTTCTAATGAGATTGATGTTTCAGTACGCTTAACACCTTCTACTCTATCTAAACTAAAAATAATCTCTTTAGCATGCATAGTATCTTTAGCACGGATTTTACAAAATATTGAAAACTTTCCTGTTGTTAAATGAGCAACGGTTACTTCTGGTATTTCTCTAACAGCTTTGATTACACTTTGAGTTGTTGATGAATTTTCTATAAAAAGTCCAACATAAGCAATAAATGTATAACCCATTTTATTATAATCAACACTTAGTGTAGATCCTTTAATAACACCTTCATCTTCCATCTTCTTTACCCTTACGTGAATTGTACCAGCCGAAACTAATAAATTTTTAGCAATATCAGTAAACGGTGTTCTTGCGTTTTCAATTAATGCTTCTAGAATTTGATGATCTAGTTCATCTAATTTGAATTTTGACATAGTAGTTTGTTTATTTATTTTGCAAATATCTTAAAAATTCATAAATAAATTATCATTTTATTTAAATAAATTTAATAATTAGGTCATATCTTTTAATTAAATTCATTTTTAAGCCATTTTTCCAATTCTATTTTATTTAAAAACGATAAACCTGAATTATTGACTATTTTATTGGCATTATAGCTTGATAAATTACCTGTTATTTCTAGTTTAGGCATAAAGTATAATTGTCCTTCTATCAATTTTTCTTTAAATAAAATCCCTATATCCTCTTTCTTGTCTTTGTAGTTTACATTTTTTAAAATAATATCTAAATATAATTTTTCATTATTAGGGATATCAAAATATGCTTTATAATTATTTTTATCATTTTCACGAGCAATAAAGTTTATACCTTGTAATAAGGCGTAAAAAGTAAATTTTCTAGTTTGCTCTCTTTGATAATCATCTTTAAAATGTCCAGATTCAATCAAAATAGTATTGTGTCCCATTTTTTGGAAATTATCTCCTGTAGCTGTAGGGTAAAATTCATCGGTGTACCTTCCTACTTGATTAGGCATTATTTTTTGGAGTAAATTATTCATGCTAACAATAACTTCCATAGTTTGCTTTCTGCCATCAGTTAAAGTCCGCTCTTGATCAACAGAAGGTGCTAAAAAAGAAATGGTTGCTGGATTGTTATTTTCGCCTACACTAAAGATGGTTCTTTGATCGTGCATATTAAAACAATAATCCGGATTGATTTCTTTTAATATATCTTGTAAAATACTACTTTCAATTGCTTTCTTATCAATTACATCTCTGTTTAAATCAATATTTTGTGCATTAACTCTGGTATAAGCTGTGGCTCCATCTGGATTTATAATTGGTACGCAAACTATAGTACATGTTTCTAATATTTGATTTGCAATTTTTGATAACTCATGTTTGGTTGCAAAAAAATTAAGTAAATCAAAAAGTGCTTTTGTGCCCGTACTTTCATTACCGTGCATTTGTGTCCAAATCAATATTTTTTTATTTCCATTCCCAAATGATACGCTGTAGATGTCTTTTTTAAGAAATGACTCTCCAATTTTATTTACATCAAAACTAGAAGGTAAATTATTTAGTAAAGGCAAAATATCATCTTGTATAAGATATCTTCCTTTTAATTTATTTTGATACTTTAAGGGATACCATTTATTCAACAATTTAATTTCGACCTTTTCCATTTTACAAATGTAAACAATCATTTAATTACAAATGTAAACACTCATTGTCTTTGGTTTTGTTACAATTGTAAACCAAATTATCTTACTCATAAATAATTATACAATAATTTTTTTGTTTTATTATAATTTATATGTATTTATTTGATATTCTGTTATTTAACTACTATTACATAAAGTATTAGTTTGTTTAAAAATTTGTATTTTCGTATTATTACAAATAAATATTTGATAGTTTACATCATTTAATTACTTTTGTAAACACTAATCGTTTTACAATGATAAACAACTCTGAATTTTCAAAAAGATTGAAATTAGTTATGGAATACTACCAATTATCTGCTTCTGCTTTTGCAGATAAAATTGGTGTACAACGATCAAGTATCTCACATTTACTTTCGGGAAGAAACAAACCTAGCTTAGATTTTGTTTTAAAAGTAATTAAGAAGTTTGATGAAGTTGAATTGTATTGGATATTAAATGGCAAAGGAAAGTTTCCAAACGCTACTCCTACACAATTAGAGACTTCTTTAAATCCTCAAGAAAATGAAATTCAAAAACCTTTTGACAAAAAAGATTTACCATCTACTAATGATAAAAGAATTGAGAGGATCGTTATTTTCTACACCGATGGAACTTTTAAAGAGTATGTAAAATAAAAGGTGTTAAACCTCAGGGCAAGCCCTGAACCCAATAACAGGGATCGAACCAAGGGTTGAGGTATTTAACCTAGATCCCGCTGATTCCGATAGTAATCGGAAGCGGTATTAGTTCGACAGACTAAAAAATTGAAATGAATTTTTTAGGGTCTCACGAATAAAAATCCCCAAAAGTCAAGCCTTTGAGGATTCATAATGTTTACGAGTATAAATAAAAAACTATTACAACTTTACCAACCCATCTTGCACAATTTTGATTAACACTTCTTTATTAGGCGTGTTCAATTCATTTTTAGCAGCTATAACCTGTTGCAACACCTGAATAGCCATTTTATCGGCACCATACTGCTTATATCTGTTACCCATTTGCACAAAAGAATCAACTAAGTTTTGAGTAGCTTCTTCGTTTGAGCTTGAAGCAACCCATTGAAAACCTTCTTTATAGGTATTCTGTTTAGACTTATCTTCGGTAAAAAACATACCCGCAATTAAGTTATCTGCTACAAATGGCATCTGAGCCTCTGTTTTATCTAAAATATAAACAGGAATTAGAGCGTCTTTTAAGCTTTCTCTTTCTGTGTCATCTTCAATAGCATTTGCAAAAGTTAATGCAGCTTCTTTATCTACCTTATACAAAGCTTTCAAAGCACTTCCCTTAACCGAACTTGATTTACTTTCTAGAGCTTTTTTATACAATACCGTATATTTTTTATCTTCTAACAATTCTAATTTTGAAATTGCTTTTGCTTGCACTAAGGTTTTTTTATCAGTTGATGCTAGTTTTTCAATAATGCCAATTGCCTCTTTAGAATTCGCCTTAGAAATATCAATTTTATCAATTGCTAAAATTCTCAAACCATAATACTTATCATTCATGGCTTTAATCATTACTTTATATGGCGCATCCTCATTTTGATTATCCGCTAAAGTCTCAATAGCTTCTCTTCTATCTTCATATTTATCACCATAAGTATACAAATGAATATAATTTTCAGTTGTTTTATTGTCTGTTATTTCAGCCAACAAAGTTCTATTTGCTCCTGCATTAACTAATTTAGGTTTATTGGTGTATTTGAATGTGAATGATTTTTCTTTTTCGTCTACCCATACATTGTATCTTTTTGGTTTAGCACCTTCGTAAACATCAATAGCAAAAGGAAATTCAAAACTATTTTCTTGTGTCTGCTTGATTTGTACAGTTACCAAATTTGCAGCTTCACTATAAGTATATTTAATATCTAATTTTGGATGACCATTGCTGAAATACCATTGGTTAAAAAACAAATTTAAGTCCTTACCCGATACTTTTTCAAAAGCCAATCGCAATTGGTGCGCTTCACCAGTTCCAAATTTATTGTCATTTAAGTATGTTTTTATTCCTTCTTTAAAAGCTGCATCTCCAATATAATTTCTTAACATGTGTAAAATAGCGCCTCCTTTGTTGTATGAAACACCATCAAACATATCTTCTCTACTATTATAATGAAAACGGACTAAATCTTTTAGCTCATTTTCTGGAGATATATAACCTTGAATTTCATCATAACGATGATCATCAGCAGCATCTTTACCATATTTATATTCCATCCATAAATATTCACTATAATTTGCAAAAGACTCATTTACAGTTAAATTACTCCAGCTTTCGGCAGTTACCAAATCACCAAACCAGTGATGAAAAAGTTCGTGTGCAATTGTACTTTCCCAAGTATTCTCATCTACTAACTGACTTGAAGTTTGATATGCCATTTCGCCATGAATTACAGCAGTTGTGTTTTCCATAGCACCACTTACATAATCTCTCCCTACGATTTGCGCATATTTAGGCCAAACATATTCCACCCCAGTGTAATCAGAAAAAAACTGAATCATTTCGGGTGTCAACCCAAAAATCCCCTTTGCATATGGCTCATATTCTTTTTCAACATAATAATCTACAGCAATATCTTTCCATTTATCTTTTACAATACTATATTTACCAATACCCATAAAAAACAAATACGGAGCATGTTTTTGATCAAATTTCCAATAATCTGTTCTTGTTCCATCACTATTTTCTGTTTGGCTTTTCATTAAACCATTCGATAGTGTGACATATTTATTAGGGACAGTAATATAAATCTCTTGCGACGTTTTTTGATTTGGCGAATCAATTGTTGGAAACCAACAGCTACTTGATTCGGTCTCTCCTTGTGTCCAAATTTGTGTAGGTTTTTTAGGATCTGTTTCATCGGGGTCGATAAAGTACAAACCTTTTGCATCTGTAATTGCAGCGCTTCCCTCCTGTTTTACTTCTTCTGGGCGTGCTGTATATTTAATATAGATTGTATATTGCTCGCCTTTACCATATACATTAGCGAGGTTTATTTTTAGTTTATTTCCATCATATTCATATTTTAGGTCTTTTCCTTTTCTGGTAACTTTATGAATCAACATGGCTTTAGCATCTAATTCTAACTCACTTACATTATAAAAGTGAGGTTCTAAAGTTATCCATGCTTCACCATGCATTTGGCGTTTAGAATAATCAAAATCAACTTTTAATTTAGTATGAACCAAGTCGCTAATCTTTTCTTTTTCTGCTCTATAAGATGAATTGATTTCTGTTTTTTCTTGTGCTTCAGTCATAAATACACTAAAAACAGCGACAAAAAGTAATATCCGTATTTTCATTTATTTAAAATATTAATTAATAATTGATTATAAAAAACAAATATATGTTTTTAAAAGTCATTTTTTACGTTAAAAATTGGTTAAAAAAAGCTGTTTTAGATTTCTCTAAAACAGCTTTGAAGATTGTATTTATTTAGCTTTTAATTGAACTCTCCCATCAATTCAGTAATTTGAGAAAAAGCAGAATTATCTTTGTCAATATCTTTAAAGTTTTGTGCTAATTTCATCATTTTTTCTGGACTCATTTTATCTCCTAAAACTCTAGCTAAAGCAAATCCTTTTTGTTTATCAGAAGCTAAAACTATAAGTTCTTCAATAGCTTCATCAGAACCTAAATATTTAATAATAACATGAACACCATCATGGTTCATTCTTATTAACTCGTTGTATTTTTTATTATTAAGAATTTCTTTAACTTTTTTATATTCAACTAAATACTCGCTTTTATTTAAATCATTAATTTTATATGCGAGGATATTCAACTTTTTAATAGTTGCCATTGTTTCTTTAGTTTCTATTGAACTATCTTCATTCAAACTTATAATACTTGAAGGTAGATCTAAAGAAATAAATTCGCTGCTATTTTGCTTTTCAACATAATATTCTTGTAAACTTTGCTTTCCATCACAAGATATAAAAGTTACTGTTAAAAAAACAATACTGACAATTAGTATATATACTTTTTTCATTTTTTCTAGATATTATTTAGACGCTTTCTTTAAGTGTTCTCCTCCGGGTAAGTCCATCTTTTCAGTAAGTTTTGATATTTGTTTCAAATCGATATCACCAGTTAATGAAATTATTACGGTTTGATTTCCACCAGTATGTTTACCGCCATCAGTTACAAACATAAATAACTCCTTAACATAATCTGAGTTTTTACCTTCTTTTACGTATATTTTTACGTTACTGTTACCATCTTTAACTCTCATCAATTCTTCTAAATTGGCTTTTTTAAGAAAGTTAGTGGCCTCTACTTCCATTTGTTTTCCAACGGTAGCGCTTTCGGTAGCAAAAACCTTTAAAGTTTTAATGTTTTTAATTAAATTTAGGTATTCTTCATCAGAATCTGCTCCAATTTTACTCATAAGCTCAAAAGCTTTTTGGTTTACAATTACTGAGGTTACTCCCTCAATATCTTCAAATTTGTCAAATTGTGATTGCGCGTATGTGGTAAAAGAACCTATCATTAACGCTACTGCTATTATTAATTTATTGATTTTCATAATTTTATTTATTTAATTGGTTTTTATTTATTCTTAAAAATTTTATTTTGTGTGTTTTCAAATGTTTGCAATTGCGCAATGGCATTACCTCCTTTATTTAAACTTTGAGATATTAGGTTTAATGCCTTTTGAGTTTCGAAATAAGCCTGTTGGGCTTCTCTTTTTTCAGCCAAATCATTTTGATAAAGTGAAAATATACTTACAAATAGTACGACTGCTGCAGCAATCGATAGCCATTTAAAATTTGTTTTTTCAGCTGGCAAAGTTATTTGCTTACTAGAAGTATCTAATACATTATTAGTAAAGTAATTAAACAGTTCTTTGTATTCTAACAAATGTGCTGGAACATCTTCTTGAGAAAAAAATTTTTTCAAAATATCTTCTTCCGCTAAAGTAGTTTTTGCATCTAAATACTTTTCTAATAAAATTTCAATTTTAGCTAATTCCATAATTCTGTCTTTTTACAAATTTTTCACGTAAAGTTTTTCTTGCTCTTGATAATGCGACTCTGATAGCCGTAGGTTCCATATTTAATACTTTACCTATTTCATGATATTCATAATTTTCAATATCTCTTAATTGAATTATCATTCTTTGTTTTTCAGGTAAATCATTCATCATTTTTTTAATAATATTTGCGCTATCCTTATATTCAATATCATTTTGTAATGAACTACTTTCGTCTTTATAATTGCTATGAATCAAGGTTAAATTAGATGCTCTTTTTGATTTTAACTGATCTAAGCAATAGTTTTTTGTCATTCTCATGGCATAGGCCTCAACATTATCATAAGTCTCAATTTTATCTTTATTTTTCCACAACTTAAAATAAAGTTCTTGTGTTGCATCTTCTGCTTCATCATTAGAAACCAGTAATCTTTTGGCCAATCGATATACCTTATCTTTAAATGGTAAAACTATTTCTAAAAACTCTGATTGGTTCATTATTTAAAACTCTAATACAACATTACGACGACCAACTTATTATTATGTTACAATATGGTACGAAAAATGTAATAATATTTTATAAATTGCGACAATTAATTATATAAAAAGAAAATGATGAAGAAATTTTTAGTTTTAATATTGGCTTTTATTGGTTTATTTACACAAATTAGTTGTAGTGATGATGATGAGAATGAACAGGTAGAAATACCCGAGGTCACCGAAGATATTGAAATTCAGGATTTTATTTGGCAAGGATTAAATATATTTTACCTTTGGCAAGAAAATGTAACCAATCTAGCAGATGATAAAATAAATGATCAAACAGCATATGTTAACTTTTTAAAAGCAACTCCAGATCCTGAAGATTTTTTTGAAAACTTAATATATAATAGAGAATCTGTAGATTTTTGGAGCTGGATTGTTGATGATTATATAGCCCTTGAAAATTCTTTTGCAGGAGTTTCAAAAAGCAACGGTGTTGATTTTGGTTTGGTACGATTTTCTGGCACAGATGATATTTTTGGTTATGTACGGCTAATATTGCCAAATTCTGATGCATCTGATAAAAATATAAAAAGAGGTGATCTTTTTACACATGTTAATGGAGAAAAATTAACTATTAGCAATTACCGAAGTTTACTTTTTAATGCGGATGTTGATACTTATACTTTAGAATTATCCGAAATTATTGATAATGCAG
>DAOUTI010000029.1 GCA_030626795.1 Flavobacteriaceae bacterium
AAAGTAATCTAAAATTTCATAAGACCAGTTAATAAGGGAAATATAAGTGCTATTGCATATTTTATTATAGTTTACAAGATTCTAAAAATAGAAGGTTTCAAGTCCCGTCCAGACCGAAATTAAAGTAGTTGTGTTGTTAACACTAGGTACAGCCTAGAGAGTTAGCTAATGAAAAGCTTCAGTATTTACTGAGGTTTTTTTTGTTTGCACGCATATTGCACGCAAATGATTCTGTATTTTCTTGGTTTATAAAAACTGTAATTTAGAGTTAATTAATATGTTAGCTTCTATACTATTCTCAAGAATTTTTGATGATGTTTTTTAGGAGGTAATATAATGTAAAAAGTATATAAAATAGAATTTAAACACTTGTACTATAATGTACCGCGTTATAACTTGAGCTTTGGCAAAAGCTAAAGTTGTAAATTCAGTTTCTTGAAAAAATTTATTCTCAAAAAGTTTCTTTTACGATGTTAATGGAACACTTTTTATGCGACGACGTAGGAGGGAAGCATAATGTGTGTGGAATGATGTGCAAACTATTTACTTCCACTTTAAGAGCCCTTCATGTGGTTCTTCTAATGCACTTGAATTTTCTATTTGTTTTAGCATGTTATCAAAACTAGTTGGATTAAGCCAATGGCTATATTCTTGAACTCTAATCATCATTCTTATATAAGTATCTGGATTGTATTCTCTTGTAAGCTTTCTCAATGCTCCTAAATAATCATCACGGTAAACATTTGGAATTAAAATACGCTGTTCAGAATTCTTAACCAGTTCGGAATTCATCATTATTCTTGCAATTCTTCCATTTCCATCATTAAAGGGATGAACTTCACTGACAAGGAACATCATATATATAGCCTTACCAAAAGCTGAAGGAATTGAATTAATTACTTCATAACCAGCCTTTAAAGTTCCTGGAACCATTTTAGGTATAACGAAATGTGTATTCCCTGCTCTATTAGCTCTTTCTTTAAACATTCCAGGTTGTTTATCAGGTCTTCCTCCTAATATTGTTTCGTGCCTTGTTCTTAATACATCAATAAACTCTTCCGGACTAGAAGGAGTCTTACTCATTTCAAATTTGTTTGAACATATTTCAAAAGTTCCTTTTACATCGTGCGTATCTCCTGCTCTGTTAACAATTATCTGATTTTTATAAATAATATCAACTGCCTCATTTATTTCAAATGTTGTGCCCTCAATATAATTTGAAAAATAGCTTTCAAAAAAAGCAAATGTCCTGAATTGATCTTCATTCTTTGCATTATCATCAATTCTATCGAATGGCATAATTTTTAAAGCTCCTGCTAACTTTTGAAAAAGATTTAACCGAGTTGGATCATAAGGCTCACCAAATGATTGTGCCATAGCTACAGGTGACTTTAGTATTTTACTAGGTTTTGTAGATAATAATGCACCAATTTTTTTATTTAATAAATCAAATTCTTTATTTAACTCTAATTCTTTTGAGATTTTTCGAGATTTATCGCGAAGCTCATTTAATTTTTTTTCGCCACCACTATTTAAAAACAGTAATAATTTTTCTTCAATAACACCTTCAGATACAATTTTAAATTCACCTCCTGTTGATCTACTAGAGCTTAAATTTTCAAGAAATGTTCTTTCCTGAGATGAAACATATAAATCTTTAAATAATGGGTTGTCACTATCTAATGGACCTGGACCCTTTGTGAATTTAAGAGTTACACCTGGCCATCTTACAACTCGATTTTGGGTTGATGTCAGATATATATATCCTTTTGGTGATAACGCATACTCGATTGCAGACCTGTGACTTAATAGCGATTTCGGATAATGTTTTGATATTAGTTGAAACAAATGCCTTTTAACAATAGTATCTTCTGTGTCAATGAAGTTTGATGTATATGCCTTTGGAAGTAGTTTTCTTATTTTACCATCTTTCAAAAGTTGGCCTATTTTTCTAGATTCGAATGAATCAGAAGAACTATATATTATTTCCGGAAGATCAAGCTTCATGATAAATTTCTGCATTTAAATGTTGTTCAACATCAAATATAGTAAAATAATTGCACTTAAAACAACTATATTGATAAATATTTGCATTTAATGATTTGTCATTACAAATAATTGCACTTAAAATCATCAATTATAGAGTGAAAGTAAAATAATTGCACTTAAAATTACTTAAAAGACAAATTGTTGCATTTAATGAAATTGTTTATAAAATAGCACATATTGTTAATATTTAATATCTCATTATATGAGATATTAAATCATTACACCTTAATTTTACACCTGTAAATCAATTCATTATATGAATCGTATAAAAGAAGTATTAAAAGCTAAAGGTATTAAGCAAACTTGGTTAGCTGAAAGATTAGAGAAAAGCTACAATATGGTTAACTCTTATGCAAAAAACAGAAGGCAACCAAGTCTTGAAGATTTATTCAAGATTGCGAAAATATTAGATGTAGCAGTTGCTGAATTACTAGAAACTCATACTTCTAAAAAAACTTATGATTCTATGCAACCAACAATTTTAGAAGTTTCGGAAGGTGAAGAAGAGTATGAAAAAATGATAAACATACCAGTTTTAGGAAATGTTGCATGTGGATTTCCTCTTTCTGCTGAAGAAAATATTGAAACAGAAATTTCTGTTTCAACAAAGCTCATTAGAAAGGATAAAAAGTATTTTATTCTTCGAGCAATTGGTGATTCAATGAACAAAGCTAGTATAGATGATGGAGATTTAGTCTTAATAAGAAAGGAACAAACCGCAGAAGATGGAGATAGAGTAGTGGCCTTAATTGATGATGAAGCTACAATCAAGGAATTTAAAAATAATGTTGACCATATTGTTTTGCTACCAAGATCAACAACTAAAGAGCATCAGCCAATTATATTAACAAGAGATTTTAAAATACAAGGTATTGTAGAAAGTATAATAAAAATTTAAAATGTAAATAATGAAAAAGAATCAACACGTAGTTCCACATAGTAGTGGTTGGGCAGTTAAAGGAGCAGGGAATCAAAAGGCAACAAAAGTTACTTCTACTCAAAAGGAGGCAATTAATGTAGCAAGAAATATTGCAAAAAATCAAAAATCTGAACTTTTAGTTCATAACCAAAAAGACCAAATTAGACAGAAAGATAGTTTTGGTAACGATAATTTTCCACCAAAAGGCTAATACTAAATATTTATGTTGAGATTCATTTTAAAAATATTAGTTGCATTAATTCTAATTATCATAGGTCATAATATAGATGAGTCGCTTCGTCCTGAATTCATTGGAGGCGGTTATATTTTACTTATCACTATTTTGATTATTGATGGTTTTAATTTTTTTTACAAAAACAGGAAAAGGTTAAAATTAACGTTGCATTCTTTTTGGATTAGCCTATTTGGAAAATACATAAGATTTTCCATGTCCTATCAGTACGTAATTAAGGTTAATGATAAATACTTATTAGTACAAAACGCAAATCCAAACTGGAATTGGTATCAACACGTAGGAGGGAAGTATAAAAGATTACCTGAAACACAAAGTGTTTTGAAGGGAATGAGTGCTACTGATGATTTAAAAATGAAGACAGCTGGATTGAAAAAAGGTGATTTAGCGGTTTTTGTGCCTGCCAAAAATGCAATGAGATTTCTTGATTGGTTTAATAGCGAAAAAAATCGTGAAATTTCTCATTGGAGAGAATTTTACGAAGAATTGTTAGGTGGGAAAGCAGAAAATAGAATCCTTAAAAAAAAGAATTTTCCATATGTTAATTACAGATTTTTAAAATCGGTTCAAACTCCATTAAAAAGAGCTCCTATTGAATCCGGCTGGGATTGTTGGGAGATTTTGCAATATGATGTTTTAGAATTGATACCAAATGAATCTCAACAAAAGGAGTTGGAAGAATTATTATCTAAAGGAGATAGTAAGTATATCAAATGGGCTAGTGCCCAAATGATTAATAAACTAGGTTATGATGAGGGAGAGTTAAGCACTAAATACAATATTGGGCCACACGCAAAGTGGGTTTTAAATTTAAAATGGAGTAAAGCATGATATTATTTAAAAATAAAAATACGCAGTTAGACGATTTACTAGCCAGAATCGCTGAACAAATTCAATTAGACGATACGCGTAAAGAAAGAATGGAAACAGCTTATAGAGCAATCGAGAGCTTACTTAATGAAGATACTGGCTTTTTTAAAGACGCCGTTTTTGAGATATATCCTCAAGGTTCAGTTCGGATTGGGACTACTGTTAAGCCGGCTGGAAAAAATGAATTCGATTTGGACATAGTTGTACATATTGTTATGGATTGGGAGAAATATTCTCCACAATATATTTACAATCAATTAAAAAGAGTTCTACAAAATAGTGATAGATATAAAGATAAAGTTGAATTAAAGAATAGATGTATTCGCTTAAACTATGCAGGTGATTTTCATATGGATATTTTACTTGGTTGTCAAGAAACAAGCTATGATGAAGACAAATTAGTTATACCAGATAGGGAATTAGGAGACTGGACGTCGAGTAACCCAAGAGGTTATGGTAATTGGTTTGTTGACAAGTCAAATTTGGCAAAAATGACATTACTAGAAAAGGCGTATGCAATGGAAAATTTGCCAGCTGATGAGTTTTCCAAAAAGAAACCTTTACAAAGAGCGGTTCAGTTAATCAAGATGTATCGTGATGAGTACTTTAAATCGAATCCTAAAATGGCTACATCAAGTATAATTTTAACGACTATTGCAGGTGAGTTTTATGAAGGAGAAGAATCAATTTTTGACACTATTGAAAATATCATAAATAAAATAAAGCAAAATATTAACATCGTAGGCCTAGTTGGAAATCGTTTGAAAATATTAAACCCTGTTAACTCTCAAGAAGATTTTAGTGATAAATGGGATGATGGTAAAGAACCTGAATTGTATGAACATTTTAAAAAGTTTATACTTCATTTAGATAAACAATGGAAAATTTTAAAAGAAGAAAATGGTGTTATTGAGGAAGCAAATACAATAAAGGGATTATTTGGTGAAAAAGCATTCTTAAAAGCACAAGATTCGCAAGTAAATCAGCTAGAAAAAGCTAGGAAGATGGAAAGTATTGGTATAAATACTTCGACTGGTGTTTTAGCCGAATCGCTTGTTGATAGTACGAAACCATTAAAAAATAATACTTTTTTCGGAAGTGAATAAAGAAAAAATATATACTTTATCAGAGCAATTTATTGCTCTAAAAAGAAGCTATCCCGAATTCAATGTTAAGCTCTTAAAAGATTGTGTAGTATGTACTGGATTAATAAAGCCCACTTCAAGAAGTATTAATTATTCTTTTAAGTTAAAATATAGAATAGGCAAACGACCGAAAGTTAATATTTTGAACCCTGAATTAAAGAGGAATTTTAAGAATGATAAAATCCCTCATGTATATCCATTAAATGAATTGTGCTTGTATTATCCAAAATACCAGGAATTTAATTCAAAAATGTTACTTTCAGATTGCATTATTCCTTGGACAAGTTTATGGTTATATCATTATGAAAATTGGCATATAACTGGTGAATGGAAAGGTGGTGGAATTCATCCAAATTCTGATGATGTACGTAAAAAGGCCTCATAAAATTTTGGTTAAAACAATAGGAGAAATGAGCGTCCATATTTTAGGGGTTTAGTAATATAGTTTCTTAAGAGTTACAGTTATACAAGGAAATTCAAAGCAATATTAACGAGTTATAATGTTTCCTAAAATATAGCGAATGATCCGTTAATTGTTTCCAAAATTATATGCAGCCTTGAATTTTTGTTTCTTTTGTTTCAAGACAAAAGATAATGAAACATCAAAAAAAGATTAATTGAAGTTCTAAATATAACAAGTGCATAGAATTTTATTTTTCTTAAAATTTATGCTCTTGTGGCAAGCTTACGAGAATCGTCTAAATTTTTTTATTGCATACATTTTATCGAATACGCGATTTTTAATAAGTTCAAAAAGGTTAGCTTTTATTTTGGCGTTGGCAAGCGTTGGATAATTGTGTGTAAAATAAATTGCCAGAGCAATTTGATTTTATAAAACAATCGAGCGCTTGGTAGCGGCTATTTTACATAACGGCTAATTATAGATACATAATGTTTTAAAATGCGCTGCGAAGCATACTGCTTATTAGTTTAATGACCCAAGTTCTAATTATTCTTATGAAAACAAATGCTTCTGGGATATTTTACATAATACTACATTATAGCTATCAAATGGACTTCTCTTATAAAATACCAATGATAACATTTGTACTATAATTATTGTTATGTTGATTAGAGTTTAATTCGACATAACTTACACTATGAATAATTATTTTACATTCAAACTTGATCTAATGGAATAAAAATATTTTTTACATACAGTCCAAATTATAAGGACTATTCTATTATCTGTAGCCTGATTCCTTTTGAGTGATTAGTAAATTCTGGTGCATACATGCTTTGATGGAGGTAATTCCATTAGAAAAATTACCACTATTATTGGCTCTTAAATTATATTCAAAGACATATGTCCCTTTTGGTAGTTCATCAAAGGTAGCAACTCCAGAGGTAGGCATCCGTTTCTTTGAACTTTTTCGTAAACGTATCTCCTTTACCTGAAAAAATCCATGTTTTGCTAAAAGGTTTTTAAAATTATCTTTAAAATTCTAGTTTTCTTAAATGTCGCATTACTTCTCGTAGAACCATTTCAAAATCTGGCAAGTCCTGAATTTGGTCAGCCATAGATTTTTGCCAACGCCCTTTGTACTGTGGTAACCGTTGTTCTATTTTTGTATGAAAATCAGCAGGATTTACTTTCTTGTTTTCGCATTTCGTTTTGAATTCGTTGATGTAGAAATCAACGTCCATGTTATGAACTTCTAGTAAATACCAGATGTCGTAAAAATCACGGGCTTGCATTCGTTGCATCACCGAACGTAATTTTTCTACTAACACTTCTTCCAATGAATAACAAAGTAATTGATGTTCTTCTTGGTCAGAGTATCCAAGGAAAACATCATTCATGACAGGTTCAAATACCAAAGCTTCACTTCTTGAAATGTCAATTTTTGCTTTTTTATTCGCTCCCAAACCTCCAAGTGGACCAACATAACTGATATAAAAATTGATTCCTCCATCTTGATGCTCGTTATTATCGATTATCTCTAAAGGAATATTTGCTTCTTCACTAATGTATTCAAACACTTCTCCAAACCACTCAAATATTTGTTCGTTGGAAATATCATTATTTAATAATGTGTAATCAAGGTCTTCTGAAAATCTATAATCTTCGAAATAGACTTTCTTTAAAACAGTACCTCCTTTAAATGCGAGTACTTTAGATAATTCTTCATGCTGAGATATTCCTTGCAGAATCCATGAAAGTATATAGTCTTTTTCAATCTGCTGATCTCGCACTCCAAATTCACGAGCTTTGTTCTGTATTTCTCCTGGTTTAATCATGTGTAGATAGCAGATTTAATGGTTTCTGTTTCTAAATTTTGTTGAATACTCCAACGACTAATCATCTTTCCCGATTTCGGTAGTTCAGTGTCTAGAAGCACGTAAGAAGCTGTTTTTAGTTTATTCAATTTTGATATAATTTCTGTTTCAATTTCTAGTATTTCCAAAAGAAATCCGAGTCGTTTAATAACCGCTTGGGATTTGAATTTTTCAGCATAATCCAAAAGCTTATTGAATTTAATTTTATCTTTTGATGTGTAGATAGCTCTTGCCACTTCAACTATTCCTCCTGCATAATCAGGTTTAAACAGACAATCAATAAAAGTTTTCTCTAAATCTGAGCAGAGTGCTTTGTTAAAACTGTCTATCCATATTTTTTTAGAACCGAAAAAATGATTTTCATTGTGATAAATAAACTGGAAATCAACATTTTTTATTTTAATCGTTGAAGGACGAATTTGCTTTGATACAACTATTTGCTCTTTTAAAGAAGGTTGAGTAATTAAGTTGTGTATTTGCAGAGCAGAGTAATATCCAATATAATGATTTGTGCCTTTTACTAGATGTCCTGCTATAATATGCCAGTCAGGCATAAAAGTTTCGGCATCTTTTTCGAAAGGAATGATATAATACAATCCCTTTTTCAATCGCATTAATAAACCTCTTTTTACCATATCGCTAAGCAATTCTTTTAAAGCACTATCGCTTGATTGAGGTAATGCGTTTGTTGCTTCTGCATAAACAAAACAATCCTTATCCATTTGATTGAAGTAAGTCAAAATCTTATTGGATTGAGTTGAAATGTTTTTTGCTCTCATAGTATATAGGTCAGTTTTTAACTGACTACAATGATACGAATAATAAATTTTAAATTAATAAAAAATGATTGTTTAAAGTAAAAAAGCCAGTTTAAAACTGGTTTAAGTGATATAAAACATAGATTCGTATCAATTAAACTAATTTATTATTCTCTCAGTATTTGGGAGGTGTTACAAGTGTATAGCTGCTTTGCGAAATAGCTACGGCATCATACACGGAAAGTTGATTCCAAAGCTATATTAACATAACCTGCTCTTATAGCAGCATTCATTTAGTTTCTGTACTATAAGCACAATATATTAAATAGCCACTCCCAGCCGCATAAGCATAGCACATTCCTTTTTCTCATACTTCTAAAAAGAAATAAGCTATTTAATTGCCCATGTACGAGAAGCTTAATTGTTAGCGGCATTATCATGCAACTAAACAATGCGCTACACGTACAAACGCACGCCTATACTCATTCATTTAGTATCTATATAAAATCAAAAAGTAGTAGGTTTTAAATGTTCAGGTGATAAGATTATGTTTTATCTATAATAAGAAAAGAGAAAGCTAAGTTAAGCACTATCGTGCTTGATTTACTTGCTTTCTCTTTTCTTTTTTTACGATTTTTCGTTTCTCTTTTGAAAAATACCAGAAAAGTATAGAAACAAATGATTTGCATCTATTAGAGAATATCAATGCCAACCTATAATCTGCTTTTTATTTTTTTATAGTACTAATTTAAAACATTACCAATGGGAAATTCTTTTGAAATTATTATTGAAAAACTTGAACGTATTGAAAATTTATTAGAAAAAAGTCTCCTTTAGAATTGTCTTAAAAATGGGGATATTACATCCCCTTATAAATTGTAGGGTAAAACATTGCACTACGGTCATTATAAAATCGTAATATACAAGGAATTAAAGAGAATATTTTTTTTAGTATAAATATAAAAAATTCCTCCGGAAATAAATAAATTAAAAACACTCGAAACATGTCTAATTTAAAACCAATGCCTATGAAATAAACAACAGCCACCAACCAGAGGAAAGTATTACAAATGTAATACACCTCATAGTTTTAACAAAATTATTAACGAGCAAAAAGCTCTAAATATTAACAAGTTTGAATAACGATTCAAACTAAAATTTTATTAAATATGAAATATTTAATGTTTGTAATTGTATTTTTCATTTCTTTTGGCCATACAATAAATGGATCAGAAAAAATATCACCAGTTGATGTTGAAAATTATTTACCAATGGAATTTATAGAAGATAGTTTAATTGAGACTTTTTCACAACAGGTAATATTAAATAGTGCTTTTGAAAGTAGTACATCATGTGACGACCGCGCATATAATGTAATGCACCAAGCATTTAATGCTGGCTATAGTGATGATGAAGTCTTTTGGTTTATGAATGTTGCTTATGCTTTATGTAAAGGTTATTCAATGAGTGACATTAATTTGTAGTTTAATAAATATCATTAAGGGAGAAAATTATTTTCTCCCTTATAAAAAATATAACAAATGAAAAAAATTATAATCATATTTTTATTATTTAGTATGAATATTGATGCTCAAGTTACAGGAATAGTATCTTATGGTTTCATGGTAAATGACTTTAAAACAAATATAAAAAGAGATAAAATTTTTGAGGAATTAAATAAACAAAGTGGAGATGTAATTTTTGTTTTGAATTTCAAAGGAAAAGAATCTATTTTTAAAGTTGATGATAAAATGGAAATAGAGATTAATAGTATAGGTAAATCTTATGCAAAAACAATTGTTGGTAAAGGTAGTTTTTATACTGATTTAAATAAGGATTTAACAATTAGAAAAGCAGAAGTTTATGGTGAGGTTTTTCTGATTAGATTAAACCCTTCTTCAAATAATTGGAAGTTGTCAACTGATTCAAAACTTATTGGAAAATATAAATGCTTTAAAGCTACAATGAGTAAAGCTATTGAAAATCAATCTGGTAAATATATTTTTGAGATAATTGCTTGGTATGCTCCAGAAATACCCGTTTCATTTGGGCCTAAAGAATATAATAATTTACCTGGATTAATATTAGAGTTAAAAGATACACATTATACTTTTTATGCAAAGAATATAGAATTATATCCAAAAAAAGAGTTGAAATTACTAGAATTTAGTGGAGTAATTATTTCGCAAGAAGAATTTTCTAAAAAAACGTTGAATATAATGAGTAATTTTAAAAAGTAAAAGTCAAACTTATGTAAAAATGAGCATAGGAAATTTATGTTTAAATGTAAAAAACAATCCTCGGATTTATGTTAATAAAATAAAAGTATGCGAATAAATTTAATTTAAAACCAATGCCTATGAAATAAACAAAAGTCAATAACCAGAGGAAAGTGTTACAAATGTAATACACCTCGTAGTTTTAGCAAAATTATTAATGAGCGAAAAGCTCCAATTATTAACAAGTCTAAATTACTTTAGACTATAAATATTATTAAAATGAAAAAATTAATTTTAACCTTGGTGTTTGTATTTGGATTCGGGATGTTTTCAGAATTAAGTGCAACAATATCAGATGATGTAAAAGATTGTTTTGCTCAGGCAATACGCGATTTAGAAAGTTTTGAAGCATATAATGGAACTGTCAATGATGAAATTGGTGCTGCAATTTTAAATGAGGCTTATTATATTTGTTGGGCTGGTTATTAAAATAGTAAATAGAATACGTAAATATTCAATATTTACGTATTCTATTAATAATTAAACTAATTAAAAAATGAAGAAAGTATTAATATTTATTATTTTATTTATTATTAATAATGTATGTCTGTCACAAACTAGTGGTGTGATAACATATGGATTAAAGATGAGTGAAATCAAAAAAAGCGATAAAATTCAAAGAAATAAATCAAAAATTTTTGAATTAGTCAGAGAAGAAATAAATAATATTCAAACAGTATTAAAATTCTCTAATGAGAAATCAATTTTTAATGAGGTTGAAAATATGGAGATTGACGATAACATGAAAGGTATTCGAAATATTGCAAGATTGACATTTAAAATAAAAAGTAAGTATTATATTGATTTAACCAATCGGTCTGTTATAAGAGAACATGAATTTGATGGAATTAACTATCATATTACCTCTGAAATTAACGATTTAAATTGGAAATTAATCAATAATTCAAAAAAAGTAAATAATTATAATTGCTATAAAGCGGTAACAACAGATAGTTTTAAAGATAGAAATGGAAATGTAGTTAATGAAAGAGTTATTGCTTGGTATTGCCCTGAAATATCAAATTCATTCGGACCATTAAACTATGCTGGTTTACCGGGTGTTATTTTAGAGTTAGAAATTGGTAATAAAATTTATTATGCATCATCAATAAAACTAAATAACAAGTTAATTAAAATAGATACACCTAAAAAGGGTAAAACTATTTTAGAAAATGATTATAAAAAGTTAATAGAAGGCTCAATCAATAAATTTAAGGATAGTAGATAAATAATTCATTTAAATTAACAATAAGTTATAGTTTTAAGAGTAGAAAAAGAAAATAGCTTGTGAAAGTGCTATTGCTTTGTGTTAACCTGAATTTCCAGATTCACTTGGATCATTAAATTATGCAGGATTGTCTGGAGTTATTTTAGAATTAGAAATTGGGAATAAAATCTATTTGGTCTCATCAATAAAATTAGAAAATAATATTAAAAAAATTGAAAAGCCGAAAAGGGTAAAAAAATTACAGAACAAGAGTTTAATAAAATTGTCAGTGATACCAAAACAAGTTAATTCAATAAAATTAATTTATGATTAGAAAATTTGTTGTTATAATTGTATTTTTTTTTCTAACCAAAACAATTGCACAAACCAATCAAATTAAGGGTGTTATTACAGATTCATTAAAAACACCCTTGCCATTTACGAATGTTTTAGCAAAGCCATTAGCACAAAATGTTAAAATGGCTTTTGCTATTACCGATGAGCAAGGTAGATATAAGTTGGTATTAGAACAAAACCAAGATTATAATATAACGGTTAGTTATTTGGGTTTTAAACCCCAAAGTTTTAAAGTAAACTTATCTAAAAGTATTACTAAAAATATACAATTAATGCAAGCTAATAATGCCTTGGGTGAAATTGTTATTATTAGTGATAACCCCGTAACCATTAAAGAGGATACCATTACTTATAAAACAGAAGTTTTTACTACAGGAGAAGAACGCAAGCTAAGACAAGTGCTTAAAAAACTACCAGGTGTTGAGGTCGATAAAAATGGAGGTGTAACCGTTAATGGTAAGAAAGTAACCAAACTCTTGGTTGATGGCAAAGATTTTTTTGGAGGTGGCACAAAGCTAGGTGTTGAAAATATACCTGCCGATGCCGTAGCCGAAGTAGAAGTTATAGATAATTATAGCGAAGTTTCTTTTTTAAAAGGTTTGAATGATAGCGATAAAATGGCAATGAATATCAAGTTAAAAAAAGGAAAAAATAAATTTACATTTGGCGATGTAGAAGTTGGTGGAGGTTTAGATGAAAATTATATAATTCATCCAAATTTGTTTTATTACAGCCCCAAAACCAATATCAATTTTATTGGAGATATAAATAATATTGGTGTAAAATCTTTTACCGTTAGCGATTATTTAAATTTTGAAGGAGGGATTGGTAAAATGTTTAAAGATCCAAATTCTTATTTTAAATTACAAAATGATGATTTGTCTACTTTTTTAGAAAACCAAGATTTTAAGGCAAGTAAAAATAGTTTTGCAGCAGGTCAAATATCTCATGAATTTCATAAAAATGTAGACTTTTCTGCCTATACCATATTTTCAGATACCGAAACCGAAATCGAGACCCAAAGTATCAATACTTTTATATCTGAAAATTCGGAAACCAAAGAAGTAAAATCAGTTAATGGTAATTTAGAAAATCAATTTTTGATTTCAAAAATATCTTTAGATTTTATCCCAAATATTAAAGAAGATATTTCATATTCGGGTTATATAAAAACAAATCATAGTGATAGATTAAATGATATAAAAACAGTTTCAGAATCTTTTATTGATAATTTTTCTACTTTAAGTAAAACCAATGCCTTAACGATAAAACAAAATGTCGAATGGCATAAAAAATTAACTTCAAAACACACTTTTTCAACAACAGTAAATTATTATTTTAATAAGAGTGACCCTAGAACAAATTGGCTAACCAATAGACCTTTTTTACCCGAATTATTACCATTAATAGAAGAAGACAAATACAGTATAAAGCAAATCAAAGAGTTACAAACTCAAAATGTGAACCTATTATTGAAGTATTATTGGGTTTTAAACAATAAAAATCATATTTATACTACAATTGGTAATAATTATTTGAATGAAAAGTATAAAACAGATGATTTTCAAGAGTTAGAAAATGGCGATAAAAACGATTTTGATACTGCTGGTTTTGGTAATGATCTAAACTTTAAATTGAATGATATTTACTTAGGTGTGCAACACAAATTTAAAGTTGGAATTGCCACCTTTAAATATGGTGTATTTTTACATCATTATAATTGGCAGGTTAATCAAAATATAAATAGAAGTGAAAGTAAAACCGTTTTGTTACCCGATTTTTTAGGGAAGGTTAAAATTTCAAGTTCCGAAAAAATAAACTTTAGGTATAACTTAAAGAGTAATTTCACCAATGCTTCAAATTATACCAATAGAATGCAAATATTAAGTTATAGTGCTGCTAAAATTGGAAACGAAAATCTTGAAAATCAAATGTATCATTCCGCAAGACTATGGTACACAAAATTTAGTATGTACAGAGGTATTATTTTAAATGCAAGTATAAATTATAATAAAAAAATTAAAGGCATAAAAAATGAAGTGCTTTTAAATGGAATTAATCAATTACGTCATCCTATATTATTGGATAACCCCGAAGAGAATTGGAATATTTCTGCAGGAATTAGAAAAAGCTTGAACAAAATTACTTTAAAATTTAGAGGGTCATCACAAATATCAAATTATACACAAATCTTAAATCAAGATACTTTTAAAAATAAAAGTAATTCTCAGAATTTAAAATTTGAAGTTTCAACCAATTTTAAAAAATGGCCTAATTTTGATATTGGTTACTCTAAACGTTTTAGTGAATTGAAATCGCCAAATACCACTTCAAAATTCACTTTTGAAGAACCATTTATCAATTTAGAATATAATTTTTTAAATAACTTTTATTTAAAAGCAGATTATAACCAAACTACTTTTAAAGACCAAAATGGGCATAAAAATAAATATAAAATTGCCAATGCCGAATTAGATTACCACCAAGAAGATAGTCCATGGAGTTTCAAAATTAAAGGAACAAACCTATTGGGAGTAGATTATAAAAATGATACTAATATTTCAGATTTTATAACTTCAGAAAACAGAACTTATATTTTACCTATAATTATGCTTTTTACTATTGTTTACAAATTATAAAATTAAACTTTCACTGGGTGCCAAGTAGTTTTTACCTCTTGCATTTTTTCAATAAAATATGGGCTTTGGCTGTTGTCACTAAACCAATCCGTTTTTTTATAAAAGATGGTTCTTTTTACATTGTTACTTGCCAATTCGCTAATCAATTTCATATCGTCTTGACTCTTACCACAGTAGATTATAGAATTTACATCCATGTGAGATGCCATGTGTTCTAGTAATTCATTTTTATTTCCCGTAAGGATATTTACCACACCACTAGGAACGTCGGATGAATTTAATACCTCCGCAAAAGAAATAGATGTTAAAGGTTTACTTTCGCTAGCCAAAGCAATTACGGTATTACCACCAACAATGGCTGGTGCAATTTGTGAAATTAATCCTAGTAAACTTTGTTCTTCTGGGGCAATGATAGCAACTACACCAACAGGTTCAACACTTGAAAAATTAAAGTGAGGACTAGCAACAGGATTTACCGAACTAAATAATTGCTGGTATTTATCACTCCAACCCGCATAATAAACCAAGCGATCAATAGAAGCTTCAACTTCTTTTTGGGCATTACTTTTAGTTTCACCCTGTAAAATTAGCTCAGCAATAAACTGTTCTTTTCTACCTTCTAGCATTTCCGCAATACGGTAAAGAATTTGTCCTTTGTTAAGTGCAGATGTACTTGCCCAAGAATTTTGTGCTTTTCTAGCAATGACCACAGCATTTCTAAAATCTTTACGAGAAGCCAAGCACATATTAGCTATAAGTTCTCCTTTTTTATTATTGATGGCATAATATCTACCCGATTCTGTTCTAGGAAATTTACCTCCAATGTATAATTTGTATGTTTTGTTAATGCTCAATCTGCTCATGTTTTTTTAATTAAATGATTAAAGATTCAAAAATTAAAAGATTAATAATGTTCTCTCATCTACTCTTTCACTGAAGATCTTCTTCAAATTTTACATAAAGTTTTAACCCGTGTAAACCAACTTCTTTATGTTTATTAATAAATGATGTTTATACCTACAAGGTATTAAAAACCTTGCAGGAAAATCTTGTTATTATTCAAATTTCACATAAGGTTTTAATCCGTGTAAACCACCTTCTCTACCAAAGCCACTTTCTTTATAACCCCCAAATGGCGAAGTAGCATCAAATTTATTAAATGTGTTTGCCCAAACGATACCTGCATTTAATTTTTGGGTCATGTGAAATATTTTCGACCCTTTTTCTGTCCAAACTCCAGCGGATAATCCGAAAGGCGTATTGTTTGCTTTTTCAACTACTTCATCAATAGTTCTAAATGTTTGAATGGCTAAAACTGGCCCAAATATTTCTTCTTGAACAATACGGTGAGATTGTGAAACATTGATAAAAAGAGTAGGAGCACACCAGTTTCCGTTTTTTGGAAATTTACAATTGGGTTGGTAAATTTCTCCGCCTTCATTCAAACCAATTTTGATATAGTTTTCAATAGTTTGTAACTGTTTTTTAGAGTTGATAGCACCAATATCAGTATTCTTATCTAATGGATTGCCAACAATTAAAGTTTCCATTCTTCTTTTGAGTTTTTCGATAACCAAATCGGCAACAGATTCTTGAACAAATAATCTAGAACCAGCACAACAAACATGACCCTGATTAAAAAATATGGCATTCACAATACCTTCAACGGCTTGGTCAATTGCTGCATCTTCAAAAATAATATTAGCACCTTTTCCACCCAATTCTAGGGTTAATTTTTTGTTAGTACCTGCAGTAGCTTTTTGAATATATTTTCCAACTCCAGTTGACCCTGTAAAAGCAATTTTATCAACATTAGGATGGTTAACAATCGCTGCGCCAGTTTCTCCAGCACCAGTAATAATATTTACAACACCTTTTGGAATACCACTTTCGTGGATAATTTCGGCTAATTTTAAAGCTGTAAGAGGTGTAGTTTCTGCAGGCTTAAGAACCACAGTATTTCCAGTTGCAAGAGCAGGAGCCAATTTCCAAGCTGCCATTAACAATGGAAAATTCCAAGGAATTATTTGCCCAGCAACGCCAACAGGTTTTGGTTTTCTATTAGGGAAAGCATATTCTAATTTGTCGGCCCATCCGGCATAATAAAAAAAATGATTTGCCGCTAATGGAATATCAATATCTCTTGATTCTCTAATGGGTTTACCTCCATCTAAACTTTCAATTACCGAAAATTCTCTGGCTCGTTCTTGTATTAATCTAGCTATTCTAAAAATATATTTACCTCTTTCTTTACCAGACAATTCAGACCAACCTTTAAATGCTCTGTTGGCTGCTTTTACAGCTTTATCTACATCTTCTTTTGTTGCTTCTGCAACTTTTGCAATTTCTTTATGGTCTGATGGGTTAAAGGTTGCAAAATATTTTCCTTTGCTTGGTTTTACAAATTTACCATCAATATAAAGATCATATTGTTTTTTAATTTGAACATGCTCTGTACTTTCTGGAGCTTCATCATACGACCAGGCAGCTTTAAATATGTTTTTATTTATTTTTGTCATAATTAATCTTTAGAAAAATAATTAGGTGATTGATAAATTCCTGTCTCAGCTTTAGTCAATTGCATTAAAATGTCATTTGCTAGGCTACTTGCACCAAAACGAAAATAATTTTTATTCATCCATTTTTCGCCTAACATTTCATTGAGCATAACCAAATATTGTAATGCGATTTTTGAGGTTGAAATTCCGCCAGCAGGTTTCATCCCTATCATTTTACCAGTTTTTAGGTAATAATCTTTAATGGCGTCAAACATCACGTAGGTTACAGGCATGGTAGCGGCAGGTTGAATTTTACCAGTTGAAGTTTTGATGAAATCTGCACCAGCGTACATAGCAATTTCACTAGCTTTTCTAACATTATCTAAAGTGTCTAATTCGCCAGTTTCTAAAATAACCTTTAAATGTGCTTTACCACAAGCTTCTTTAATGGTTGCTATTTCGTCAAATACAAATTGGTATTCCCCGGCAAGAAATTTACCTCTAGAAATAACCATATCTATCTCATCAGCGCCTTGATCAACAGCAAATTTTGTATCACTCAATTTAGCTTCTATATTTGCTTGTCCGCTAGGAAAAGCTGTAGCAACAGATGCCACTTGAATGTCACTGCCTTTTAATGCTTTTTTTGCAATTCCAACATAAGTTGGATAAACACAAATGGCTGCAACTGTTGGAATATTTTTTAAAGTATCATGAGGATGCATTGCTTTATAACATAATTGTTGCACTTTTCCTGGAGTATCTTTTCCTTCAAGGGTAGTTAAATCAATCATGCTTAGGGCAAGTTTTAAGCCCTCAAGTTTTGATGACTTTTTTATACTTCGGGTGCAAAACCGAGCAACTCTTTCATTTACACCTGCCAAATCGTAAGTTGGTAAGTTGTTTAAATTTGTTATCATTTATTTTTATTAGAATTTCAAATTTACAAAAAAAGGACAAGGTATTTGAATAAAGTGAAAAGTTAAAAGCTAGGGATTAAATTTATTTTCTATGTCCTAGCCTTTTAAATTGAGATTACGATATTGATTATTCTAAGTGTAATGAAATGGGTAAAACATATTTTACACTTACGGCTCTAGTTCTTTGTTTACCAGGTTCCATTTTTGGAAGCTTTTTCACGACTTTAATAGCTTCTATTTCTAATCTTTTGTTAGATGCTCTTGCTTCAATATCGACGATATCACCATTTTTATCAATTTTGAATAATACATATATTTTTTGTTTTCCCGATAAATTAGTATCCAAATTTGGATTAAATTTCTTTGCAACAAACTTTCTTAGTTTTTCATTAAAGCATTTTTTATATGCTTCTTCCGATTTTTCTTTACAGCCAGGATATCTTGGGGCTTGCTCTACTAAAACGAAAGGAAAAGTTTCATCTTTAATTATTTCTTCAATTATTGGAACCTCTCCAAAAATAGAATCGTAATTAATAGTTGGTTCGGGTTTAATAACAATAATATCTTCTTCTGTTTTAGAATCTGAATTATCTATTATAAAATTATCTAATAATTTAGGTGTTTTTAATTTCTCTTTTGGATATTCCTGTTTTTCAACTTCAAAAGGAGGGAAAACAAAAATAGCAGGTTCATCAGTAAAAACTGTTTTATCAGGAAGATTAAAAACAGTTTTCACGAATTTTAATTCGAATGCAGTGTAAACTAATACAAGTGCTAAAAGAATTCCTAGTTGTAAAAATAAAGTAGAGTTTGAATTTAGTTGATTTTTACGCATTGGGCTTTTCTTTGTGTTTTTCATAAATTAAAATTTAAGTGTTAAAATTATGTTAAAGACAAAGAGTGTGCCAAAAAAAAGAGATTGCTTGAAAAATTTCATCAAACAACCTCTTAAGGAATGGTTTATTGGTTTAATATAACTAAAGTAATGGGTAAGGTGTAAGACACACGTACTGGCCTGGTTCTTTGTTTTCCAGGTGTCATTTGAGGGAGTAACTTAACAACTCTAATAGCTTCTTTTTCTAATCGTTTGTGAGGGCCTCTAGCTCTAACATTATTTATTTCACCATTTTTATCAATTCTAAATTGTACATATATTTTTTTCTTCCCAGGAGATAACCCTAGATCCTGTGCAAGTTCTGTTTTAAAATTTTTATTTACATGTTTGGTAATTTTATCTTGAAGGCATTTCTTTTTTTGTGCTTTTGTTCCGGTACACCCTGGATAAACAGGAGGCTCTTCAATAATAGCAAAAGGAATATCTTTTTCAACCTCTTCCTCTTCAATAATCTCAACGATTTCATCTATTTCTTTTATTTCAATAAATTCTGATTCATCTGTTTCGGTACTTTCTAAAACCGTCTCAATAATCTCTTCTTGATCGGCAACAATTTCAATAACTTCTGGAGCTGGGGGTGGAGGAGGTGGAGGTTTTACTTCAAGGATTCTTTCCGTTATTGGAATATCCATAATTTCTTCCGTTTGAAAAAGTGCTTGGTTAAAATCACCCACAACTCTGTCAACAGTTTTCCATTCTAAAGCAATATAGATAAGTACTAAACTTAATAATAAGCCAAGTTGAAAAAACAGTTTACGATATGGAGTGAGTCTTGCTTTTTGATATTTCTTAACTAACATAACTAAGGCATTTAAAATGAATACTCTAAGTTAGTTTTAAGTTGGTTTAAAAACTATGATTTAAATCATATAGTATTTGTTACTGCATAAAAAAACCACCTAAAAGGTGGTGGTTTTAAATATTTTGAAAAGTATTTTATTCTACAACTAAAGTAATAGGTAATGTGTATTTTACACCAACTGGTCTACCACGTTGTTTACCAGGGGTCATATCTGGTATTAAGTTTACTACTCTAATAGCTTCTTTTTCTAGACGTTTGTGAGGACCTCTAGCTCTTACATCTACAACTTTACCAGTTTTGTCAATTTTAAATTGTACATAAACTCTTTTTTTACCAGGGCTTAAACCTAAATCGCTAGCTAAACCAGTATTGTATTTTCTACCAACTAGCTTGGTAATTTTTTCAACCATACATTTCTTTTTCTGTGCATTGGTTCCTTTACACCCAG
>DAOUTI010000156.1 GCA_030626795.1 Flavobacteriaceae bacterium
GCATTATCATATCATATAAAGCAAAACGATGGTTTTCGCCTCCGCCAATTTTCACTGCCCATTTTTCAATGGCTCTAATGCCAGGAGTGGTTTTTCGAGTATCAAGAACTTTGGTTTTAGTGCCTTTTAATACTTTGGTAAATTTTCTGGTTTTTTTAGCAATTGCACTCATGCGTTGCATAGAGTTAAGAACTAATCGCTCAGCCTTCAAAATTGATTGCGAGTTTCCGGTAACAAAAAAAACAATATCACCTACTTTTACTTTATCGCCATCTGATAAAAAAGTTTCAATTTTTAAGTCTTTATCAATTTCAGAAAAAATCATTTTGGCAAATTCGATACCGGCAATTACGCCTTTTTCTTTAACCAAAAGTTTGGCTTGCCCTTTGGCATCTTTTGGAATACAGGCTAATGAGCTATGATCACCTTCGCCAATATCTTCACGGATACCATTTTTAATTATGAGTTCTAATTCTGTTTCAAACTTTTTTTTACTAATCATGATATTTCTATTACTTATAACCTGAGTTCGGCCTAAGATTTAAATTTACAGAATTCAAATAAAAACAAATTCATCTAAACTGTAAAAAAATATTAGGTCGAACTCAGGTTTATACAAAAATAACTTTTTTATATTTACAAAAACATAATACCAGATGAAAATAAAAGTATTGGCAATTGGTAAAACCGATGATAAAAATTTGCAAATCTTAATAAACTCCTATGAAAATAGGTTAAAGCATTATATCAAATTTGAGATAGAAATAATTCCAGATATAAAAAATGCAAAAAACTTATCAGAAGAACAGCAAAAAGGAAAAGAAGGGGAATTAATTTTAAAGAAAGTTCTAACTACTGATAATTTAGTTTTGTTAGACGAAAAAGGTTATGAATTTCGTTCCATGGAATTTTCAAGGTTTTTACAAAAAAAAATGAATTCGGGTATAAAACAAATGGTTTTAGTGATTGGAGGTCCTTATGGTTTTTCTGAAAAAGTTTATCAAAAAGCTATTGGAAAAATATCTTTATCAAAAATGACTTTTTCTCATCAAATGATTCGTTTATTTGTTGTTGAACAAATTTATAGAGCATTTACTATTTTGAAAAATGAGCCATATCACCATGAATAATTTATAAAATAAAAACTACATAAGTAGGGATTTAAATATACCAATATTATATGACAGGATTTTTTGCGATTTTAGATGATATTGCTGCCTTGATGGACGATGCGGCAGTAATGACAAAAATAGCTGCTAAAAAAACAGCGGGAGTATTAGGTGATGATTTAGCAGTAGGAGCAGATCAAGCATCAAGGTTTAGTGCTTCTAGAGAATTGCCTGTGCTTTGGGCTATTACAAAAGGTTCTTTTCTTAATAAGTTGATTATTCTACCGTTTGCATTTTTGTTAAGTGCTTTTGTTCCACAATTAATTATACCAATTTTGCTAATTGGGGGTATTTATTTAAGCTTTGAAGGTGTCGAAAAAATTATCCACACATTTTTTCATAAAGAAGATCTAACTCATGAAGTACATGAAAGCACTAATGAAGAAGAACTTTTAGAAGTTGAAAAAGCAAAAATTAAAACTACAATAATCACCGATTTTATTTTGTCTATCGAAATTATTATGATTGCTTTAGGAACAGTTACTGAAGAACCGCTTTCTACTCAAATTTTAGTGGTCAGTATTATTGCTATCATTGCAACTATTGGAGTTTATGGAATTGTAGCTTTAATGGTTCGTATGGATGATGCTGGGTGTAAGTTAATTAAGATGGCAAAAGGAAAGAAAAGAGTTATTAAAACTATTTTGTCAGCCGTTGGAGAGAGCCTTATTTGGATTTTGCCAAAATTGATTAAATTATTAACCATAGTTGGCACAATAGCTATGTTGCTAGTAGGTGGAGGTATGTTTGTTCATAATATTCACGAGATTCACGATTTTTTTCATAGACTACCGATTATTGTTACGGAACTTATAATGGGATTAATCGTTGGGCTTATTGCCTATTTTATCTTGAAAGCTTTTAAAATGATTAAGAATAAATGGTTTCATTAAATATTAATATCCTAGTTCGGTTAAAATGCTTTCTGATGTATTTCCCTTTAAACGGTTGAAATATATTAAAGCTAAATCTGCTCTATTGGTAAAAAAACCATCCGTACTTTCACTATAGTTATTAAAGTCAATATTGGTATCAAATGTATATGGGTGAATAATCATTCCTGATTGATGAATTAATTTAACCATCCAAGGCGCAGTAAGTTCTCCATAATTATTTGGTGCACCAGCAATACTGGGTCCCATTATTTCTACATTATTATTTACACAATAATTAATTATTTTTATGTAATTGTTTTTTAAATCTTTATCCATTTCAGGTTTCCAGATTAGCATACATTTCGGAATATTGGGTAAATAAATATTTAGTTGTTTTATACTCTCTGGATAAAATGTTTGTAATACCAATCGTGCTTTAGTATTGGCGATACCCACTTTATTTTTGTAAGTTTTGATATTTTTAGGGTTCTCAGTAATTAACCATTTATATTCTTTTAATTCTTTTGCTAAAAGTTTTTCTAAGCCTAATTTTTTTGTTTCAGCATAAATACCGGGTCTGTTCTTATTATCTGCAGGGTCTATTTCATAAAGGTATTTTCCTGTCCATTCTCCTTTAATTACTTCTTTAACAGGTTTGCCTTTTTCTCTTTTTATGCGATAACCTTCTGCTATCATTAAAACATCTTTAAAAGTTAATATTTGACTTCCAACAAATTTTTTTTTAGCTCTTTTAGGATTCACTTTGTTAAACCACGAACCAAAATCTAAGCTTCTTAGTTGTTTTAGTGTAAAATCGTTAGTGGTTGGTTCATTAATATCAGGAAATATTTCTTGAACATTTGATGTTCTAAGTAAAGTGTCATCATGTAATGCTACCAATATACTATCCTTAGTCATTTGTAAGTCCAGTTCTAAATAATCTGCACCAATATTTCTTGCCCATCTATAAGCGGGTTCAGTTTCTTCAGGTGTCCAATAGGTACTGCCTCTATGTGCAATAACAATATCTTTAAGAATGTAGTTGCGAGTTTTTATTGATTCCGTACTCAATTTTTTGATGGTTAAAGTATTTGATTTTTGAGATTCAGTATGCATTGTTTTTTTTGAACGATTACAGCTTAATATAACGGAAGATATAATAAGGATTAGCAGAATGTTTTTCATGTATTTACTTTTTTATTGTTGGGTTTTTGAATGGTTAATGCAATTAAAATTATTGCAATGATACTTGCCGTAATCATCAATATAAAATAACCATTCCACTCATAATTTTCGATAATATAACCTCCTAAGATATTTGCTAAGATAGAGGTTCCTAAAAAATATCCAAATAAACCTGTTAATCCAGCTGCAGTACCAGCAGCTTCTTTATCAACCAAATCTAAAGCTTGTACACCAATTAACATTACGGGTCCATAAATTAAAAATCCGATAGAAATCAAACAAATATTATCTATGATTGGATGACCAACAGGATTGTGCCAATAAATAAATATAGCAACAACGATTAATGCCATATAAATTATGCTAACAGGAGCTCTTTTGCCTCTAAAAACTTTATCACTAAGCCAACCACTTAACAATGTGCCAGGAATTGCTGCAATTTCATAAGCAGAATAAGCCCAGCTACTTGCTTGCTCTGTAAAACCCTTAACTTCAATCAGATAAGCTGGAGCCCAGTCTTGTATGCCATATCTAACCAAATAAACAAAAGCATTTGCAAAAGCGATTGACCATAACAATTTATTTGGCAAAATATGTTTTGTAAAGATTTCCATTGCAGAAATCCCTTTTTTCTCATTTTCTATGGCCTTTTCTTTATAATTTTTTGGGTAATTATTTTTCCATGCTTCAATAGATGGTAAGCCTACTGATTTAGGTCTGTCTCTAAGTAAAATAAAAATTATAATTGCAACAATTATTGCTACCATGCCCGGAAAATAAAATTTAGCATGCCAATCGTTAAAAAGTTCCACACCTAGTATTGCTAAAAGTGGCATTAATGCTCCACCAATATTATGAGCAACATTCCATATAGACATTTTTGTACCTCTTTCTTTAATAGAAAACCAATAAACCATAGTTCTGCCACTTGGAGGCCAACCCATACCTTGAAACCACCCATTGACAAAAAGCAATATTGACATTATCAATAAAGAACTTGTTGCAATGGGCATTACTCCCATAAAAATCATAGTAATTGCAGATAGGAATAACCCAAGCGGCATAAAATATCTAACATTACTTCTGTCGGAAACATTTCCCATAACAAATTTACTCAAACCATAAGAAATGGCTAAAAAGGAAAGAGCAAGCCCCAATTCGGTTTTAGTAAAACCTTCTTTAATTAAATCAGGTATGGCAAGTGCAAAATTTTTGCGAATAAAATAATATCCTGCATAGCCAATAAATATACCAAGAAACACTTGTAAGCGTAATTTTTTATAAGTGCTATCTATTTTTTTTGATGCAATAAGAGATTTATGAGGAGGAGCTTTTAAAAATTTTAACATTTATTCTAAATATAGTTAAGTATCAAAAAAAGTTAATAGTTATTGATAGAATACTAATTATTACACCATTATTTTAATGATAAATTTACATAAATATTATCGGTTTTAACTTATATTTGGTTATACTTATTAAATATTTCAAGTAATGAATAGAGATCAGATGCTCCGTAAATTAAAAAAAGAGCAAGATAAAATATGGGATGTTTTGGTTATTGGTGGTGGAGCGACTGGTTTAGGTACTGCTCTTGATGCTAGCACTAGAGGATTTAAAACACTTTTGCTCGAGCAATCTGATTTTGCAAAAGGGACTTCAAGTAGGAGTACCAAATTGGTTCATGGTGGAGTGAGATATTTAGCACAAGGAGATATTTCGTTAGTTTTAGAAGCATTGCATGAAAGAGGTTTGTTAATGCAAAATGCACCACATTTGGTTAAAAATCAAAAATTTATTATTCCGAATTATACCTGGTGGTCTGGTCCTTTTTTTACGATTGGGATGAAGGTTTATGATATGATGTCAGGAAAACTAGGCTTGGGTTCTTCTGTAAAAATTTCAAAAGAAGAAACGCTTAAAGCGATACCCAACTTAGATGAAAAAGACTTAATAGGAGGTGTTATTTATTATGATGGGCAATTTGACGATTCTAGATTGGCAATAAACCTTGCCCAATCGATTATTGAAAATGACGGGGTAGCACTTAATCACTTTAAGGTTACTAATTTGCTTAAAGATAAAGAAGGTATAGTATGTGGAGTGGTAGCAAAAGACATGGAAAGTGGTGAAACAATAAAAATTAAGAGTAAATCTGTAATTAATGCTACAGGTGTTTTTGTTGATGATATATTAAAGATGAATGACCCTAAGACTAAAAAAATTATCAGACCAAGTCAAGGAGTGCATCTTATTTTAGATAAATCATTTTTAGATAGCGATGCTGCGATTATGATTCCAAAAACTTCTGATGGTAGAGTCCTTTTTGCCGTACCTTGGCATAATAAAGTTATTTTAGGAACAACAGATACGCCTCTTGATACGCATAGTTTAGAACCAAGAGCCTTAGATGAAGAAATAGATTTTATACTTAATACGGCAGCCCAGTATTTAAAAAAAGATCCAACAAAGAAAGATGTTTTAAGCGTTTTTGCTGGATTAAGACCTTTGGCGGCTCCTGAAGATAGCGAAGGAAAAGAGACTAAAGAAATATCAAGGAGCCATAAGTTAATTGTTTCTTTATCAGGATTAGTAACTATAACTGGAGGTAAATGGACAACTTATCGTAAAATGGCTGAAGACACAATAGAC
>DAOUTI010000105.1 GCA_030626795.1 Flavobacteriaceae bacterium
ATCAAAAGGTTTACAATCTGTTTCTGACAATATCATCAATGTTTTAAATCCGTTTATTGTAAATTTTGACAAACAATCTGCACCACCAACAATTACTCTATCTAATTTCCCGCTTTTTATCATTCTTGCACCCATCATAATTGCATTGGTAGCCGAAGAACAAGCAGTACTAATTGTTGTTACGAAATCATTAATTCCAAGGCTATTGGCAACCTTTGAAGTTGCATCTCCTAAAGAATGGGCATCAATATATTTTCTGTTGCTTATCTCATCAAAGTACGAATAATAATACTTTTCAGTCCTATCCATACCACCAACACTCGTTGCAGATATTAATCCGGTTTTATATTGATTTATATCTTTAATATTGGCATTTTTTACAGCTTCTTTGGCTGCAATTTCTGCCAAAAGTGCTGTTCTAGAATAATTATTATTTTCTGATAAATTTAAAAACTGTGCCAATTCGGCATTATTAGCATGAATCTCTCCAACTTTAATATCACCCTTATGGATGGTATCCATTTTTTTAATTTTCGAAATTCCTGGTTTTTTATCTATTAAAGATTGTAAGTTCTCTTCAACAGTATTCCCTATTGAAGAAATTATTCCCATACCCGTAATAGCAACCCCTTTATTCATTTTATTAACTTCTTTTTTCAGATATATATTTTGCCATCGTATTGATAGATTGGAATATTGTTTTTCCTTGTTTTGGGTCGGTCAATTTAATTCCGTAATCTTTATCTAACATCACAATTAATTCTAATGCATCAATAGAATCTAAACCCAATCCATCTCCAAATAAAACATCATCATCACCAATATCAGCAACTTCAACATCTTCTAAATTTAAATTTTCAATAATTTTTTCTTTTAACTCTTTCTTTAAGTTCTCCATTGTATTATTCTTTATATAATTTTAATAAATTTTCTTTTGTGTGTTCAATAACTCCATTTTTAGAAACCAAATATACAAATGCATTGTAATTATCACCATCAACATTTACCCAACCACCTAAAATAGCTTCTGAATTATTATTTTGCAATAATACATTTTCATAATTTTGATGAAAGCTTGCATTGTAATTTTCAAAAACAAAAAATGCATTTTCACTTTTTAACTGATGTCGAATACTAATCTCACCAATTCCAATATTTGGTAAAGTATAAACAAATACCGCAGGGCTCGGGTAAAAATTATCCGTTTCGTCAATCGACTTTTGAAACTTTCTATCGGTATCTAGGCTTGCTGCATTATTTGAAAATACAATTCCTATATTATCATTGACATCTTCTAAAGTCTTATTTTTAAAAATAATTTCAGCAGCTAAAAATGAGATTTTACTCAGATTATCCATTTTAAAAAATTTAGGATATTTTATGTTCTGATTTTTATATGCACTTTTCAAAAAATCTTTAAGGTCCTCATTTTTCGAATCTTCAAATATAACATCGCCATTTAACCTAAGTTGGTTATTTTTTATATGACAATAGCTTTGTATGTAAAACTTTTTTAGCAATTGAATTATCCTTTTTTACAAATTAAAATGGTATGGTTTTCTCCTACCGGATTTATCTCTCTCTTTATAATAAGACCTGCCTTTTCAACCAAACCTATCATCACCTCAGCCTTATACATTTTACTATTCCCATTTGCCATTGCTGTAAAATATAATGATGTTGCTTCAAGTATAAATTTAGCATTATCAAATTTTTGTCTGTCCGTAAAAGTTTCCATAATAAACAATTCGGTTTGGTCATTCATTGATGCGACACAGACTTTCAATATTTTTACAATTTCATCTTCTGAAAAACAATCTAAAAACTGACTCAACCAAATGATATCGGCTCCGCTTGTAATTTTCGGATTTTCAGACAACCAATCTATTTCAAACCCCAAAATTCTATCTTCAAAACCATTAGTTTTTGCATTGGTTAGGGCGACATTAAGCTGCCCTGGTAAGTCATGAATTTTCACAATTACATCTTTATCCTTTTTACAACAACTTATTGCAAATTTTCCAGTATTTCCACCAATGTCAAATATAGTTTTTGGCCTATTTTCAAAAATAATTTCTAAAGCTTCTTGAAAAGCATAATCAGAATAATGATGATCAAATTGAAACCATGCATCTTTAACTTTAGGATCAAGAACGGATAGACCTTCATAAATTGTATCCCAATTTCCTAACTCTTTTAAACCTTCTGGCTTACCGTTTTTAATAGATTCATCCAAATGAAAAAGACCTTTATAACATACTTCATTGGTGAAGTTTATATTGACATTTGCAGTTTCATTAAAATTTAAAAAATATCCTATTTTAGTCAATTCATATTTGTTATGCTCATCTTTAATAACAACATCCGAACTTTCAGCAATTTCTAATAAAACACCTACGCCATAAGAGGTTAATGACAATTCATTAGCAATTTCATCAATAGTAACACCTCCAATCATTCTTTTTTCAAAAATAAGATCAAAAATACCTAGCTTTCTAAGTGAAACTACAGCCTGAAATAAAAAGGGGGCAAAAGCAATTTTTTGTGCTTCTTGAAGGGCATCTACTGCTCGTAATGTTTTATTTTTCATTGGTATTTATATTTATTATTATTAATTCAAATTTAAAGAATATTGTTTCTTTATCCTTAAATAAGATCAATAGTTTTTTATTTTTTTAAAAATTACAGCCGTATTACAACCTCCAAAACCTGAAGCTGTTTTTACAAATATATTTAATGGTTTTTGTATTGTTTTATTTATAACCTTTATGGGATGTGTAACACCCAATTCATCATAACCTTTTGAAGCAATTAATGTATTGTGATTTAATGATTCCATACCCATAATCGTTTCTAAAAGTCCTGAAGCACCTAAGGTATGTCCGTAATATCCTTTCAAACTATTTAGGGGAATATCCAACATTTTTAATCTGCTAAAAGCTACCGATTCCATTTCATCATTATAATTAGTTGCTGTTCCATGAGCCGAGATATAATCAATTTCGTTTGCCTCAATATTGGCTTCACGCAGAGCTGATTTTACACTCAAAAATAATCCTTCGCCAGTTCGAGACGGACCAGAAATATGATTGGCGTCATTACAAGAAGCGCCTCCTATAATTTGAAAAACATTTTTATTGGCACTGTCTTTAACAGAATTAACCAAAACACTTGCAACGGCTTCACCTAATGTAATACCTGATCTGTTTTTTGAAAAAGGCTTACAAGGCTTGTCACTTATTGCTTGAAAAGATGTAAAACCTGACAGAATAAATTCAGAAACTAAATCTCCTCCAACCACAATCATATTATCATACAGATTGGATTGAATAAACCGTTTTGCAACAGCTAAAGCCAAAACACCCGATACACAAGCATTTGACAAAATAATAGGCTCATTTTCAAAATTAAAAAAATCTTGAATTTGTTTACCCAATTGAGGTAAGTAGGCTCTATTTTTCTCGTTATAAAATTCCGACTTCGAAGATAAAGCATCTATATTTCCTTTGGTTGAGGCAATAATCAACCCTGTTTTATTTGTGATTTTTAAACTGGATTCTTTTAATATGTGATTTATGGAAAGAATCATCATTTTTTCAAGAACTGTATACTTTACCTTATCGCCAATTTTTGAAAATTCTTTATCTACTTTGCTTTTATCAACTTGAGCGCTGTAATAAACAGCATCGTTTTCTCTTTTGTACTTTTTAATTCCTGATTTACCTTCTAATAAATTTTTAAAATTAGAGGCGCTATCAAACCCTAAGGAGGTAATAACATGATGATTTGTAATAAAAACTTCTCTCATTTTATGCTTTTATAATAATCCGATCTTTTTTTTCCATGCTGCAAAGAAAGTTGGAATGTTTAATACCAAAGCCCCTTTTTCATCAATAAAAACTTGTATTGTTTTACCAGTACAAACCACTTCCCCTTGCGGGTTAAAAATGATATAAGTAAAAATCATTTTGTTTGCAGATGTGTCAACATAAGTCGTTTCAATCGTTGCAATATCACCATATTTTAAAGGTAATTTGTGCTTACAAATAGATTCCACTATTGGAGTAGCAAAACCGTTGGCTTTAACATCTAGATAGGATATACCATGCTTAATGCCAAAATCTTCTCTTCCATCTTCAAAATAGGTAATATAGTTTCCGTGCCAAACAATTCCTAAAGGATCAGTTTCATTGAATCTAATTCTGATATTTGTTACTTCCTTTAACTCCATATTTATACCGTATTTTTAGCTTTGTCATAATATATTGCTAAAGATATCATCAAAACAAAAAACAATCCCATCAATAAAATTTCAGGTAAAATCTCTATAAAGCTATTGTCTCGAATTATAACATCATAAAAGCAATTCAAGCCCCAATTCATTGGTGAAATTTTCGCAAACAATTGCATCATCTTTGGCATGGCAAATACAGGAATCCACACCCCACCTATGGCTGCTAAAATTACTACTAATGTAGCTCCAAATGGTGCTGATTGCTCTTGTGTACTCGCAATTGTGCCAATTAATATTCCAATACCAATTGCAGCCAAACCTGAAAAAATAGCGACTAAGAATAGTAAAAAATAACTACCGTTAATGTCAAAATTTGGCAATCCTAAATAAGGAAATAAATAAAGACCTACCAACAACATCAAGGCGAATTGAATTAAGCAAACGGTCAAATAAATAATAACTTTACCGCCTAAAATTGTTGCATAAGAAATTGGATTTGTTTTTAATCGCACAAAAGTTCCTTGATTTTTTTCATTTACAATATTTATTGAAAGTGGTACAATTATAAAAAATATTGCAAATAAAGCCCAAGCTGGAACGTTATGTTGTACTGAGTTTGGTTTTATTTCTTTATTGTTTTTTTGAGGATTAATCTCTAAAAATGAAATAAACTCTTTATTTTCAAAAACATCTTTATCAATTTCTAACTCCTCTTTAAAAGCTTTGTAAATAGATTGTGTTTCAATTTTTGAAACCATATTATCTATTGCGCTTTTTATTCCGTTTCTAAACGACAATTGAATTGTTGGATCAAAATATAATTTAATTTGTTGGGTATCAATTTCTACATTCTCAACAGAATTATCTTCACTAATTTCAAATTCTTTTAATATTTTAGAAACATTTTGAGAAACCTTAGCTTTAAGATTTTTAGTTAGATCTTTAGGTATTATAATCGCCAATTTATATTGACTACTCAAAATCAAATCATTTACTTGATCTTCTGTAATTGATTTTTTGTCTATTGATGTTATAATTTCAAATGAATTTCCTTCTTTTAAATTAGAAATTATGGTTTGTGATAACGCATTGGCATCATTATCAATTAATAGAACTTTAATTTTTGAATTAAAAATATGTTGAGATGTACTTTCTTGGATTAATGTAACGGTTATTACAAGAATTAATGGCATCACAAAAAGTATGACCAAACCGCCAATATCTCTCTTTAAGAGTAAAAATTCTTTATATGTCGATTGCCATAATTTATGCATAATCTCTTAATTCTCCTCCAGTTAAATTGAGGTAAACGCCTTCCAAATTTGTTGCCGTTTTAACGGAATCGATAAGTTTTTCTGGATGCCCTCTGGCTATAATATTTCCATCATCTATAATTGCAACATCTGTACAAAACTCTTCGGCTTCTAACATGTGATGTGAAGTATAAACTATGGTTGTGCCTTCATTATTCAATTGTTTCAAATGTTGGATAATCACATTTTTAGATTGTACATCAACACCAACCGTGGGTTCATCTAAAAATAATATTTCAGGACTATGCAATGTGCCAGCAATTAAATTTACGCGCCGTTTCATCCCTCCCGAAAAAGTTTTTACTTTTTTATCAGTAAAACGTGTTAGCCCTAATGTTTTTAATGATTCTTTAATCTTATTTTTAAGATCTTCTCCTTTCAAGCCGTACATCGCACCAAAATACATTAAGTTTTCAAAAGCCGTTAAGGTAGGATACAAAGCATATTCTTGGGGAACAACTCCAATTAAGTTTTGAATTTGTATTTTATTTTTTCTATAATTCAATTGCTTAATTTCAATAGTTCCAGCAGTAGGTTTTATCAAACCACAAAGCATTGAAATAAGTGTTGTTTTACCTGCTCCATTTGGACCTAACAATCCAAATATTTCATTTTTTTGAATAGATAGATTTAACGGATTTACTGCAAAATAATCAGAATCTTTATATTTCTTAGCCAATTGATTGATATGGATTAATCCTTCTCTCATTTAAGCAATTGCTTTTTTAAGTTTTTTATAAAGTGTTTCTTCTTTATCAGCTATATCAAATAATTTATCGGCAACTTTATTATAGCCATCAAATTCATTACTCCTATTTTTATATAAACGGGAAGCATCTAAAGCAAAATCACGCCATAAATCACCAATACCGGTTATTTCTTTTGATAGGATTTTAAGTTCCTCATTTTTTAATATTTCTGAGGCTTCTTGTAAAAAAGCGCCGTAAATAAATCGAAAACCTCCACCGCCAGTTCCGATTTCTTCTTGCATTCTAACAATTTGACCTAGGTAATGATTTGTTTTTTTTGTTCCTATCTTTTTAGGCCACTTTTTTATTGATTTGGCAACCATCCGTATACCTCTAACGCCAACAATTGGCACTGGAGCTAGCATATCTCGGCATGTCGCTTTAATTGCTTTTTTAATTGCACTTTCAAAATCAACCTTTTCTGGTATTTCAACTGGGTAATAAATTTGTCCTTTGGGAGCATAAACTCCTTTAGCAAATCTTACAGTTTCTAATTCTTTTGAAGAAAGTGTTGTGGTATTTTCCATCACAGGATCACTTATTAAATAAGTATCTTCTTCTTTACCATAAACAACCAAGTTATGTGCATTAAAATGGAAACGATATTCGTCTGGAAAATAAGTAAGATTAAAAACTCCTACTTGCAAACCTACTGGAATATCATTTTGAATCATTTTATCTAAAGCCTTTTTTGCCGATTCTGGGTTCTTAAATTTTTGTCTTTTAATTTTAATTCCCAAACGTTTAGTCATACGCTTAAAAATTAATCCGGGCTGCGGTCTAAAACTAATTCCTGGAGCAAAATTTACTTTTATAAACGGTAAGTACACAAAAAATATTCCTGAACCCAATCCGAATGCTAAAGGTTCACTAATTTTTAGCCCATTATGTGTTAATAGATTTGAAATTACACCATTTTCGCAGTGAGCGGTTTGTTTATGTTTGAAGTCAATTTTCATTTATTTCGGAATCTCTTTTAGTTCATCTAAACTAATATTAAAAATATCAGCATATTTTTTTAAAGATTTTGAACTGAGTTTATTAAAAATAGCAGGTTTAAAATGTCTTTTTACAATCCAATTCCATTTACCAAAGTATGCTGCCAAAACAGAAAGATCCATTCTGTTTAATTCCATATAATATGCAATGGGACTAAGTTCATTATTTATCACTTTTTTTTTAATCTCCTCGACACGTTCATCAATTAAATCTAAAGATTTACTTAAAGCAATTTTTTTTGGTTCCCAGCCAGTGCTTTTTTTTGTAATATAATTACCCTCATCATCTACTGCATAATAAAGATCTGTAAAAGAGCTATTATCCTGAGGTACATCTTTATCTTTCATGGCGTATATCCTTAATAAATAAATTCAACAAACAATCTAACATCACTACATTATTACATCTTATTTCACCTTTCATAGTACAAGTTAAATAATTTTCAAAATCAAACCTAGAAATCATTTTACCATTAGAAATTAGACTGTCTTCTACTTTAGGCAAAGTATAAATATTAACAGATTTTATTGCTGTAATATAACCTATAACTTCAGATTTATTTTCTTTTCTTTCATCACCATCGTTAAAATAGGAGCTACCAGCAATTATTGAACAGGTTTGAGCAATATTTTCTACCAATCCCGATTCAATAAAAAAGTTGTTTTTTAAAAAAATATTGTTGCTTTTAATTAAAAAACCGGTTTCAACAAAATCTTTTGTTAAGGTTTTTAATTCATCAACCATCAACATAGATTTTCTATGAGGTAAATACTTTCTAATATCTACATGCTTTTTCAACGGATCCATTTATTTTGCTAGCACTGTTTTCATTTGACTTTTCGCAACAATTTCGCCTTCACAAAAGGTTTCAATTTTCACCATGGTAACACCCATAAACTCTTGAATAATATCGACTACAGTTTCTAAATATTCCCCGGCCTTGGGCAATCTATTTATTTCTACATTTTTTATGGATCCTATATAGCCCGTTGGAGCAGGTTTATTTTTTAAAAAGAATTGATAGCCAGTGTGTAAAGCAACCGATTGCGCCATATGCTCAATAATTCCTGATTCAACAAAACAATTATTTTCAACAAAAATATTATTTGGCATAACTCTAAATCGTGACTTTAAATTTTCTTCGGTATAAGTTAATAACTCATCAACCATAACAAATGGCTCTTTTTGTGGAATTAATTCTTTTACTTTATCCATATTTGCTAGCATAATTAATATTTAGCAAACGGTTAAATAGGCGTATGCATAAGAAAATCTTCCACTCTCTGGAACACATAAAAATATAGTATCTCCTTTTTTTAATTTATCCGAATTAAATAATTCTTCTAGCATAATATAAATTGAAGCTGCACCAATATTTCCTACTTTATCTAAATTTAAAAACCAGCTGGATTCGGGTACATTTACGCCTTGTTCATCCATCAATTTTTTTAATTCACCTTTAAAGTAAAAGGAAGAAATATGAGGTAAAAAATAAGTTATCTTAGATGGATCAATATGATGTTTTTTTAATGCTTCATCCATACTTGAAACACCCTTTTGCAAAATATTAGCATCTAATAATTTTACATCTTGCTTTAAAGAAAAAACTGATTTCGTAAGCCATTCATTTGGGTTGTATTCATTCCAAGATTTGATAGAGCCATCTTCTTGTTTATCACCACCTGCATACATGCAAGTTTCTAATTCATGGGCGTATGAAAAAGCTTCCATCCATTCCATTTTCAAAGAAACCTTACCTTTAGGTTGGTCTTCTAATAATATTGCTGAAGACCCATCAGATAGCATCCATCTTAAAAATTCTTTTTTAAAAGCGATAATGGGTTTTTCTTGTAAAACTTTTAAATTTTCAA
>DAOUTI010000211.1 GCA_030626795.1 Flavobacteriaceae bacterium
ATTGAAATTTTAAAGCAACCCATTTGGGAACCAAACAATTTACTTTCAAAATTCAAGAGTAAACAAAAACAAACCAGTGCTGGATTTTTAAATCCAAACCCTTCTTTTTTTGAAAAGAAATTACAATACATTCGTGCGAATTATTTTATTCCAGATGCACGTAAATTTTGGATAAAGCCTTCCGTAAAATACTTGTCAGCGTATTTAAAAAACAATAAAATGGATGTAGTAATTACTACCGGTCCACCACATAGTATGCATTTAATTGGTTTGGAATTACAAAAGAAATTCCCTATAAAGTGGATCGCTGATTTTCGTGACCCTTGGACAGATATTGATTACTTTCATCAATTGCCATTAACAAAAAAATCTAAACAAAAACATATAGCTTTAGAACAAAGTGTTTTACAAAATGCTGATGGAGTTTTGGTTGTTGGAAAAACGATGAAAGAGAACTATAAAAAGTTCAATAAAAATTTGCATGTGATTACTAATGGTTTTGACGGAAAGTTATCGGATCATAAAAATGAACTGGATACAAAATTTACGCTTACCCATGTAGGGATGATGAATGCGGATAGAAATCCTAAAAATTTATGGATAGCTTTAGCGGAATTGACAAAAGAAAATTTAGAATTTGCAAAGGTTTTACAAATCAAATTGATTGGTAAAGTAGATGATGCTGTGATTAAAAGTATTCATGCTAGTAAGCTAGAAGGTAAAACGCAGTTTATAAATTATATACCTCATCATGAGGTGATGGATTGTCAAAGATCAGCGCAGGTTTTGTTATTGTCAGTGAATAATGTTCCAGCAGCAAAAGGGATTATTACAGGTAAAATATTTGAATATTTACAAGCCAAACGACCAATTTTAGCTCTTGCTCCAAAAGATGGAGATTTAGCCGAGATAATAAATAAAACAAATTCAGGTGTTGTTGTAGGTTTTGAGGATAAAGAAAAGATAAAAGATGCGGTTTTAGATTATTATAAAAAATATAAGAATAGCAATTTGAATGTTGAATCAAATAATATAGAGCAATACCATCGAAAAAATTTAACCAAGCAATTGGTTGAAGTGATAAAAAATTTATGAAAAAAATTATAACCATTTTAGGAGCAAGACCTCAATTTGTAAAAGCAGCAGTTTTAAGTAGAATAATTTCTGATAAAAATGAAATAGAAGAAGTGATTATTCATACAGGTCAACATTATGATAGTAATATGAGTGAAGTATTTTTTGAAGAAATGGAAATTCCAAAACCCAAATACAATCTTAACATTAATGGTCTGAGTCATGGAGCAATGACAGGACAAATGTTAGAAGAAATTGAAAAAGTATTATTAAAAGAAAAACCTAATGCCGTTGTTATTTATGGAGATACCAATTCGACAATTGCCGGAGCATTAGCTGCAAAAAAACTAGATATAAAAGTTATTCATATTGAAGCAGGTTTACGGTCGTACAATATGCAAATGCCCGAAGAAATTAATCGAATTTTAACAGATAGAATTTCAGATTTATTACTTTGCCCAACAGATACAGCCATAAATAACTTGCAAAAAGAAGGTTTTAATAATATGAATATTAAAGTTGTAAAATGTGGCGATATTATGAAAGATGCAGTGACATTTTATGGTAAAACTTCTTCCGAGAAATCTTCGGTCATCAAAGATTTAAAATTAGAAGGTAAAGCGTTTTTACTAGCTACCATACACCGACAAGAAAATACTGATAATTTGGAAAAACTTAAATCCATTTTTGAAGGCTTAGAAACAATTTCCAAAGAAATGCAAGTAATTTTGCCATTGCATCCAAGAACTAAGCAGATATTAGAAAAGCATAGTTTAATGTATAATATTAAAATAATTGACCCAGTTGGTTATTTTGATATGTTAGAGTTATTAAAGCATTGTAAAATGGTTGTAACCGATAGTGGCGGAATCCAAAAAGAAGCTTTTTTTAATAAAAAACATTGCATTATTGTTCGTGAAGAAACAGAGTGGATTGAATTGGTAGATAATGATTTTGCAAAAATTGTTGGTAGCAACAAACAAAAAATGATAGATGCCTTTCATGCATTTAATAATTCTGAATCAAATTTTTCTGTAAATCTTTATGGAGAAAATGTAGGGAATTCTATTTATACCGAGATTAAAAATATTATTTAGTTTTTGCTTATTCTAAAAATCAACATTTTACATGTATTTTATTATCTTTGGTTTCAAATAGATTAGATTAATGATTATGTAATTTATAATTGTAACTAATATAAGCATTTATGTTTGTCAAATGTAACTTAATGTTCATATTTGCACCGTATTAAAAAAAGAATAAAAATTTTAAAAAATTATATAGACATGTGTGGAATTGTATGTGCATTTGATTTAAAGGAAAAAGCAGAGGATTTAAGACCTCAATTGTTAGAAATGTCAAAAAAAATACGCCATCGTGGTCCAGATTGGAGCGGTATTTATAGTAATGATAAGGCAATTTTAACTCATGAGCGTTTGTCTATTGTTGATCCAGTTTCAGGAAAACAACCTTTATTTAACGAAGATAAAAGTTTAGTATTAGCTGCTAATGGCGAAATTTATAACCACCAAGATTTGCGTAAGCAGTTTGAAGGTAAATATAATTTTCAAACAAAATCAGATTGTGAAATTATTTTAGCCTTATACCAAGAAAAAGGTGTTGATTTTATTGAAGAAATGAATGGTATTTTTGGTTTTGCAATTTATGATGTTGAAAAAGATGAGTATTTTGTTGCTCGTGATCACATGGGTATTATTCCGCTATATATTGGTTGGGATGCTAACGGTACTTTTTATGTTGCATCAGAGTTAAAAGCTTTAGAAGGTGTTTGTACTAAAATTGAGTTATTCCCTCCAGGTCATTATTTATCTAGTAAAGACGGGAAATTGACAAAATGGTATGTTCGCGATTGGGTAGATTATGAGGCAGTAAAAGAAAACCAAACCAGTATTGACGAATTGCATGATGCTTTAGAGGCTGCAGTTCACCGTCAGTTAATGAGTGATGTACCTTATGGTGTATTGCTTTCAGGAGGATTAGATTCGTCAGTTATTTCCGCAATAGCGAAAAAATACGCAGAAAAAAGGATAGAATCTGATGATACACAAGACGCTTGGTGGCCACAATTACACTCCTTTTCTGTAGGATTAGAAGGTTCGCCAGATTTAGCAGCAGCCCAATTGGTTGCCGATCATATTGGTACTGTACATCACGAAATAAAGTTTACAATTCAAGAAGGTTTAGATGCGATTAAAGATGTGGTTTATAACTTAGAGACCTATGATGTTACTACAATTAGAGCCTCTACACCAATGTATTTGATGGCAAGAGTTATCAAATCTATGGGTGTGAAAATGGTATTGTCAGGCGAAGGAGCTGATGAATTATTTGGAGGATATTTATATTTTCATAAAGCACCAGATGCAGAAGAATTTCACAAAGAAACAGTTCGTAAATTAGAAAAATTGCACATGTACGATTGCTTAAGAGCAAACAAATCTTTGGCCGCATGGGGAATTGAAGGGCGTGTTCCATTTTTAGATAAAGAGTTTATAGATGTTGCCATGCGTATCAATCCACAGGATAAAATGATTAACGGTGAGCGTATGGAAAAATGGGTGATTCGTAAAGCTTTTGAAAGTTATTTACC
>DAOUTI010000176.1 GCA_030626795.1 Flavobacteriaceae bacterium
AATTATTCCAAATACAGATGTAGTTGTGATGTTATTAGGTATAGGCTCTGCAGTTGTTGATAATGTGCCATTGGTAGCTGCAAGTATGGGAATGTTTCAAGAGCCAATAGATAGTCCCTTATGGCATTTTGTCGCTTTTTCAGCCGGTACAGGTGGTAGTATGTTAATCATTGGTTCAGCTGCAGGAGTTGTTGCAATGGGCATGGAAAAAATTAACTTTTTTTGGTATTTTAAAAACATTGCATGGCTAGCAGCAATAGGATTTGTATTTGGCTCCGTAGCATTTATTGGTATTAGAGCAATTTTATAAATTTTAAGTAAATTTTAAGATTTTAAACGCAATTTTAAATAGTTTCAATCGTTAAATTTTTATTAGTTTTTAATCAAATTATATGTCGTTAGTTTTACTGCAAGATTCAGGTGTAAACCCTGAAGATATTGAAGGAGTAGTATCAGAAGAAAAAACATTATCCATTTTTAATTTAATTATGGATGGAGGTTTAGGAGGTCAAATAATAGTTGCTATTTTATTTGTATTACTTCTAATCGCTCTTTATATTTATTTTGAAAGATTTTTAGCCATAAAAGCGGCTGCTAAGATTGATAAAAATTATATGAACCAAATTAAGGATAATATCCTTAACGGAAATTTGGAAGCTGCCAAAATATTAAGTCAAAGTAACAATTCACCAACAGCACGATTGATAGAAAAAGGTATTTCCCGTATAGGAAAACCATTAGAAGATATTAATAAAGCCATTGAAAATGCAGGTAAACTAGAAATTTATAAATTAGAAAATAATGTAAGTGTTTTGGCAACCATTGCAGGTGCAGCACCTATGATTGGTTTTTTAGGTACTGTTATTGGAATGATAATTGCCATTCATGAAATAGCAAATGCAGGAGGGCAAATTGATATAAAATTACTAAGTGATGGATTGTACACCGCAATGACAACAACCGTTGCCGGACTTATTGTTGGTATTATATCGTACGTTGCATATAATCACTTAGTTGTTAGAACCAACAAAGTTGTTTACCAAATGGAAGCAAACACAGTTGAGTTTTTAGATTTATTAAACGAACCAATCTAATTGTTCTAATTTTAGATTTACGAATTTCTCAATTGTTTTTTTATTGAAATTATTAAATCGAGTAAATTTGAAATGGAGTTAATTGAAAAGATAAGAATGTGGAATTAAGAGGTAGAAACAAAATAGATCCAAGTTTTAATATGTCGTCAATGACAGATATTGTTTTTTTGTTATTGATATTTTTTATGCTTACTTCAACTTTAGTAACTGTAAATGCTTTAGATATTATTTTACCAAAAGCGCAGGGAAAAACAGAAAATAATAAATCTACTGCGGTTAGTATTACCAAAGGATTAGATTTTTATATTGACAAGAAAAAAGTAAAAGAAGGAGAGATAGAACAATTTTTGTTAGATAAATTATCAATTGAAGATAACCCTACCATTGTACTTCGTGCAGAAGAGGGTGTTCCTATTGAAAAAGCAGTTAAAGTTTTAGATATTGCAAATCGCAATAAATTTAAAGTAATACTTGCCGTTCGTCCAAATTAAATTTATTTAAATAATGTCTTATTTAGATACAAAACATAAAAAAAAGTCAGCATCATTAACCGCAATAATTGCGATTGTTATTTTATTGCTGATTTTTAATTTTGGAATGAGATATTTTGATCCACCAGAAGAATATGGAATTGCAGTAAATTTTGGCACTACAGATTTTGGTAGTGGCAATGTGCAACCAAAAGAAGCTTTAAAACCAGCAAAACAGGAAATTAAGCCAGAAGAAGTAGTTGAGCAAGAAATTGTTGAAGAACAAGTTGAAACTTCATCCGCTACAAGCGATACAGTAGAAGATGTAATTACACAAGATAATGAAGAGGCTATTGCTATAAAAAAACAAGAAGAAGCTAAGAAAAAAGAAGAGGATAAAAAGCAAAAGGAGATGGATAGAAAGGCGGAGGTTGAACGCCAAAAAATTGTTGCAGAAAAGAAGAGAATAGAAAAAGAAAAACAAGAAAAAGCTACCAAACGCAAGCAATTAGATGCTTTAATGGGAGGATTTAGTGAAGGCAATGGCAATGCAACAGGTGGAGAAGGAAATGATAATCAACCTGGAGATAAAGGTAAAGTTACTGGTGACCCAAATGCTAGGGGTTATTATGGAAATGGAGGAGGAGGTAGTGGTGGAAATTATCGATTAGGAAATAGAAAGGCATTGGCTAAACCAAAACCTACTTATGATTGTAATGAAGAAGGAAGAGTGTTTGTTAGCATTTCAGTAGATAAATCTGGGCGCGTTATTAGTGCGCAACCAGGAGTAAAAGGAACAACCAATTCTGCTTCATGCTTATTAAAAAGAGCAAAAGAAGCTGCGCTAAAAACTAAATTTAATGAAGATAGTAAAGCACCTAGTAAACAAACTGGTGTTATTATTTATAATTTTTCTTTATCAGAATAATTTTGGATTACAAAGAGACTTTAAATTGGATGTTTGCAAAACTACCAATGTATCAAAGACAAGGAGCTACGGCATTTAAAAAAGATTTAACCAATACAATTGTTTTATCTAAAAAACTAAACTTTCCTGAAAAAATGTTTTTATCTGTACACGTAGCTGGTACAAATGGAAAAGGCTCAACAAGCCACATGATTGCTTCTGTATTACAAGAGGCAGGCTATAAAGTTGGATTGTATACGTCACCACATTTTAAAGATTTTAGAGAACGAATTAGAATTAACGGAGAGCCTATTTCTGAACAAAATATTATTGATTTTATTAAGCAGAATAAATCCTTTTTAGAAAAACAACAACTGTCCTTTTTCGAAATGACCGTTGGTTTGGCTTTTAATGAATTTGCAAATCAAGAAGTGGATATCGCGATTATTGAAGTTGGATTAGGTGGAAGATTAGATTCTACGAATATCATCAGTCCGTTAGTTTCAGTAATTACAAATATAGGATTAGACCATACGCAATTTTTAGGTGAAACTTTACAAGAAATCGCTTTTGAAAAAGCAGGAATTATAAAACCAAATACTCCAGTTGTTATTGGTGAAAGACAAGATGAAATTGTTTCCGTTTTTCAAAAAATTGCAAATAAAAATAAGGCACCAATTTATTTTGCTGAAGATTTAATAATAAAGACTTATCCAACGGATTTAATGGGGGATTATCAAATTAAAAATGTAAAAACAGCAGTGCAAACTTTACGTTTATTATCTGGAAATAAAATTAAATTTTCGGAAGATAAAATCAAAACAGGTTTGCTAAATGTAGTTAAAAACACAGGTCTTAAAGGTCGTTGGCAAATTTTAAACGATAAGCCTAAAGTAATTTGTGATACTGCACATAATAAAGAAGGTTTACATATAGTTTTAAATCAATTAGAAAAACTGACCTATAAAAAATTACATATTGTTTTAGGTGTTGTAAATGACAAAAACTTAGAAGATATTTTACCATTGTTTCCCAAAAAGGCAACTTATTATTTTTGTAAACCAAATGTTCCAAGAGGCTTATCTGCAAGTGAGCTTCAGCAAAAAGCACATCAATTCCAACTAAATGGAACTATTTATTCGTCGGTAAATAAAGCATATCAAACGGCAATAGATAATGCAGCCAGTGATGATCTTGTTTATATTGGAGGAAGTACATTTGTTGTAGCCGAATTACCACTTTAAAACATTTTTTTTGTTTACTTGGTAAAGAGGAATAATGTTCTTAAAAAAATGTATAACTTTGTTAAATGCATAATTTATAAATTTAATTATTCAAACTCTTATTTATGAAAAATAAATCAACTTTTTTTATTATTTTATTTGCTATCTCAATGGTAACTACATTAAGTTATGCACAACTAGAAAATACCAAAGTATTTGTACCAATGTACACTACTGTAATTACCTTACATGGAGTAAGTGGTGAAGATTTGAGCGAGTGGAAAGCAACAGAGCAAGAATATTTTGACAAAGTAACTAGTAAAATAGACTTGTTAATTTCTCATGAAGTATTAATTAGCAATATCGCAAATGATTTTAGTGATATTAAGGTAGTAAATGTATATAGATCTTGGAATGATATTCAAAAAGTTAATAATATTAGAGAAAATTTAATTGCAAGTGCTTGGCCAGACGAAGAATTAAGAAAACAATTTTTTGAAAAGCAAAATAGTTTTTACACCAATTATCATTCTGATGAAATTTATACTTCAACAAAATTTGGATTTCCAGTTAAAGAAGATGTAAAAAAGTCTCAAAAAAAATCATTTGCTTATTTTGTTCAAACGAGTACTTTATCAGATGACAATGGTAAAGATTCTTATGAAGATTACATTAAGTACGTTAAAAATGTATTTCAGAAAAACCATTTTATAAAAGGATATTACCCTTTAAGACATTTGTGGGGGAGTGATAGCAGAGACTTTATTGAAATATTTGTTGTTAACTCAGCAGAAGACATTAAAAAAGTTATAGAAAATAATAAAACTTTATTAAAAAAATTAGTACCTAAAGATAAAGAAAGAAAAGATTTTATAGAAGTATATGAAAAAGGAATTTTAAATAGATCTAACGCGATTTACGTTAATGTGCCCTCATTATCAAAATAATAGCTTTTGCTGCTAACTAAAAACTTCATTTGATTTTTTTGAAGGCAAATTTTTAAGTAAAAAAAGTGAAATATTTATTTAAAAATGTTTGTCAGAATAAAAAACTCAAGTATATTTGCAACCGCTTAGGGCAATTAGCTCAGTTGGTTCAGAGCACCTCGTTTACACCGAGGGGGTCGGGGGTTCGAATCCCTCATTGCCCACCAAAGTATAAATCTCACAAGTAATTGTGGGATTTTTTTGTATAAAGAAACCAACTATATTACTATGAATGGTTTTTAATTAGTAATAATTAAATTATATTTGGGTCTCGTTAATTATAAAAAAATAAGACAGTATGAAAAGACCATTATATTTTACGTTATTAATTGTAGTAATAATTTTGTTAGGGGCATCAAAAAAAACTAAAACATCTGAAAGTGTATTTAGAATTGTTTCAGAGGAAACAGTTGTAAACTGGACTGCATATAAGACGACAAGTAAAATTCCAGTTTCTGGAGTGTTTAAAGAGGTTGCT
>DAOUTI010000100.1 GCA_030626795.1 Flavobacteriaceae bacterium
AACAATTTTAACTTCTCTACCTTTACCTGGGCTCATCATATATTTACCAATACCTTTGGTTTTTTTCAATCCTGGTGCACTAGCTTTAACCGCATTATCGGCTACACCTGGTACAGAAATAGTCATCGGATTTTGAACACCACGGTAAACTACATTCATTTTATCAGCAGAAATTACTGCTGCATTTGGTTTAGCAACTACGGCGTAAGTAGTTTCAATTGGTATTTCAACTGGCTCACCATTTTCCATAAAAATGAATTTACCTTTAATATCATTTTCACCTACATTTCCAGAAGGAAAATCTAAAATAGCTCCACCATCTTTTATATTGGTAATTTCTTTACCATTTATAATAACTTTGGTTGGCACTAATGACCCATCGTATCTACCCAACACAATTTTACCTTGGAAATTTTCACCCTGTAAAGTTGCTGAATTATTAGGTATTAATATGGCGTTATAGTTTTTCATAGAAACATCACTTTCTAACTGACCTTGAATCATTGCTGATAACATTTCAGTTTCAGATGTTTTGATATCCGCTTGAATAACTGACAAATTAGTTACTGTTGTTATTAATGGAAACCCTTCATATCTGTTTCTCAACCATGGTTGAGCTCCTTTCTTTCCAATTTCTTGATCTGAAGTATCAAATCTTCCGTTAACATTGGTAACAATTCCTTTAAACTCTTTTCCTAATACTTTACTATAAGCATCTCTTAATTTTGCCATATTTACTAAAAATTCTTCTCCTTTTTTAGAATTTTTATCTCCAGCAAAGAAATACGAATCTCCTTTATCTGTACCATCCATCGATTCATAATCAGATGTATCTTCGACTTCATTGGTAAGATCATTTTTCATACTTTCTATATAAGCATATACTTCATCAGAAGTTTTTTTGACCTCTTGGGCTTGCTTACTTTTAGATAAAAACTTTTCTGGTTGCTCAACCGCTTTTACCTTCAAATTTGTATAAGTTGCATCTACTTTTGTAACATTTTTACTATTGGCTACGGTTATTTTTTTATTCATAAATCCGAAAGCTGATAGCACCTGTTTAGACATGTTCATTGCTAACATCGCAATAAATACCAAGTACATTAAGTTAATCATTTTCTGCCTTGGTGACATTTTTCCTCCTGCCATATTAATTAGTTTTTTTTAGGGTTAATAATTGATTTGTTAAATTAACAACTAATTAAGAATTAGTACTTGACATTGCAGATAACATTCCGCCATACACTCCATTTAATGAAGATAAGTTTGCAGCCAACGATTCCATTTGCTCTTTTAATACTTGTGCATTTTCAACCGATTCTTCATTTAAATCTGCTTGACGTTGTGCACTATCCATCTGTACTTTATATAAACTATTTAAAGATTCCATTTGACTTGCGGCCAATGTTAATTGTTCGCTATATTTGGTTGTTGCTGAAATTGAATCTGCAGCTGGAGCAATATTTTCAGCAGCACCTGCAAAACTTTGAATACTTACAGCCAATCTTTCCATTTTATCTGAATCTAAATTTGCTTGAGATAACATGGTATCTAATTTTTGAGAAAGCAAACCTTCTGCATCTTGAGGAGCCTCTATATCACCTGCTAACCCTCCAGCCAATTCTGGGTAAACTTTTGCCCAATCTAAATCTTCTTCAACAGGTTCAAATGCCGAATATGCAAATATTGCTGCCTCAGTAACAAGACCAATGGTTAACATTAATCCACCTGTTAAAGGTCCAATACTAAAGTGTAGTATTTTGAATAAAGCTCCTATTAAAACTACGGATGCCCCTAGTCCATAAACCATATTCGTTATTTTCTTTTTTCTCATTGATACTGCCATAATTGTTTTGTTTTAAATTATTATTGATTAAATTAAGCTATTAGTATATTACTATTTATTTTTATTATTTGTTTTTGTACCCATGTAATCTTGAACGGTTCTAAAGCCAATATAACTTCTTGCTGAATCTCCATATTCATAATCACGTGTACCTACTTCTAAGAAGTATGCTACATCTTTCCATGAACCTCCTCTAATAACTTTACGTTGATTAGAATCGTCAACAACATTAGGGTTAATAGTTGATCCTAAATAATAAGATGAAGGATTGTAAGCTGTGTTAGTCCATTCAGACACATTACCAGACATATTATATAATCCGTAATCGTTTGCATTGTAAGATTTTGCTTCAACAGTATACAAAGCGCCATCTGCTGCATAATTTCCTCTTTCTGGCTTAAAGTTTGCTAAAAAGCATCCTCTATCTGTAGTTGTATAAGGTCCACCCCAAGGGTATTTAGCGTATTCTAAACCTCCACGAGCTGCGTACTCCCATTCTGCTTCCGTAGGTAATCTAAAGCTAGGTTCTCTACCTGAACTTTTCTTTTTACCTGCTAAATAATTGTTACGTTTTACAGAACGAAAATCACAAAAAGCTTTTGCTTGATCCCATGAAACCCCAACTACTGGATAATCACTATATGCATCATGCCAAAAATAATCTTGGTGCATTGGGTCATTGTATGAATAATTAAAATCTTTTATCCAAACTGCAGTATCAGGATATATTTCAACTTCAATTTTTTTCAAAAAATCTTTTGTTGTTCCTCTATTTTTAGCTGCAGCAGACCCATCAAAAGTTAAATAAGTATATTTTAACTTTTTTGTGTCTATTTTTCTTTTTCTATCTAAAGCTTCATCTATAGGCATGTACATACTATCCATTGCTTCAGCATAATACTCATCAGGAAATTCATTGGTATTCCATACCAAATCTACATCCCAATTTAAATAACGTCCTTCTGTTGGAGAGTTAATATCTCCTAAACTTCCGTAGTTATCCATCATATATTTATAGTACGCATTATCAGTACTATCTTGTTCTTTAAAACTGTATTTTAAAATCCCGCTATTGTCTCCTTTAGTTTGTTCAACTGGAGCACTTCCACCAATATTAGCTTCTTCAGCAAGAATGGCTAATTTGGTTCTTAGAATTGAATCTCTTACTCTATAAACAAATTCTCTATATTCACTATTCGTTATTTCTGTTTCATCCATATAATATGGTCTAACAGTAACTGTTCGTGTTGGCGCACTAAATGAACCTGCCACATCTTCATCGGCTTTACCCATTGTAAATGCACCACCAGGAATTAATACCATTCCAAATGGTTTCTCAGGAAAGAATTTTTTGTTTGATTTTACACCTACCAATTGACCTTGATCATTTCCAGATTTACAACTAGATAATAATGTTACTGATATTAGTAGTAGAATTAGGGTTAACTTTTTCATAATTTTTACTTTTCTTACAAGACTAGGTAATTGTTATATTAAATTTATCTTCGATCATATTTTAGTGATATTTTATATGTAAAGTCACCAAAATAATTACTCTTTGTTCCCTAAGAACGTTTTAAAATCTCCTTTAGTGTGTATTAATTTAATTTTCTAAAAGTTTTTAACCATCTTTTGGGATATACCTGATTATTTGCTGTCAAATAATCTTGGTAAGTACATGGTATTAACGTAGATTTTTTTAATTTATTATTGAAGTATGTAATCTCCATCCACCATCTTTCGCTTTTATTACTCTTATAAAAGTTAATACTTTCATTTTCAAGTAAAACTATATATTTTTTATATTCACTTTTTGACTCAAAAGGATATTCATCTATTCTTAAATTATACCCTTCTATAAAATACCAAATCATTTGCGCAATTAAATGTGCTGTTTGTTCTCGCTCATCATGTTTTGCATTGAATTCGTAAATACCAAATGAAGAAACTTTTCTACTTATTCCTGCATATCTCGATATGGCACAAATTTGATCACCATAAAAACCATTAGGTACTGCATTATTATTTGCAGGTGCATCTCCTTTACGGATAGCGCCAATATCAATACTAACAATATCGGTATCACGCAATATGGGTTCAACAATAGTTAAATCATTAGAAACTTCTCCTAAACGATAAGTATCAAAATACAATTTATCTACCAAATCAATTTCTTCTTGAGAATTAAAAAAGGTTTGAAACCCTATATTGCTATAATTAAATAAATTATTGGGTTTATCCATCACAATTTTATGTAAAAAATTATGCGATGTTGTGGTGTGTTCTAATTCTCCTAAATCAAATTTATTATCTACAACCGTTAAATTTACAGTTTGTTCTAAATTATCATAAGCACGATAATTAGCATAAGTAATATCTTGACTGCCACCAATAATAATAGGAGTAATATTATTTTTTATCAATTGCGAAATAATGTCTTTTACCAAATAAAAAGTATCATCAACTTCTTTACCTTGAGGTACATTACCTAAATCTACAATATTAATATGCCAGTTGCCTGGAAACATTTGGTACAAGTATTTACGTATATTTTCTAAGCCTTTACCCGTTCCAAAATTATCAACCGCATTCCTTCCTTCCAAAACTCCCAAGATTGCTATTTGAGCATTTTTTAATTGAGGTAAACCATCTTGTTTTGTGTGAATTTTTATGTTTTTCCCTAAAGATAAATCTGCAAGTAAAGCAGTATGCGCTACTGCAATATCTTCTACTGGTAAAAGTAGATCTAAACTCATATATAATTATTGTTAAAGATAATTTATTGCAATGTAAGTAATACAGCGAAAACATCAAAGGTATAGATATCAATAGTTATCCAATAAAATGAACAAAAAAATCCTTTAGATTTTTAAACCTAAAGGATTTTTTATTTTACTTAAAATGTTCTTTATTTCTTTTTAGTAGTTTTTTTAGGTGCTGCTTTTTTCTTTCTAGTTTTTTTCTTCGGGGCATTTTTTGCGATAATATCTTTTACCTCTTCTAAAGTTAAAGCTGGTGCATCAATCGTTTTAGGAATTTCAATTTTTACTTTTCCCTGTAAGATATTATGACGACCCCATCTTGCTTTTTCAACTCTAATTCCTTCTTCTTCCCAATTATGGATAACCTTATCAATTTCTTTTTGTTTTTTGACTTCAATTAATTCAACAATATCTTCAAAGGTTAAGTTATCAAAATCATATTTCTTATTCACATTGATAAAAATACTATTCCATTTAATAAATGGCCCAAATCTACCAACACCTTTTTGAACAGGTAATTCTTCATAATGCGCTACAGGGGCATCTGCTTCTCTTTTGGCTTCAATCAATTCTTTGGCTCTATCCATAGTAACCGACATTGGGTTCTCTCCTTTATCTAAAGAAACAAACATTTTATCAAATCGGATATATGGCCCAAATCTACCATTAGAAACTACCACATCAACATCTTCATATTGACCTAAAGTTTTTGGTAACTGAAAAAGATCCATTGCTTCTTCATAAGTAATATTGCCTAAAGTTTGCTCTCCTTGTAAACTTGCGAATTTTGGTTTTTCTTCATCCGTTGCTTCTCCTATTTGAACCATAGCTCCAAACCTACCTAATCTCGCATATACATTTTTACCAGATTCTGGATCAATACCTAGCAATCTTTCTCCTTTGGCTCTTTCCGCATTAGCGGAAACATCTTCAACTATTGGATGAAATTCGGTATAAAACTCTTTAATCATTGCTATCCAGTCTTCTTTACCTTCTGCAATTTCATCAAAAGCTTTTTCAACATTTGCTGTAAAACTAAAATCTAAAATATTTGAAAAATTTGCTACTAAAAAGTCGTTTACAATTTTACCAATATCTGTTGGAATTAATTTTCCCTTATCAGACCCAACTTTTTCAGTTAGTGTTTTTGTATTAACACTATGATCAACTAAAGTAACTTGAGTATAATCTCTATCTTTTCCTTCAATCATACCCTTAACCACATATTCTCTTCTTTGAATAGTAGAGATTGTTGGTGCATAAGTTGATGGTCTACCAATACCTAACTCTTCTAATTGTTTTACTAAAGATGCTTCAGTAAAACGATATGGAGCTTTGGTGTAACGCTCTGTGGCTGTAATAGAGTTGTTTTGTAAAACTTCATTTATCATTAATTTTGGCAACATACCTTCTTGCTCATCATCATCATTATCAGTGCCTTCAAGATATACTTTTAAAAACCCTTCAAAAGTTATTACTTCACCATTTGCAGTAAATGTTTTTGAATTTTTATCATTTTTAATTCGAACATTCGTTCTTTCTAATTGTGCATCACTCATTTGCGAGGCCAAAGTTCTTTTCCAAATTAAATCATACAATCTCGCTTGATCATTTTCAACATTTACTGTACGCGTACTCATATTTGTTGGTCTAATCGCCTCATGCGCTTCTTGTGCACCTTTAGATTTGTTTACAAAATTTCGAGGATTACTAAACTCACTACCATAAGAACTTGTAATTTCTTCTTGAGCTGCATTTTTAGCATCTTCAGATAAGTTTACACTATCGGTTCTCATATAGGTTATCAAACCAGCTTCATATAATCTTTGCGCAACAACCATCGTTTTTGCTACAGGAAAATAAAGTTTTCTTGACGCTTCTTGCTGTAATGTAGATGTAGTAAATGGTGCTGCAGGTGATTTTTTGGCTGGTTTTGTAGTTAAATCTTCTACTTTAAATTCAGCTTTTATACAAGTATTTAAAAAATCTTCTGCTTCTTGTTTAGTTTCAAAATTCTTTGGCAGCTTTGCTTTAAATTTTTTAGCACTGCTATTTACAAATTCGGCAACTACTCTATAAGATGCTTTTGGATTGAAATTTTCAATCCCTCTTTCTCTTTCAACAATTAGTCGAACAGCTACAGATTGGACTCTACCGGCAGACAAACCTCCTTTAACTTTTCTCCATAAAACTGGAGATAATTCATACCCCACCAATCTATCTAAAACTCTTCTTGCTTGTTGTGCATTAACTAAATTATAGTTAATTTCTCTCGGATTTTCAACTGCCTTTAAAATGGCTTTTTTGGTAATTTCATGAAATACAATACGTTTTGTATTATCATCTGTTAATTTTAACTGCTCATATAAATGCCATGCAATTGCTTCTCCCTCGCGATCCTCATCACTTGCTAACCAAACCGTATCTGCTTTTTTTGCTAAAGCTTTTAGCTTTTTGACTACTGCTTTCTTATCTGTCGAAACAATATAATTTGGTTTAAAATCTCCATCAACGTTTACACCTAATTCTTTAGAAGGTAAATCGGCAATATGACCAAAACTAGATTCTACTACAAAATCTTTTCCTAAAAATTTCTCTATGGTTTTTGCTTTTGCAGGAGACTCTACGATAACTAAATTCTTTGCCATTATATATACTTTTGATTAAAATACTTCGATAAATAATAAATATCTATTATTTATCAAAATATGCTTTTTGAGATTGCAAAAGTATATAGAATTTTTTAAATTAAAATTATTTAATAAAAAATTCATTTATTTTAACCTTTTTTAACCCCTTTAAAACTTGTTAATTTTATGTCAAAATGGCAGAAAAACAAATTTTAGATTGTATCTTTGCAAACCAAAAATTTGAGAATGGCAAGTGAAAATATAATAGAAGAAAAAAAACAAGGACAAGCTTTAATCACCAATAAAAAAGATGGCAACACCAAGTTGCTTTTTATTGAATCGTATGGTTGCCAAATGAATTTGAATGACAGTGAGATTGTTGCTTCTATTCTAGCTGAAGAAGGTTTTAACACAACAAATTTATTAGAAGAAGCCGATTTAGTTTTAGTAAATACTTGCTCTATTCGTGAAAAAGCAGAACAAACTATTCGCAAAAGATTACAAAAATACAATAAGGTTAGACGTATCAATCCTAATATGAAAATTGGAGTTTTGGGCTGTATGGCAGAGCGTTTAAAAACCAAATTTTTAGAAGAAGAAAAAATGGTTGATTTGGTAGTTGGACCTGATGCCTATCGTGATTTACCTAATTTGGTAAAAGAAGTAGAAAGTGGTAAAGATGCAATCAATGTAATTTTATCAAAAGAAGAAACTTATGGTGATGTTTCGCCTGTAAGGTTAAATTCTAACGGAGTATCAGCATTTATTTCGATAACTCGTGGCTGTGATAACATGTGTACTTTTTGTGTGGTTCCCTTTACCAGGGGAAGAGAAAGAAGTCGCGACCCGCAAAGTATTATCAAAGAAGCACAAGACCTTTGGGATAGTGGTTATAAAGAAATTACGCTTTTAGGTCAGAATGTGGATTCTTATTTATGGTATGGTGGTGGCTTAAAAAAGGATTTTAAAAATGCTTCAGAAATTGCGCAAGCTACTGCTGTTGATTTTTCTAAATTGCTAGAAATGGTTGCTACAACTTTACCTAAAATTCGTATTCGATTTGCAACATCTAATCCACAAGACATGAGTATTGATGTATTACACAGTATGGCTAAATATGATAATATTTGTAAATATATTCATTTGCCGGTGCAATCTGGAAGCACTAAAATACTTAAAAAAATGAACCGCCAACATACTCGTGAAGAGTATATGGAATTAATTGACAATGTGAAAAAAATTATTCCTGATTGTGCTATTTCTCAAGATATGATTACAGGGTTTTGTGGTGAAACTGAAGAAGATCATCAAGAAACTTTATCTTTAATGGAATATGTAAAGTACGATTTTGGGTTTATGTTTGCTTACTCTGAACGCCCTGGTACACTTGCAGAGAAAAAAATGGAAGATGATGTGCCTTTAGCAATAAAAAAGAGGCGCTTGGCAGAAATTATTAACTTACAACAAGCACATAGTTTATATCACACGGAACAATTTATTGGAAAAACTGTTGAAATTCTTATTGAAGGTAATTCTAAAAAATCGGATGCGCATTGGATGGGGAGAAACACGCAAAACGCAGTAGCAGTTTTTCCGAAAGGAGATGAAAAAATTGGCGATTTAGTAATGGTTAAAATTAACCAATGTACTTCGGCAACTTTAATCGGTACTAGAGTAAACAGTTAGCAAAACGACTATGGAGAATTTTATACTTTTTAACTTAAAATTATAGCATATTGGACTCACTACAAACCATAAAACAACGCTTCGGAATTATTGGTAACAACACCCTATTGAACCTTGCTTTACAAAAAGCAATAAGGGTTGCTCCAACTGACATTTCAGTATTGGTTACAGGTGAAAGTGGTGTAGGTAAAGAAGTTATTCCGAAAATAATACATAATTTATCGCATCGTAAACATGCAAAATATATTGCGGTTAATTGTGGTGCAATTCCTGAAGGGACAATTGATAGTGAGCTTTTTGGTCACGAAAAAGGTTCATTTACTGGAGCAACACAGGCTCGTAGTGGTTATTTTGAAGTTGCCGATGGTGGAACTATTTTTTTAGACGAAGTTGGCGAACTACCATTAACTACACAAGTTAGATTACTTAGAGTTTTAGAAAATGGCGAATTTTTAAAAGTAGGATCTTCTAAAGTGCAAAAAACTGATGTTAGGATTGTAGCT
>DAOUTI010000103.1 GCA_030626795.1 Flavobacteriaceae bacterium
TTGAAATTGAAATTCGGTGCCTCTACCAGCATTGATAATAGTTCCTTCAAAAAAACCTAAGCCAGGATAAAGGTTTATAGATTTATCATTAGGTAAATTTGGCGAAGGTCTAATAGGTAAATGATATAAACTTTCGTGGGTGTAGTTTTTTAAAGGTATCACAGTTACATCGCATTGCATGCTGTTTTTTAACCATAACTCTCCATTAACCATTTTTGCATATTCACCAATAGTCATTCCATATACTAATGGAATTGGGTGGAGACCTACAAATGATTTATGTTCAACTTCTAAAGTTGGTCCATCAACAAAATGACCATTCGGATTTGGTCTATCTAAAATTATTACTGGTACATTATTTTCAGCAGCAGCTTCCATCACGTTGCTCATTGTTGAGATGTAAGTGTAAAACCTTACCCCAACATCTTGAATATCAAAAATAATGACATCTATATTTTTAAGAATTTCTGGTGATGGCTTTCTTGTTTTTCCATGTAGTGAGATAATAGGTAAACCAGTTTTCACATCAATATCATCTACTATATGCTCTCCTGCATCTGCTTTTCCTCTAAATCCGTGTTCTGGGGCAAAAACATTTACAATATTTACACCTAGCGCAAGTAAAGAATCGACTAAGTGTACGTGTTCCTTATTTTCATTTTTATAAATTACGCTAGTCTGATTAGCAACTATGGCCACTTTCTTATTTTTTAATAGAGGTAGATATTTTTCTGTTTGATTGGCAGCAGTTATTATTTTGTCAACTTTTATTTCATTTTTATTACTTGCAATGAAATCATTTGAATTTATTTTATTTGTGTTCTCTTTACAGGAAGTTATTCCGATTACAAAAACAAATAGGAATAATTTAGATACTAAGATTAAATACTTACTTTTGGAGGGAATTAAATTTTTCATTTCAATTGAATTACGAGTTATTTATTGCAAAACGGATAATTAATGCAAAGAAACGCAAAAATAGCGTATCTTCTCCTATTATAAAAATATCAATTCTAGCAATTGCTATAGGAGTTATTGTTATGCTCTTTACTGTTGCCACAACAGTTGGATTACAGAAAAAAATTAAAGAAAAGATTTCGGGATTTAATGGTGATATTCAAATAAGTAACTACGATTCAAATAATTCTAAAGTAACTGTAATTCCCATTACAAAAAACCAAGAGTTTTATCCTGATTTTACTCAAGTTCCCAATGTAAAAAAAGTGCAAGTCTATGCAACAAAAGCAGGAATAATAAGAACGCCAAATGAATTTGAAGGCATTATTTTAAAAGGTGTAGATCAAGACTATGACTGGACATTTTTTAATGAATATTTAATAAAAGGAAAAACACCAAATATAATCGATAAACTTACCAATGAAGTTTTAATTTCTAATAAAACAGCAAAAAGATTATCTTTAAAAGTGGGCGATAGTTTTCATATGTTTTTTGTTAAAGATAACCCTAACAAAGCACCAAACTCAAGAAAATTCGTTGTTTCCGGAATATATGATTCTGGTTTTGAGGAGTTTGATGAAAGTTTTATCATTGGCGATATCAAACACATTCAAAAAATAAACAAGTGGAAAGCTGATCAAGTGGGTGGTTTTGAAATTTTTATTGATGATTTTAATGATTTACGTGAAACAGGTTTTCAGGTGTATAACAATATTGATCCAACTTTAAATGCTTATACCATTGCTGAAAAATTTCCAGCAATTTTTGAGTGGCTAAATTTACTAGATACCAATGTTATTGTTATTATTGGAATAATGATTTTGATAGCGGGTATTAATATGATTACCGCTTTGTTAGTTTTGATTTTAGAAAGAACACAAATGATAGGAATCTTAAAAGCACTTGGCAATAATAATTGGAGTATAAGAAAAATATTTCTTTACAATGCTGCTTATTTAATTGGTAAAGGACTTCTTTGGGGTAATGTAATTGGTTTGACATTATTGTTTGTTCAAAAGTATTTTGGACTTATCACACTAAACCCTGAAACTTATTATGTAAAACAAGCGCCTGTTTATTTAAATTTCAAGTATATTATTTACATCAATTTAGGAACCTTATTATTATGCCTTGTCATGCTAATTATTCCATCGATTATTGTGAGTAAAATAAGTCCTGTAAAAGCAATAAAATTTGATTAAATTTGCAAACTATTAAATTGGTAACTTAATTTTTTTTAATAAAGATAAATTTTCAAACATGAAATACGATATTATAATCATAGGTAGTGGCCCAGGTGGTTACGTTACAGCAATTAGAGCTTCACAATTAGGTTTTAAAGTTGCAGTTGTTGAAAAAGAAAACCTTGGTGGAATTTGTTTAAATTGGGGTTGTATACCAACAAAAGCATTATTAAAAAGTGCTCAGGTTTATGAATATTTAAAACATGTTGATAGCTATGGTTTAAAAGCTAAAGAAATTGATAAAGATTTTACTGCTGTTGTTAAACGTAGTAGAAATGTTGCTGATGGCATGAGTAAAGGAGTTCAATTTTTAATGAAAAAAAATAAAATTGATGTTATTGATGGTTTTGGTAAAATAAAAGCCGGAAAAAAAGTTGAGGTTACAGATGCTAACAATAAAATAACTGAATATAGTGCAGATCATATTATAATTGCAACTGGTGCTCGTTCTCGCGAATTACCGTTTTTACCAATTGATGGCGAAAAAATAATTGGTTACCGTGAAGCGATGACTTTACCAAAACAACCTAAAAAAATGATTATTGTAGGTTCTGGCGCAATAGGTGTTGAGTTTGCATATTTTTATAATGCAATGGGTACCCAGGTTACTATTGTTGAGTTTTTACCAAATATTGTTCCCTTAGAAGATGAAGATGTCTCAAAACAATTTGAACGTTCTTTAAAAAAGTCGAAAATTAAAGTAATGACTAATTCGAGCGTTACTAAGGTTGATACTTCAGGAAAAGGCGTAGTTGCTACCGTAAGCACAAAAAAGGAAGAAATTACTTTAGAGGCTGATATTGTTTTATCAGCTGTAGGTATTAAATCTAACATCGAAAATATTGGTTTAGAAGACGTAGGTATTGTTATCGATAAGGATAAGATTTTGGTTAACGATTATTTTCAAACTAATTTGCCAGGATATTATGCCATTGGCGATGTTGTTCCTGGTCCGGCTTTGGCGCATGTCGCTTCCGCGGAAGGAATTACTTGTGTTGAAAAAATAGCAGGTTTAAATCCAGAACCAATTGATTATGGCAATATACCTGGTTGTACTTATGCAACACCAGAAATTGCTAGTGTAGGTTTAACTGAAAAACAAGCCATTGAAAAAGGATATGATTTAAAAGTTGGTAAATTTCCATTTTCAGCATCTGGAAAAGCAACTGCGGCAGGAACAACGGAAGGTTTTGTAAAAGTAATTTTTGATGCGAAATATGGCGAATGGTTAGGATGTCATATGATTGGTGCAGGAGTTACTGATATGATTGCCGAAGCTGTTTTAGGTAGAAAATTAGAAACTACTGGTCACGAAGTATTAAAAACAATTCATCCACACCCAACGATGAGTGAGGCAGTTATGGAAGCTGTAGCGGATGCTTATGATGAAGTGATACATTTGTAAAAAATGCCAAACCAATATTTAAAAAAAATCTCTTGAAAATTTCAAGAGATTTTTTTCTCTGATTACTTAGAATTTAAGAACAATAATAGCTTAATCAATATTTCTAGCACGTTGAAAGAAATAATTACAGAAACCAGATGTTGTCATTAGATAGTACCATGATTTAAATTAAATTTTTCTATTTATGAAAGCAACATTAAAGTGTGTATTACTAATTTTTATGGTATGTTTTTATTTACAGTCTAATGCACAATTAATGTTGGATGATATTAATTTAGATCAAATTCAACAAAGTAAAATTAGTAAGCATATTAATTTTCAAGAGAAAAAAGGTAATCATTTGTACAATGATATCCAACTATCTTGGAACGGAAGAGAAGAACTACCTTCCTATAAACAGTTGATGTTGAAAGATATTCAGTCGTCTTCGAACAGAGGAGAATATCTATCATCATCTTATAGGCAACTGATGTTAGGTGATATTAATTTAGATCAAATTCAACAAAAAAAGATCAGGAAATATATAGTGTCTCAAATGGCAAAAGGAAGTCATTCGTTTAATGACATTCAACCTTCATGGAAGCGAGGAGAAGATAAATCTTCTTATATGAACAATGAAGTTGCTTTTATTGTACAAGGTGATTTCCAGAAAATATGGGAAGGCTATATAGAAGAAAATCCTTCAAATTCGTGGAATACTCAAAAGGTGTCATTCGGTGTTTTATTACAGAAGTCGCCAAATAGAATTTTTTATAATCATGATTTAATAAGCGGTATCCATACCGGACAAATTTATTATCTAAACCTTAAGGTTTTTAGCGGAATTAGTAATATTCCAGTTGCTTTTGAAGTAATTACTGTAGATGTTGTAGAAAATGTAATAGAATTCAGTTATATAAAAGATAATAAGTCTACTGGATTTCAGCATATTGAATTTACTGACATAGGAGATAATCGTACTAAAATTCTACATACAAGTTATTATAAAAGTAATTCTAAATTTCGGGATAAATATATATACCCCTTTTTTCATAAAAAAATAGTTAAGGATTTTCATCGGAATATGAGGAAATTGTTAAAATTGGATAAAGTAAAAAAGAAAACAGTAAAAGCTGCTGTAATAGAATAAAAATAAGATAAATCAATTCCTATTTAGTTTAAAATTAGATTTCTTAAAACTCTCTTGAAACCTGAGTTCGACCTAAGCTTTGTTTACAGTTTGAATGAATTTTTATTCAATTCGTAGGTGTCTTTTTAAAGGACTAACGGGTTAGTTTGAAAAAATGTAGCAAGAATTGGGAAAAATTCATCAAATCTTTTGGAAATTCAAAGAAAATGCAATTTTTTCGGGTAAAATTATTAAAATATCTAGATATTCCTTTTAATTTCACCCTTCAAATCTAACCTCTTCTTAGGATTCTGTAAATTAAACCTTAGGTCGAACTCAGGTTTGAAGGCATTCAAGAGAGTTTTTTTGTTTGATTACATTTTAAAAACCAAAAACTTGAGTTTACTCCGTTTTAAATTCATCTGATGGCTATTTGCATAGCGGTTATTAGCCATCTGATGAATCTCTTTGGGTTATGCCTATTTCATAACAGCCACTCCCCAATAATTATAGCTAGCAGGTTTCCAGCCCGGAATGTACATTTTGTCAAGTTGTGTAATTTTAAACCCGTTGTCCAAGATTAGTTTAGGAATATCTTTATTGAGATTGCAACCACCTCCAGCTTTTTTCCAAATAGGGTTGATTTTGTTTTGCCAATAGATTACTTTTTTATCAGGTGCTAACCCATGTTCACAAAACAACAATTTTCCATTGGGTTTTAAAACTCTTCTTATTTCGGATAAAGCTTTGTTAGGATTTACAATAGTGCATAAAGCATAAGTTATAACTACAGTATCGAAAATATTATTTTGTAGCGGGATTTCTTCCGCGAAAGCGTTAATAAAATTAAAATCAAAATCTAAATGATTAATTTTATGTTTGTTCAATTGCCAAATTTCATTAGAAGGTTCTAGGTCAGTTAAACTTTTAATCTGCTTAACATTGTAATAAGTAAAATTTAAGCCCGAACCGATGGTGATTTCCAATACTTTTCCTTGAGCCAAAGGAATAATTTTTGCCCTTTAATACATGGTTGGTTTTGATTTTCATGCCCAATTGACCACTTTTGGAAGAACATGTTTATTGTAAATATTTATCATCAAATTAACTTTAAATAGTTGTAAATTTAAGCAAAATAAGTTATTTTATATGGCACATAAATAGATTCTAATTTACATCTAGTATAAATAATATTTATATAAAAATAAAAACAATCAATTACTCTTATGATTTTTAAACATCATTTGTTATTAAATTTGCACACCAGATAGTAATAATTTATAAATTATATAGAATTATGGAAACACAAGAAACAATAACCTTTATGCCAAGAATTGGAGATATTGCTCCAAATTTTACAGCCAAAACAACAAAAGGCGACATTACTTTACACGATTTTGCAAAAGATAAATGGATAGTTTTATTTTCTCACCCAGCAGATTTCACACCTGTTTGTACAACAGAAATGAGCGGATTTGCACAACGAAAAGGTGAATTTACAGCTTTAAATACCGAGTTGTTAGGTTTGAGTATAGATAGTATTCATGCACATTTAGGGTGGGTGAATAATGTAAGAGAAAAAACAGGTGTTTACTTTGATTTTCCTATTATCGCTGATATTGATATGAAAGTATCGAAACTTTACGGAATGTTACAACCTAATGAAAGTGAAACGGCTGCGGTAAGAGCCGTGTTTTTTATAGATCCTAAGAAAAAAATTAGATTGGTAATGTATTATCCGTTAAATGTAGGAAGAAATATGAACGAAATTTTAAGAGCCTTAGAGGCGCTTCAAACTTCTGATAAATTTGGTGTTGCCATGCCTTTAGATTGGAAAAAAGGGGATAAAGTTATTGTTCCACCACCAAAAAATTTAGAAGAAATGAATCAAAGATTAAATGATGATTCTTGTGAAAGAACTGATTTTTACCTTTGTAAGAAAGAATTACCATCACAATAAATATTTTTTATAACAGTATAAATATAAGGAATCTTATAACTATGAATTTTCTTTAATAATTTATACTTTTGTAATAATCAATTAATATTAAATATAAATAATATGAGTTTAGTAGGAAAAAAATTTCCAAATTTAGAAGTGGATGCCATGAATGATATGGGTGACACTTTCAAGGTAAATGTATTGGAAGAGGCCAAAAAGAATAATAAAAAAGTTGTATTGTTCTGGTACCCAAAAGATTTTACCTATGTCTGTCCGACTGAAATTTTTGCATTTCAAGAGGCTTTAAAAGAGTTTGAAAGTAAAAATACAATAGTAATTGGTGCTTCATGTGATACTGCAGAAGTGCACTTTGCATGGTTGAGTACTTCAAAGAATAATGGAGGTATCGAAGGAGTTACTTTTCCGTTATTGGCAGATACAAATAGAAACTTGTCAAGTCAATTAGGGATTTTACAAACCGGAGAGCAACATTATGATGAAGAAACAGATACCTTTCATATGGAAGGTCCAAATGTTACTTGGAGGGCTACTTATTTGATAGATGAAGAAGGAACAATTTTTCATGAAAGTGTTAATGTTGAGCCTGTTGGAAGAAATATAGCTGAATATCTTAGAATGGTTGATGCATATACCCATTTCCAAAAACATGGAGAAGTTTGTCCTGCCAACTGGGAAGAAGGAAAAGATACTTTAAAAGAAAACAGAGAAAGTGTAGCATCTTATTTGAGTTCACATTAATAATAGTATCCGTATTCAGTAGCCAATAAACAAGCTATTGAATACGGGTTACTGAATACTAAAAAAAATATGTTAATCGAATTACAAGAAGATAATTTGGCAGAAGTTATTGCAAACAACCCAAAAGTTTTAGTGCAATTTTCAGCATCTTGGTGTGGTAATTGTAGAATTATGAAACCAAAATTTAAAAAATTGGCTTCAGAAAATGAATCTATACCATTTGTTTTGGTAGATGCCGAAAAATTCCCTGAATCAAGAAAATTAGCCAATGTTGATAATTTACCAACCTTTGCTGCTTTTGTAAACGGAAGTAAAGCAAATCAGGTGCAAACCAATAAGTTTGATTTACTTAAAGAATTGGTAAACGGAGTTGTTTAGCTATTAAAAAAAATATAAAATAAGCATGAAAATACCTATTATAAAACAGCTCACCACTTTTATTGAAAATAACGATGAAGATTATTTGGTTGAAGCCATAGAAGTTTTAGAAGATTTAACCGAAGTGTCCTCTTTAAAGGATGAGGAATTAGATGTGATTGGTGAGTTGATTTCAAATATGTATGGAGCCATTGAAGTAAATGCAGAAATAAAAAAAGGAACTCCAAAAAAAGATGCATTAAATGGATTTATGAAAAGAGTTTTAGGTTCGATAGATCAATAAAACCAAGCCTTATTATTGGTTGTCGAATTAATTTATAAAATACATCAAACTGATAATTAATATTGTTTGTTAGTATTGAGTTATTTTTTAAACGACACAAAATATTTTAAGAAAACTCTCTATTAAAGTTATGGAGAGTTTTTCTTTTTACGTAACTTTGAAACTAGAAATAAAATCAATAAAAATAATATTATGGGCAAAATAACATTAAAAGGAAATCCGGTTAAAACTATAGGTAAATTACCTAAAATTGGAAAAAAAGCACCGAAATTTAAATTGGTAAAAAGTGATTTATCAACAGCAAAACTAAAAGATTTTAAAGGGAAAAAAGTAATAATTAATATTACACCTAGTATTGATACCGGAGTTTGTCAAAATTCTGTAAGAAAATTTAATGAAGCTGCAGCAGGATTAGAAAATACAGTTGTATTATATGTTTCAAAAGACTTACCATTTGCACAAGCCCGTTTTTGTGGAGCTGAAGGTATAGAAAACGTAATTACTTTATCAGATTTTATTACTGGAAAATTCGGTAAAAATTATGGTGTTACAATTTTAACTGGACCAATGAAAGGTTTACTTTCAAGATCGGTAGTTGTTTTAGATGAAGAAGGTAAAGTAATTTATACAGAACAGGTTAGTGAAACAATTGACGAGCCAAATTATGAAGCAGCTTTAGCAGCTTTAAAATAATTTTTTATTTTTTTATGAAAAACCCTAATGATAGTTTTTTAATAGGAAGACTAAAAAGTTTAAAATTTGCCGTAAGAGGTGCTTGGTTATTAATAACAACCGAACACAGCATTATGGTGCAATTTTCTTTAGGAATATTGATCACTATTTTAGGGTTTTTCATGAATATATCTGCAAACGAATGGATGTTTCAATCTTTAGCAATTGGAATGGTATTGGTTGCAGAATCACTAAATACAGGTATCGAAAAATTATGTGATTTTGTACATCCTGATTTTCATAAAAAAATTGGCTTTATCAAAGATATTTCGGCAGGTGCAGCTACTTTTGCAGCAATCATTGCTGTTGTAATTGGGATGATTATTTACTTACCAAAATTTATTTAATCACTACAAAATAAAGGTTTGTTAAACCTAAAATGTTTAATTTGAAACCCAAATTATTTATGTATTTTTGTGACCTATGGCAAAAAAGAAAAAACCTACCTCGAAGCCAAAACGAGTTAAGAAAA
>DAOUTI010000175.1 GCA_030626795.1 Flavobacteriaceae bacterium
ATTTCTTAAAATAGATCTCTTTGGGATTTTTACTTTAATATTAGTTTTCTATTTTTTCTTGAATTTCTTCCCATTGCTCCATCAACTCATCAACTTTATCTTTTTTAGCTTGGTAGGCTTTAAAAAAGTTTTCATCACTAGTATATTTTTCAAAATCTTCTGAAATTTTTGCATCATCATTAATGACTTCTTTCTCTAATTTTGAAATTTCGGACTCAATCTTACTTAGTTTATTTTGAAGTTGCTTTTTTTGTTTGGAGTCTTTATGATTTTGTTTACCTGTAGAAGTGTCTTTATTTGTAGCTTTTATCTTGGTTCGCTTTTCAACTTCACGCATATTTTCTAAATTATGCTGCTCTAAAAAATAATTAATATCTCCTAAATACTCTTTTATTTTTTCATCTTTAAAAGCATACACTTTCTCAGTCATTCCTTGTAAAAAATCTCTATCATGTGAAACTAAAATTAAAGTACCATCAAACTTTTGTAATGCTCCTTTTAATACATTTTTAGATGCAATATCTAAGTGATTGGTTGGCTCATCCATAATTAAAACATTAAAAGGACTTAACAGCATTTTACACAAAGCCAATCTATTTCTTTCACCACCCGAAAGTACTTTTACCTTTTTTTCAACATCATCACCTCTAAACAAAAAAGAACCAAGCATATCCCTTACTCTAACTCTGTTTGAGTCTGTTGCAGCATCTTCCATGGTTTTCAAAACAGTTATTTCACCGTCTAAATATTCTGATTGATTTTGAGCAAAATATCCTATTTGCACATTATGTCCTAATTTTATTTCTCCGTCAAACGGAATTTCATTAACAATCATTTTCGCCAAAGTTGACTTTCCTTGTCCGTTTTGACCAACAAATGCAATTCTAGCACCTCTTTCAATCAACAAATCAATATTTTGAAGCACTTGGTTATCCTCATAATTTTTAGAAATATTTTCGGCTTCAATTACAATTTTTCCCGGTGCTATTGACATAGGAAAGCGTACATTCATAACCGCATTATCATCAACATCAACTTCAATACGCTCTACTTTATTTAATTTTTTAATTAAAGATTGCGCCATGGAAGCCTTATTTGCTTTTGCTCTAAACTTATTAATTAATTGCTCGGTTTGTTTGATCTCTTTTTCTTGATTTTTTTGGGATTGTAATTGTTTTTCTTTTATTTCATTACGCAATAACAAATATTGAGAATATGGTTTTTTAAAATCATAAATCTGACCTAATGAGATCTCAATAGTTCGGTTAGTAACATTATCTAAAAACATTTTATCATGCGAAACCATCATGATTGCGCCGCTAAATCCTTTTAAAAAATTTTCAAACCAAATGATAGATTCAATATCTAAATGGTTGGTTGGCTCATCCAATAATAAAATATCATGCTTTTGTAAAAGTAATTTTGCCAATTCAATTCGCATACGCCAACCTCCCGAAAAAGTATCTGTTAACTGATTAAAATTTTCTTGCTTAAACCCTAATCCCGCTAATATTTTTTCTGTTTCACCTTGATAATTATATCCACCTATTAGTTCATATCGATGTGATAAATCATCTAAATCGTGCATTAAATCGTGATAATACTCACTTTCATAATCGGTGCGTTCAGCCAATTCGGTATTCACTTTTTCTAGTTTTACTTCAATACTTTTGATTTCTTTAAAGGCTTCATATGCTTCTTCTAAAACCGTTTTACCTTCATCAAATTCAATATCTTGCTTTAAAAAGCCTATGCTTATGTCTTTTTCAAAAGCCAAAGTTCCGCTATCATATTCTTGTTCGCCAGCAATAACTTTAAGTAAAGTTGATTTTCCCGCTCCATTTTTTCCTACCAAACCTACTCTGTTTCCACCATTTAACTTGAATGTGATACCCGCAAACAAATCCTCGCCAGAGAAAGTTACCTTTATATTATGTGCATTAAGCATTGACTTATTTTTAAAAAATTATATTTGCAAAAATAACATTTACAAGTAATAATCAACAAAAAAATATGTTTAAAAAAGGTTCTAAATTATATAGCATTTTTAATAACAAATGTCCGAAATGTCAAGAGGGTGATTTTTTTGTTAATAAGAGTCCTTTTCAATTTAAAAACAACCTTAAAATTTATGATAATTGCGCTCATTGTAATTTGAAATACATGATTGAGCCATCTTTTTTTTATGGAGCCATGTATGTTTCGTACGGCTTAACTATAGCTTTTTCAATTGCTATTTTTATAATTGGGTATTGGTTGAATTTAAGTTTAATCACTAGCTTTATTGCAATTGTTGTTATTTTGATTTTAATGACGCCCATAACTATGCGATTGTCTAGGCTAATTTATATCAATATGTTTATTTCGTATAAAAAAGAGGAAAGTAGTAAGTAGAGCTTACTCTTAATCAAATCGGTGGATGTTAATTTCCTTCTCAATTTCCTCTCCATTTTCAATATGTTGGAATAATTTTTTCGCCATTAATGGGGCAATCATCACACCACGAGTACCTAAACCATTTAAAATTGCCAGCTGCTTATATTTTGAATGAATTCCGATTAAAGGTCTTCTATCTTTTATTGTTGGTCTGATTCCTGCAATATGATCTACAATTTTATAATTACAGTTAATTACCGAACTCAATTTAAACTCCAATTCTTCTCTAGCTTCTTCTGTTGGCTTTTTTGTTTTATCTGTCCAGTTAAATGTCGCACCAACTTTGTATAAATCATCACCTATTGGCAAAACAAATATTGCAGATTTAATTAAATAATCAACTTTCAAATCTGGCGCATGAATAGTAATTAATTCGCCTTTAGCTTCTCGCATGGGTAAATCATTAAAAAAAGGATTTTCTTTTAAGCCAAAACCTTCACAAAAAACTATTTTTTTTGCTTTTATATTTTTATAGATTACAAAATCTGTTTGAAAATCAATCTTATCATATTCAAATTTTTCTTCTTTTAAAATGTTTTCCTTCTTTAAAGACAATCTATAATCTGTAGCTAATTTATTTACATCAATTCTCCCCGTTTTAATTAATCTACCAGAATCATAAGGTGCTAGAATATATTTATTTTTATTCTTTACAATTTTAGGAATCATATAATCTTGTAATAAAATTTTATCGCAAGCTGTAAACCAATTGTTTTGCTCTTCAACACTTTTAAAGATTCGATATATATCTACCTTATAATTGTAAGTTTTTTTAAATCTATTTTCTAAATTTTTATAAAAAGGAATTGCCAAATCTAATTGTTCTTTTGCGTTCCATACAGGAGTAAATCTTTTTAAAACTACAGGATTGTACATACCACCTGCCACTAGTGATGAGTTTTGAGAAGAGTCTTCAAAAACCACAAAAGATTTATTGTGACTTATTAATTCTTCCGCGAAAGCGATACCAGCCAAACCTAAACCTACAATAATATAATCAACTGTCATAAAGCAAAGATAGTTTAACAATTAAAATTTGGGCATAAAAAAACTCCTACTTTTCAGTAGGAGTTAAATTTTATTTAGATTGAATTAATAATTCCACATATCTAATTCTCTATCTCTAATATCTTCTTTCAATTTATCAGATTCTAATACTTGAAAAAGTGAATTACCTTTAATATACTCGGCAACATCACGGTTACCATATATATTTTCTTCTCGATAAATAATTGCATTAAACCTTCTTGCATTCAACAAGTGATCAAAAGACAATGGATATGCTGAGTTTTTTTGATTAAACACTTTCATATCATGCGTAGTATATCTTGCGCCTGGATACCAAACCCAAAACAACTCGACCAATTCATCTTCAGAGCCTTCACTGTCAATAAAGTTAACATCTGGAGCTAAAGGTGCAATACCTAATAATCTGTATTTTAATTCACCTTGACGTTTGTCAAAATACCATACTCCTTTTACTCTAAAACCAGCAATATCGCCTGAACTAAGATCTCTTCTATCAATGTATTCATCGCTTAAAATTTCTCCGGCATTTAACCTTTCAAAACCAGCATCAGAAGTATCGATTCTAGATAAACGACCTTGAATATCTTTCATTGTGAGTTTATCTTCAAAATAAGAATCATCATAAATATCAATGACCTCACCATTTTTAATACCTCTCAATAAAGTATCAAATAAAGAGCGTCTATTTGAACTTATGTTTGCTGTATCTACTGGGTAGTAATAAGGCATGTTAATTTTTTCATTCAAATCTACATATTCCCAAACCACTTTTGACCATAAGATATCTCTATCATCTATATAGCCATACTCTAATGGTCTATCATTATCTGCTGCTAATTGCTCTGGTGTTTTCATCCCAACTTGTTCTGGAATCTTTGCATTAAGCAAGTTGGCTTGTGCATTTACATATCCTACAGATAGTAAAGCAATGACCGCTATTGTTAAACTTTTCATTTTCATCTGGATTATTTTTTAATTATACATTTATGTCAGATGTAACAATCACTAAAAACCTAATTATAAAGATTTTTAGTAATCGTTTCATAATTTATTAATTCGTTATTTCAATATTTACAGGTGATGCATTTTTAAGATAGTAGCCTGAGTTACCAACTAATTTTTGTTTTACATCAAATATAATAACTGCATCTCCTCTTCTTGCTTTGTTTAAAACTCTTATTGCTGCAGCATCAAACTTATTTCCTCTTACTTTTACCGTTGGTTGCCCTGGTATTTTTACACTAAATCCTGTTGTTTTAATTTTTAAGTCAAAAACAAAATCTGGTAATAATGAACTGATCGTTGCTTTTTGCAAAGTACTTTTTGGCATTTTTATCATTCCAAACTCACCTCTAACAGCTGCTACTGGTGCCGGAATATCTTTAATTCTAAATATTTGGCTAGAACTAATTGGTGTTCCATCAGGTAATTTAGCAGTTACAACAATTTTAACTTCTCTACCTTTACCTGGGCTCATCATATATTTACCAATACCTTTGGTTTTTTTCAATCCTGGCGCACTAGCTTTAACCGCATTATCAGCTACACCTGGTACAGAAATAGTCATCGGGTTTTGAACACCACGATAAACTACATTCATTTTATCTGCAGAAATTACTGCTGCATTAGGTTTAGCTACTACTGCATAAGTAGTTTCAATTGGTATTTCAACTGGCTCACCATTTTCCATAAAAATGAATTTACCTTTAATATCATTTTCACCTACATTTCC
>DAOUTI010000121.1 GCA_030626795.1 Flavobacteriaceae bacterium
GCGCCTTTTACTACAGAATAAGAATTGTAATAAAACGGTCCTCCAGAAATTGCACAAGCACCCATGGCTAAAACATATTTAGGCTCGGCCATTTGATCGTATAAACGACGTAAAACTGGAGCCATTTTATTTACAATAGTACCCGCAATAATAATTAAATCTGCTTGTCGAGGTGAAGGTCTTGCTACTTCAAATCCAAATCTTGACCAATCGTGTTTGGCAGCACCTGTTTGCATCATTTCAATGGCGCAACAACTTGTTCCAAAATATAGTGGCCAAAGCGAGTTTGATCTACCCCAGTTTATCACTTTATCTAATGAAGTTATTACAATATTTGCTCCATTTCCTGCTGGAATTACTCTTCCAGGAATATCTTGAGGGTTTACGTGATGAAAACCTTCTGCTTCAGCTTGACTTAAATATCTTGTTTTATCTTCTACTCCCATTTTAATGCTCTTTTTTTCCATGCATACAACAATCCCAATCCTAATATAAATAAGAATATCAATATTTCAACCAATGCAACTGTTCCCATTTCTTTAAAAACAACTGCCCAAGGCACTATAAATGCAACTTCTATATCAAATAATAAAAATAAGATAGCAAATAAATAATATCCTACTTTAAATTGCACCCATGTTGGCCCTATAGTTTCTACACCACATTCATAAGGTTCTCTTTTTTGTTTATTATCCGATTTGTGTGAAACTAAATTGGATAAAAAATTTGCCAATACTACAAGAAAAACTCCTGCAATAAAAAAAACTAAAATAGCTTCGTAGCCCATATTTGTACTCTTTAAATATTTATCAAAATTATTTTTTTTTATAAAAAAAAAGGATGACTATTGTCATCCTTTAAAAATTTATTTCATTATTTTACTTCATAAGTTTCTCCAGAGAAAAATAAGTCATCCACTTTTGTGAATTTTGAATTTTTTCGTACTTCATCAGTCAGCATTTGCTCTCGTTCTTCAAAAGTTTCTTCTTCAAAACTTCTAATAATACCTGTTGCTAATGGGTATTCCATTTTAACCAACATTTGATGTAATAAATTGTCTTCACATTTTGCATCATGAACCAAAAGATCTTGTTCTGTAATATCATCTTCTCCAATAGTTACCACTTCTAATTTTAATCCTTTTAAAACAATTCCTTTGTCTTTATTTTTACCAAATATCATTGGCTTACCATGTTCTAAATAGATTTGTTGATCTTCTCTTACGGCTTTATCTGTATATTGTGTAAAACAACCATCATTAAAAATTACGCAATTTTGTAATATTTCAATAAGTGAAGTTCCTTTAAACTTTTCAGCTTCAACAAATAATTTTGTCATTTGTTTTGGACTATTACCACCTAATCTCGCAAAAAACCTTGCACGTGCACCTAAAGCTAATTCTCCAGGTTGAAAAGGAGGCTGTGTATTCCCGTAAGGGGAAGATTTTGTTTTTTGTCCAATCAATGAAGTTGGTGAAAACTGACCTTTAGTCAATCCATAAATCTCATTGTTAAAAAGAATAATATTTAAATCTAAATTTCTACGCAAAACATGAATAAAATGATTTCCACCAATAGCCAAACTATCACCATCACCAGTTATCATCCAAACACTTAAATTTGGGTTTGCTAATTTAACACCACTCGAAATTGCTGCTGCTCTACCGTGAATACTATGCATTCCATAAGAATCAATATAATATGGGAAACGGGATGAACATCCAATACCCGAAACAAAAACCACATCTTCTTTATTTACACCCATTTCTGGAAGTGCTTTTTGCATGGCTCTCAATATGACATAATCATCACAACCAGGGCACCATCTTACTTCTTGATCACTGGCAAAATCTTTAAATGTATATTTTTTCACTACTATATCTTCCATCTTAATCTTCTTTTATTATATTTTTAAACTTAGCCACTAAATCAGTTACTGAAAATGGCAAACCCATTATCTTGTTATATTGTAAAAACTCAATATCATTGAATTGAGATTTAAGTATGTGGGTAAATTGACCTTTGTTTAACTCACAAACAATTATTTTTTTATATTTAGAAAATACTTTGGCTGTATTTTTTGGTAAAGGGTTTATATAATTAAAATGTGCATGACCAACTTTATAATCTTCAGAATTTAACACTCTAACGGCTGAATGTAAACTACCATAAGTACCACCCCAACCAACAACTAACAAATCACCTTCTTTCTCATATTCAGGAGTTAATTCAGGAATATTATTTGCAACGCGTTTTACTTTTTCGGCTCTTATATTAACCATCTGTTCATGGTTTTCTGAATCCATAGAGACATTACCTGTTATTTCATCTTTTTCAAGTCCACCAACACGATGCTCTAAGCCAGGTGTTCCTGGGATTGCCCAATTACGGGCTAAAGTTTCGTGATCTCTTCCGAAAGGACTTGCATCATCAGCATTTATATCAACAACTCTAGTTGTTATGTCTTGCATATCATCGATAGATTTAATCTTCCAAGGTTCAGAACCATTAGCAATATATCCATCGGTTAATAAAATAACTGGTGTCATGTGTTCTAATGCTAATCTTGATGCTTCATAAGCATAATCAAAACAATTTGCAGGTGTGCTTGCTGCAATTACAATAACAGGACTTTCACCATTACGACCATACATGGCTTGCAACAAATCTGATTGTTCAGTTTTTGTTGGCATTCCTGTTGAAGGACCACCTCGTTGCACATTTACAATAACCATAGGCAACTCTGTCATCATTGCCAAACCTATGGCTTCACCTTTTAATGCCAAACCTGGACCAGAAGTAGTTGTAATTGCTAAATCTCCAGCGAAAGCTGCACCAATACTTGATGTTACCCCAGCTATCTCATCTTCGGCCTGAAAAGCTTTAACACCAAAATGCTTGTGTTTTACCAATTCATGCAAAATATCCGTTGCAGGAGTAATAGGATAAGAACCTAAAAACAATTCTAAACCTGATTTTTCAGCTGCAGCTAAAAAGCCCCAAGCCGTGGCTGTGTTACCATTAACAATTCTATATACACCTTTTGGCATTGTTGATGGTGCAATTGCATATGAATTTGGTATCAATTCCAATGTTTCTGAAAAATAATACCCTGCTTTTATAACTTTTGAATTTGCTTCGGCAATTATTGGTTTAAATTTAAATTTCTTTTTAAAGAAATCTAAAGTATGATTCATGTCTCTACCGTACATCCAATAAACCATTCCAAGAGCAAACATATTTTTACTTCTAACAATACTTTTATTGTCTAATCCTAAATCTTTAAGAGATTCTTTGGTCAATGAAGTCATTGCAACTTCAATAACTCGGTAGTTATCTAAACTACCATCTTCTAAAGGATTACTTTCATATTCAGCCTTTTGTAAGTTTTTCTTTGTAAAAGAATCTGTATCCACAATAATAGTATGCCCAGCTTTTACTGATGCTAAATTGGTTTTTAAACCTGCAGGGTTCATTGCTACCAATAAATCTAAATCATCACCAGGTGTACTAATTTCTACACTACCAATATGAACTTGAAAACCGGAAACTCCATACAAACTACCTTGTGGAGCACGAATTTCAGATGGATAATTAGGAAAAGTTGCTACGTCATTACCAAACATAGCTGAGGTATCTGTAAATTGAGTTCCGGTAAGTTGCATACCATCTCCAGAGTCGCCTACAAATCTAATCACAACAGCATTTACCTCTTCTACTGCTTTTTTGATTGGCTTATTATTATCTATTATCATTTTAACTTTTGTTTTTTTGTTAAATTTAGTCATTTTTCTAAAACTTAGGAAAATATCAGAAGCAAAAATAAATTTGATTGTATTAACATAGTATGATATTTATCACAATTGCATTCTAAGTAATTTTTGTTACCTTTAAAATCTATTAATTAGTTATTTGGAATAATTCTAAATTTAAACCTTTGCGATTTTTATTGGATTTAATTTCTTTAACTTTGCACTTTAATTTTTAAACAAAATAATTATGGCAATTATAATAACAGATGAATGTATAAACTGTGACGCTTGTGTAGCAGAATGTCCAAACAATGCAATTTATGAACCAGATCAAGAATGGTCATATTCAGAAGAAACTTCATTAAGCGGTACAGTTACCTTACCTGGTGGTGGTGATGTTGATGCTGATGCTGAAAACGAAGCAGTTAGCGATGAGTTTTACTTTATTGTTACTGATAAATGTACAGAATGTAAAGGTTTTCATGACGAGCCACAATGTGCTTCTGTATGTCCAGTTGACTGTTGTATTCCTGATGAAAATCATGAAGAAACTGAAGAACAGTTATTATCTAAAAAAGCATGGTTACACGGTGAGTAATTTTCCGTATTAACTAACTTTAAAAGCGTCTTTAATTAAAAATTAAAGACGCTTTTTTATTTTGGCAATATCCATTTGTTAAAATTTAAAAAAAACACTATCAATATACACTCAAATCAAATTATGATATTTATCATAATAAATATGTTTATACGCCACTAAACACCACAGATTTAACTTTTTTTCTTTTGTGACATAAATCATAATTTGAAAGTCATTTTAATTTTAATTTTACATACTTTTTAATCACGACCAATAAGCATTGACTTAAACAACGATTAAAAACAAAATTACATTTATTAAATTATCAGTAAATATTAATTAAAATGAAAAAAGAATTCGAAAAATTAATTTGTGATGCCAATGAAGCGGTAGCAAGAATAGCACATAAAACCAATGAGGTTTGTGCAATATACCCTATCACTCCTGCATCACCAATGGGCGAACATGTTGATGTATATAGTTCGAAAGAACAAACAAACATTTGGAATAATGTTCCTCGTATTGTTGAATTACAAAGTGAAGCTGGAGCTGCTGGTGCAGTTCATGGGTCACTTCAGGCAGGAGCTCTAACAACAACCTTTACTGCTTCTCAAGGATTATTATTAATGATCCCAAATATGTATAAAATTGCTGGTGAATTGTTACCAAATGTTATTCATGTAGCAGCTAGAACTCTAGCGACACATGCACTTTCTATTTTTGGTGATCACAGTGATGTTATGGCTGCACGTCAAACCGGATTTGCGATGCTTTTTGGTGGATCTGTACAAGAAGCGCAAGATTTTGCTCTTATTTCTCAAGTTGCAACTTTGCATTCTCGCATTCCGTTTATGAATATTTTTGATGGGTTTAGAACTTCTCACGAAATTTCAAAAATTGATAGTATTCCAGATGATATTATCAAAGCAATGATGCCAGAAAATAAAATTATGGCACACAGAAAAAACTCTTTAGACCCTGATAATCCAGTAATTAGAGGTACTTCTCAAAACCCAGATGTATTTTTCCAAGCTCGCGAAGCGGCTAATGGATATTACGATAGAGTACCTAGTATTGTTCAAGATGTTATGAACGAATTTTACGACCATACGGGTCGCCGATATAGTTTGACTTATTATATTGGTCATCCAGAAGCGGAACGTGTTACCATTATTATGGGATCTGGTGAAGGTGCAGTAAGAGAAACTATGGAGAAAATGGTTGCAGATGGTGAAAAAGTTGGCGCATTATTTATTCGCTTGTACAGACCTTTCCCTATGGAAGATATGTTAGAAAAATTACCTGATACCGTTAAAAAAATAGCTGTTTTAGACAGAACCAAAGAACCAGGAAGCATAGGTGAGCCTCTGTATATGGATGTTATAAGTGCTTTTGTTGAAAGTGGTGAAGTAATGCCAACCATTGTTGGAGGTCGCTACGGATTATCTTCAAAAGAATTTACGCCAAAAATGGTAAAAGGAATTTATGATGAATTGTTAAAAGACAAACCAAAAAATCACTTTACAGTTGGTATTATTGATGATGTAACTCATACAAGTATTGCCGTTGATAATAATTTTGCTGTAAAAAGATCAACTATTAACTGTATGTTCTACGGTTTAGGATCTGATGGTACTGTTGGTGGTAACAAAAACTCTATTAAAATTATTGGTGAAACAACTGATAATTATGTACAAGGTTATTTTGTTTACGATTCTAAAAAAGCTGGTGCACAAACTATTTCGCATTTACGTTTCGGACCAGAACCAATTTTTTCTTCATATTTAATTGATAAAGCCGACTTTATTGCAAGTCATCAATTCAATTTTATTGAAAAATATAACATGATTGATGATTTGAAACAAGGTGGTACTTTCTTATTAAACTCTCCTTTTTCAAAAGAAGAAATTTGGGATTTATTACCTAAAAAAATGCAAGAAGGTATTGTTGAAAAAGAAGCAAAATTATACGTTATTGATGCCTCAAAAGTTGCACTAGAAGCAAAATTAGGAAAAAGAACCAATACCGTTTTACAAACTTGTTTCTTTGCTATTTCTGGAATTTTACCTAAAGAAGAGGCTATTCAAAAAATTAAAGATGCTATTGTAAAATCTTACTCCCATAAAGGGGATAAGGTTGTACAAATGAACTTTAATGCGGTTGATAAATCGTTAGAAAATTTATTTCAAGTAGATTATCCTAAACAAATTACAAGTGAAAAAGAATTTTTACCTATAATGGCCAATGCACCTAAAGGTTTTGTAACAGATGTTTTAGAGAAAATATTAGGAGGTAAAGGTGATGAGTTACCTGTAAGTGCATTCCCTGTTGATGGAACTTTTCCCACAGGAACAGCACAATATGAAAAAAGTGGTATTGCCCATTTTGTTCCAGTTTGGGATGACGAAAACCTATGTACACAATGTAATAAGTGTGTGGCCATTTGTCCTCACGCTGCAATTAGAGCAAAAGTTGTTTCTAAAGATGAATTGTCTGAATCTCCATTAACATTAAAAACAGTTGCTGCAATTGGAAGACCTTTCGGAAAAGAAGATATTTATGTTTTACAAGTATCTCCAGAAGATTGTACCGGGTGTGATTTATGCGTTGTAGTTTGTCCTGCTGAGAGCAAAGAAATTCCAAATTTCAAAGCAATCAACATGCACAAAAAACAAAAAGTTGAAGTTGTTGAAAACGAAAACTGGAATTACTTTATCGATTTACCTAACTATGACCGTACTGAGTTAAGTACAACCAATGTTAAAGGATCACAATTCTTAGAACCATTATTTGAGTTCTCTGGAGCTTGTTCTGGTTGTGGAGAAACACCTACATCAAATTAATTACACAATTATATGGTGATAGTATTTTAATTGCAAATGCAACAGGTTGTTCATCTATTTATGGCGGTAACTTGCCTACAACACCGTACAAAACTAACGAGTTTGGTAGAGGCCCAGCTTGGGCTAATTCACTTTTCGAAGACAATGCTGAGTTTGGTTTAGGTATGCATTTGGCTTTAGAAAAAAAACAAGAAATAGCTGTTAACTTATTAAAATCATTAGAGTTATTAGTTGGTAGTGAAATAGTTAAAGCTATTTTAGATAACCCAGAAGCAGATGAAAAACAAAAAGCTCAAAAACTTGCTGATATTGATAAACTAAAAGAAACTTTAGCAATATTAGATCAAAGTGAAGATGCTAAAAAACTGAATGAATTAAGCGGTTACTTGCGTAAAAAAGCGGTTTGGATATTTGGTGGTGATGGTTGGGCTTATGATATCGGTTTTGGCGGTGTTGATCATGTATTAGGATCGGGCGAAAATGTAAACATCTTGGTTATGGATACCGAAGTTTATTCTAATACTGGAGGCCAAATGTCAAAAGCAACGCCACTTGGAGCAAGTGCTAAATTTGCAATTGCTGGTAAGAAAACACCTAAGAAAAATTTAGCAATGCAAGCAATTTCTTATGGTACAGTTTATGTTGCACAAATTGCAATGGGCGCTAAAGATTTGCAATCATTAAGAGCAATTAAAGAAGCAGCTGAATTTAACGGACCATCATTAGTTGTTGCTTATTCTCATTGTGGTGAACACGGTTACGATTTAAAACATGGTGTAACCCAACAAGAAAAAGCTGTTGAAACTGGCTACTGGCCATTATTTAGATTTGAC
>DAOUTI010000085.1 GCA_030626795.1 Flavobacteriaceae bacterium
CAGCTAACTAAAGCTGAGAAAAGCATAAACCCTCCATTAAAGATGAGTAGTATACCCATCATTTGAAAGATGATTTTAAAATTAAATTTTTTCATTAATTAAAGAAGTTTTCTACTTTAGAAATAGTTTTTGGTAAACAACAAACAACAACTTTATCGTCTTTTTGTATTTGGAAATCACCTAAGGCAATAACGCCTACATCATCTCTTATTACACCTCCAATAATTGCATTTCTTGGAAAATTTAAATTTTTGATTAGTTTTTTTGTGATTTTAGAATTTTTTAAGGCTTTGAATTCTAAAATTTCGGCATTGATATTATTTAAAATAGTCATTTCAAGAACTTCACCTTTTCTAATGTATCTAAAAATGCTATTTGCAGCCAATAGTTTTTTATTGATTAAGGTATCAATACCTATATTTTTACTTAAGTTGAAATAATCTACATTTTGCACCAAAGCTATGGTTCTTTTTACTCCTTTTGATTTGGCAACGAGACAAGACATGATATTGGTTTCTGATCTTCCGGTAACGGCAATAAAAGCATCCATATCGGCAACATTTTCTTCTTCTAATAATTCAATATCTCTGCCGTCTCCATAAACTACTAAAGCATCGGGTAATTCATCTGCTAACTCAATGGCTCTAACCTTATATTTTTCAATTATTTTTATATTTAAGCTTTTATTACATAGTTGTTTTGCTGTTTTTTCTCCTATTTTGCTCCCTCCTAAAATCATTACATTTTTTATTGGATTATTTTTGGTAGCAGATAGTTTATTTAGTTCTTCAACACCTTCTTTTAGGGTTATAAAATAAGCTTGATCACCAGCCATAAAAATAGTGTCTCCTCTAGGAATTATTGTTTCATTAGAAATTTTGCGCCTAATTCCAATAGGCATAAAATGAATTCCTGAAAAATTTGCTGCCGCGGATTTGACTGACATTCCAACAAAAGGGGCTGCTTTTGACAATGTCATACCAACCATGGTAAGTTTTCCTTCTTCAAACTCGTGAGTGTCATGAAAAGCAGCTTGTTCTAAAAGTAATTTAATTTCATTGGTTGCTAATTCTTCGGTAGAGATTAACTCATCAATGCCTAAATCAGTAAAATTAATTTTTTCTTTGTTTGCTGTAAATTCTGAATTACTAATCCTAGCAATAGTTTTTTTTGCACCTAATTTTTTTGATATAACACAAATTGTAATGTTTGTAGTTTCCGATGAAGTAACTGCAATAAGCAAATCTGTATTTTCAATATTGGCATTATTTAGTGCTGAAATTGAAGTTGCATCTTCTTGTACGGTTCTAATATCTAGCCTTGTATCAGCATAAATTAATCGATCTTTATCTTTATCGATTAAAGTAATATCATGTGATTCATACGAAAGTAGTTTTGCGAGATGAAAACCAACTTCTCCAGCGCCAGCAATAATAATTTTCATAGGTATTTCATATTCATTAAAAATAGATTACAAATGTATTATATTTTTCTTTTATATCTTTAAAGAAAAAAACATGGCCCATTATAAAAATTCATTAACCATAAAACAATGGAATGAAGATGATAGACCTAGAGAAAAATTAATTGCAAAAGGTAAAATAGCTTTATCAGATGCAGAGTTGGTTGCCATATTAATTGGTTCAGGAAATAGAGAACATAGTGCTGTTGGACTTTCAAAAAAAATATTGCTAAGCATAAATAATAATTTGAATGCGCTAGGTAAATTAACTGTTGAAGATTTGACCAAGTTTAAAGGTATTGGTGAAGCTAAAGCAATTGCTATTATTACTGCTTTGGAGTTGGGTAGAAGAAGGCGATTAGAAGAAGCGCTCGAAAAACCAAAAATCACAAGTAGTAAATCTGTTTTTGATGTAATGCAACCCATAATAGGAGAATTACAGCATGAAGAATTTTGGATTATTTATCTTAATAATGCAAATAAAATTCAATTAAAAATGCAAATGAGTAAAGGTGGTATTACAGGTACTATAGTAGATACTCGTTTGGTTTTTAAAAGGGCTATTGAGTTAACGGCAACAGGAATAATTTTATGCCATAATCACCCTTCAGGCACATTAAAACCTAGTACTTCGGATATTAATCTCACTAAAAAAATAAAAAATGGTGGAGATATTTTAGATATTAAAATATTAGATCATGTGATTATTACTGAAAATAACTATTATAGTTTTGCCGATGAGAATATACTTTAGAGAGCGTTTATTATACTTTGTATATTCAAAACTAATTTCTTAAAACCACAAAGAAAGATTACATTTGATTTTTACAATATAATTGCTCATGCTATTAGTTTATACTTATAAAATCACGCCAAGATTAACTTATACTTTTAAACATATATTTACTCGGGTTTTAAATATTCAAGTAAATTTTACAACTAAAATAGAAGAGTTTATTGCACATGAAGGCTTAAAGCTTTCTTACACAAAACAAGCGTTAGGTAAAGAATTATTTATAAAAAGTAATGATTTACTTTTTAATCAAGGAATTGATTATTTAGATATAAATATTATAGATTGGGATGGTGTTCCTTGTTTTTTTCAAACGAATGCAGGTATTGAGCTTCCTTGTGATTTGTTCGCTGCAAGTTTTTATTTGATAAGTAGATATGAAGAATATTTGCCTCATGTTAAAGATGAATTTGAAAGATTTCCTGCTCATGAAAGTTTAGCTTTTCAGCATAAATTTTTAGATAAACCAATAATTGATATTTGGGCATATAAATTTGAAAAAATATTACTAGAAAAATTTCCTAACTGTAGAGACGAAATAAAGAGCGAACAACGTAAGTTTCAATTTATTTCGACTATTGATGTTGATATTGCTTACAGTTATAAACACAAAGGTTTTATAAGAACAGTTGGTGGGGTATTGAATGATTTAGTCCATTTTAAACTAAAAGATATTCTAAATAGGTTTTTGGTTATTTTTAATATAAAAAAAGACCCGTTTGATACATTTGACGAGTTAATTAAATTGAAAAAAAAGTATAGTACAAATACATTATTTTTCTTTTTACTGAGCGAGTATACAACTTTTGACAAAAATATTTCTTCAGGAAATATAAATTATAAACTCTTAATTAAAGATATTGCCGATTATACTGATGTAGGAATTCACCCTTCCTATTTTAGTATGAAAAATGAATTAAAAATAAAAACAGAAAAAAAACGATTAGAGAATATTGTTAATTTCCCTATCACAAAATCTCGCCAGCATTATTTACGGGTGGAACTTCCTGAAACCTATCAAAATTTGGTTGATTTAGAAATCAAAGAAGATTATACTATGGGTTATGCATCTAATTATGGATTTAGAGCGAGTACATGTACTCCTTTTTATTTTTACGATTTAGATTTTGAAATACAAACGCCTTTAAAAGTTTTTCCGTTTGCAGTTATGGATGGAACCTTAAAAGATTATTTGAATTTTACGCCAAAAAAATCATTTAATATAATGATGCAACTTGCCGAAGAAGTGAAAAAAGTAAATGGCACATTTATAACCCTTTTTCATAATGAATCCGTAAGTGGAATTGGACGTTGGAGAGGTTGGAATAAAGTGTATGAAAATTTACTTAAAGAATTATCTAAATCAAATTAATGGCCATTCAATATTTGTTATATAAAGATATTGACCTAGTTAAATATGATGCATGTATTTCAAAGTCCTATAATTCAATAATTCACGCATCATCTTGGTATTTAAACTGTGTAACAGATGGTTGGGATGCTTTGGTTTTAAATGATTATGAAGCGGTTATGCCTTTACCAAAAAGGAAGAAATTTGGAATTAATTATATTTATCAAGCTCCATGGATTCAGCAATTGGGCATTTTTTCTGAAAATAAAATTGATAAACCTACTATTATAGAATTTCTTGAAAAAATTCCTAAAAAATTTATTTTGGTTGATTACTTTTTTAATTCGGATAATATTGTTGATGGTAAATTTATCAAAGAAAGAAATAATTATGTTCTCCGTTTAAGCCAAGATTTTAAAACTATAAAAGGTAGTTATAATAAAAACAGAAAGCGGATTAGTAATAAGAATTTTGATGATTTCAAACTCAATAAAGATGGTGATATTGGTGATTTTTTAAAGCTTTATAAAAAACAAAATTTTAATTTTAAAACTCATAATGATACTTTTGAGAGACTAGAAAAGCTGTTGAAATCTAAAAATGAGTCTATTAATATTTGGTTAGTTTCCTATAATGAAGAGTTGATTGCAGGCTTAGTTTGGATAAAAGATGATTATAGAATAACCTATTTGGTACCTGTTGCTAATGAAGTTGCAAAACAAAATAATATTCCTACTTTTTTGGTGAATGAATTAATTTTTGAGCATCAAAATTCTGATCTAATCTTAGATTTTGAAGGCTCAATGATTAAAGGGGTAGCTCATTTTTATAAAAGTTTTGGAGCTAAAGAAGAAATTTATTATTGGTATAAAAAGAGTATTTTAAAAATCAAATAATCTATTAATATAAGTGTAAGAATGTGATTTAGCTATGAACCAATTAACAGTCCTGTTTTTAAATTCTTGGTATCCCAATGAAGTTTCGAGTCAAAACGGAAACTTTATTCAGCAACATGCAAGAGCAGTTTCTCTTTTCTGTAACGTTGTAGCCCTTCATGTGCAAAGTAAAAATCAAAAGAAAGAAATAGCGATTTCAAAAAAATATAACAAAAATGTATTTGAGGTAATTGTATATTATAAAAAAATAAATACAAATCATATTTCATCATCAATAACTAAAAAAAAACAGAGACATAAGGCTTACCTTAAAGGGTATGAGCAAATATTAAAAGAGTTTAAAAGTATAAATATGATACATTTAAATGTTATTTTACCAGCTGGTTTTTTTGCATTATATCTTAATAAAAAATATAATATTCCATTTGTTATTACAGAGCATAGTACAGTTTTTTTAGATTCGAACCCTTTAAATCATAACTTTATTGAAAAGTATTTTGTAAAAAAAATAACAAAAAAGGCTAGTGCAATTTGTCCTGTATCTATTGATTTGAAAAACGCGCTTATAAAATATGGTGTAAAAGGGAACTACAAAACTATTCCAAATGTTGTTGATACTAATTTATTCCATTATAATAGGAATAAAAATTCAAATAAATTAAATATTTTACATGTTTCAACTTTAGTTGATGCACATAAAAATATTAAAGGTATTCTAAATGTTATAAAAAAAATATCAAAAATCAGAAATGATTTTTTCTTTCATATAGTTGGTGATGGTGATATTGAAGGAGTAAAAAATTATGCAAAAAAAATAGAATTAGAATCTAATATTTATACCATTGATAGTCAAAAGCCGCTTAACGAAATAGCAAAATTAATGCAAAAAAGCCATTTGTTTTTGCTGTTTAGTAACTATGAAAATTTACCTTGCGTAATATCAGAATCACTGGTTAGTGGCGTACCTGTATTATCTTCAAATGTTGGAGGAATAGCTGAAATGATTTCGAAAAAAAATGGTGTTTTAGTTAATGCAAAAAAAGAACAAGAGTTATTAGAAAGTTTAGATAGTATATTGAGTAATTTGGTAAAATATAACGGTAAAGAGATTGCAAAAAATGCTATTTTAAAATATAGTTATAAAAGTGTAGGGCAACAATATTTAGACCTTTATAATAAAATATTAAAATTTTGAGCTACTACGGATTTACTATAATAAAAAATTTCAATAAGAATTTTAATTTTAAATTCCTTCAGGAAAAAAGATTTAAGTCAAAATATAATATAAATTATTTTTTTTGTTACAACTGTTTTTCTAAATTTAAACGGGATAAAATTTTTGAAGAAAATGAAAATTATATTATTGGATTGGATGGTGTTGTTTTAAATTTAATAGAATTAAAAAATAATTATGCTATTTCTGAAGTTTTCTTGCTATTAATTTATCTGTATAAAAAAAGAAAAGAAAATTTTGCAATTGAGTTAAAAGGTAATTTTAATGGTTTTGTTTTTGAAAAAAAAACAGAAATTTTAATTTTCTTTAACGATAAAACCGCATCTAAGCCGGCATTTTATTCAGAGGTTAAAGATTCATATATTATATCGTCTTCAATTAAAAATATTATTAAACTTAAACAGCAAAATAAGTGTAATAGTTATTTAAACATTTCAGCTTGTTATAATCTGTTAACTTATGGCGGAATGATTGAAGATCAGACTATTGTTGAGGGTGTTAAAAAAATAAATGCAGGTATTTGCTTGAAATTTGAAAATGAAAAAATATTTTTTAAAAAATATTTTGATTTTAATAATATTGAATATTCCTTAAATGATAAAAACAAAGCAATTAAACGATTAGATGTTTGTTTTAAAAAAGCTATTATATTAGAGTATAATAAAGATAAAGAGTATAAATATAGGCATTTGGCAACTTTAAGTGGAGGTCTAGACTCTAGACTTAATGTGATGTTAGCAAATAAGTTAGGTTATAAGGTTGATAGTTTTTGTTTTTCTCAAAGTAATTATTTAGATGAGAAAATTGCAAAAAAAATTTCAAAAGATTTATTGTTAAATTTTCAATTTGTAGCATTAGATGAAGGCTGCTATTTACAGGATTTGGTTGAAAATGTTAAATTGAATAATGGGTTGCAGCACTATTTAAATGCTGCTCATTTTAATGCAGCCCTAAAGGCAATTAATTTAGAAAATTATGGGCTTATCCATACAGGGCTGGCTGGGGATGGTATTTTGGGAGGATTTTTGACCAAAAGTGGGTTTCCAGATTTTTATTCAAAAAGAATCTCCAATAAATTTATTAATAAATTAAATAATGATGTTGAGCTTGAAAAAAATTATAAGAATGAAGAAGTTTTTAAATTATATCAAAGAACTTTTAATATTACTAATTTTGGTTCATATGTAGTTGAATCTCATCAGTCATATTTGGTTTCTCCATTTTTTGATGAAGACTTTTTAACTACGGCTTTATCTATTAATCCAAAATTAAAAAAAGAACAAATATATTTAGATTGGTTAAACAAAAAACATTCTTATGTTGTAAAATATAAATGGGAAAGAACTGGTTTTAAACCTGATGCTAAATATAAAACGGAATTAAGTAGGTATACCAACAAAATAAAAAAGGAGTTTTTTATTTTTACAAATCAGCAAAAAAATATATCTATGACCCCAGAAGATTATTGGTTAAAATCAAACTTAAAAAATCAAAAATTTTACCAAAATACATTTCACGAAAAGATAGATTTATTTAAAAATAACATCGAATTGTTTAGGGATTTAAGCCTGGCATTTAATGAAGGTAGTATTGAAGAAAAATCAGCTGTGCTTACAATTTTAGAAGTGGTGAATAAATTTAAACTTAAAATTTGAATTTAAAAAATTACATACTTGAATTTAGAAATATGTCGGGTATTTCTGTTGTTTTTTCTGCTGTTACAGAAAAAATCGGAGGTTTTTTATTGGTGTTAATATCAACACATTTTTTATCAAAAGAAACTTATGGCTTGGTTATTTATGCCAATACAGCTTTGGTTTTTCTTTTCCCGTTTATTGGTTTAGGGGTTCATCAATCGTTATTGCGGTTTGGATCATTAAGTAATTCCCAAGAAGGGAAAAAAAAACTATTCCATTATACATTAGTAAAAGGGGTCAAATACTCAATTTTACTTGTTTTATTGGTTTTATTAATAGCGCCATTAATTACCTTAAAATTAAAAGAAGCTAAAGTTTATTTGATAATATTGAGCATACAATTGGTAAGTTTATTTGTTTACGAAATGATTAGAATTTATAGTAGGCTAATCCACTTAAATAATCTATATGCGCAAATTACAATAGTAAAAACTATTTTAATTGTATTTGTTTCTGCTATTTTAACATTGAAATTTGGAGCAATTGGTTACGTAGTAAGTTTATCAATTGTTCCTTTACTTGTTTCATTGTTTTATTTGTTAAAAATGAAGTTGTTGGTAAAGACTTCGAACAAAGGATTAGAAATAAATTTAAAAGAAATAATAAAATATGGTTTTTTTACATCTTTGGCAGGAGTTTTATCAGGGTTACTTTACGCTGTAGATATACTTTTAATAGCTAATATTTTAGTTGACAAAGAGAATGTGGCCCAATATAAAATTTCAAATATTATACCTTTTAGTATATTATTTTTGTCAGTTGCAGTTTTAAAAACAAGTTTTGTTAAGATAGTATCAAAATCGATAAATGATAAAAATTATATTAAAAACTATTATATTAATTATTTAAAAATTTTCGGAATTATAAGTCTTGGTATTATAATTTTAATTCCATTATATTCAAATCAAATATTAGCCGTCTTTGGTAATAATTATAATGATGACAATAATTTAATGACCATATTTACATTTGGAGTTGTTGGAGCCCTTCTTTTGAGAGTGCCTTTGGGTAATATAATTTCGGCAATTGGTTGGTCAAAAATAAACGCATTAAACTCATTTATCATATTATTTTTGAATATTATACTGAGTTATATTTTTATTAAAAATTATGGAATAATTGGAGCAGCTATTGTCACCTCTTTTTTAATGTGGTTATCAGGCTTGTTTTCATTAGTTGCTTTTATTTGGTTTTTGAAAAATGATAGTAAAAATAAATAAATTAAACATGAATATTAAACACATTTTTTTTGACCTAGATCATACTTTATGGGATTTTGAAACCAATTCAAATAAAACATTTGAATTTATCTTTCAAAAGAATAAAATAGATATTGATATTAATGATTTTAAAGAAATATATAAGCCAATCAATGCAAAATATTGGAAACTATTTAGAGAAGATAAAGTAACTAAAGAAGCGCTTCGTTATGCTAGATTAAAAGAGGCATTTGATTTGTTAAAATTTAAAACAGACGATTATTTAATTGAAATCTTATCAGAAGATTATATAACTTACTTATCTAGCTATAATGCATTGTTTGAAGGAGCAATAGACGTACTATCCTACTTGCAAACCAAATACCAAATGCATATTATTACCAATGGATTTGAAGAAGTACAGTTTGAAAAATTAAAAAATTCTAAATTATTACCTTTCTTTGATCAAATAATAACATCTGAAAAGGTAGGCGTTAAAAAACCAAACCCTAAAATATTTAGCTATGCTTTAGATGTTGCCAAAGCTAAAGCTAAAGAAAGTATTATGATTGGTGATAATTTTGAAGCAGATATTTTAGGTGCAAAAAACGCAGGAATGCACACCATATTTTGTGAATTTAATGGCGAAATTGCGACAGAAAAAGTGATATCTATATCTAAGTTAGCGCAATTAAAAAACTACTTATAAGCCGATAAATTAAGCTTTTATAAAAATAAATGTATATTTATCGCTTAATAAGGTAAAATTGCTAGAATACCCCCTCTTATGATTCGTAAACTTTGTTTATTATTTCTCTTTGCCCTGTTTTTTAAAAATGCATTTGGGCAAAATCAACAAATACTTTTTGGGTTTGATCAATTACCACAAACTTTAATGCTAAACCCAGGCGCTGAAGTTGATTATGACAAACATTTTGGGGTTCCTTTTTTATCAAACGTTTTCTTTCAAGTAGGTGCAACAAATAAGGATATTACTTATAATAACATTGTTGCTAATGCCGATTCAGATTCTGATATTCTAAGAAATATTTACAACCAAAATTTAAGTAGTTCAGACTATTTTAAAATAAATCAAAAAATTGAAGTATTCAATGCAGGTTTTCGCTTAAAAAACACAAAGTATTATTTGAGTTTTGGTATGTACCAAGAGATAGATGGTTATGCAGGTTATCCAAAAGATGTAGTCAATTTGTTTTACCAAGGTGATTATAATGAGAATGGGGGTATAAGGTATGATCAATCAAATTTTGATAATATTAATTTTATAGGTGAACTCGTTGGAGTTTATCATGTAGGAATTTCAAAAAAAGTAAATGAAAATTTAAACATCGGTGCTCGTTTTAAAATATTATCAGGTTCTTTAAATACGAATTCAGTAAATAATAAAGGGCATTATGTTTTAAGTGATAAAGCTTTAGTTCACGATTATAATCACATGTTTAATCAATTGAATATAAAAATGAATTCTTCTGGTCTTCTAAACAACGAAGGGAATCTTATAGCAGAATCTGCGGATGCTTTTAAAGGGTTGTTTTTTTTAAATGGAAATTACGGACTTGGATTAGACCTTGGTGCAACTTACCATGCTTCAGAGCATATTATTGTTACCGCAAGTTTGCTAGATTTAGATTATATAAAGTATAAAAATAAGGTAACAGGCTATAAAGTTGCTGAAGATTTTGAGATACAAGATGATGAACTTTTTGATCCAACTTTTGATAGTGAATTGAGCTATTGGGAAAACATTTTGGACTTAGAAGATTTTCCAATAAGTAATGGTAACGTAGTAGATATAGATATACTAAATAATAGTTATAATTTTTATCGCTCTCCAAAATTAAATACGTCGGTTAAATACCAAATATTTAGAGAAAGTAATGAAACTTTTAATTCGATATATAGAGACGCTCGATTTGTTACACCAATTAATA
>DAOUTI010000146.1 GCA_030626795.1 Flavobacteriaceae bacterium
CGGTACTATCTCCGTTTAGAATATGTAATGTTTTAGTCATTTATTTCTTTGTGAGCTGCTTCAAACTCATCTGGAGTATTGATGTTTCTTATAAAATTATCCTCTATTTTAATAATTTCAACATCATTATTAATTAATACTTTGCGAGGGCAGGAGATACCTTGAGCCAAATAATTTAATAGAATTGGATAAGATTTTGGTTCCCAAATGGTAATTAATGGCTCAGGAAATTGTTTAGAATTTCCTTGAATTGCTGTTGCGATTTTTGAAGGATTTCTTTTTTGCAATAAAAGTTGAATAATACTTTCGTCAACAAAAGGTAAATCGGTTGCAATAACCAACCAAGCCGTATTTGGATTTTGTTGAAAAGCAGAACAAATTGCACCGAAAGGGCCTAAACCTAAAAATACATCTTCAATAATTTGTATATCTTTTATATTTTGTTCTTTTCTAACCGATAAAAATGTTTTGATATTTAAATTTTCAAGTAATTCGATTGTGAAATTTCTTTGTGATTTTCCGTGAAACTCGAGTAAACCTTTATCTGTACCCATACGCAAACTTTTGCCGCCAGCAAGAACTAAACCTTTAATAGGTGCGATTTTTTGCTGCATTAAATTATCAATATGTTGACAGATTTTATCCACTTCATGGATAGCATAAGTTTTTAGGTTACTGATATTTGGATATTTTTCAACCAAAAAATCAAAAATTTTAGAATCTTCATTAAGTTTTATTATAAATTGAATATTATTGAGTTGATCAATTCGTTTTAAAACAGAAGCTTCTTTTTCGTTATCTAATATTAAAATTTGTTGTTCTCCTTGATAATGATTACCGTTAATAAATAATAAATCGTAAGCCGAAAATAATATTTTGTCATTATAGCGATTCATTTTTGTTAACGATGTTTTTACCAAATTACCTGAAGAATGAAAAGTAAAATCATCTAATTTTGGAGCTATAATTTCTTTATTATGTGAAGCATCTAAATAAGCAAATTTTGCCTTTTTTTCGATATTTTTTATGATATTTTGAATAAAATTGCTAATTATGGTGCATTTTGCACCTAAAATAGCAATTTCGTTAGTGGCGTAATTTCCAAAAGAACGTTTTGAAAGCTTGGTGTGTTTTCTGTGTTTTTGCATCATTATTACAGTTGTAAAATACTTTTTATAATTTAGAAAATATTTATTGAAGTTGCTAAATTACTCAATAAAAAATAATCAAGTGTATTGTATTAAAAAATAAGAAAAAGGGAAAAAGCCTCAAATATTTGAACTATTTTTTTGTAAATATATTTTAGTGGGTACTTATATGAAGAGAATTATACTCAATACACTTAGCTTTCTGAATTTTTAATGCTTTCTTTTCCCTTTTATCTGCGTTAAAATTTGCAACCAGCTAAGGCTATACTTGAAAATTTTGTCTTGCTCAAAGAAAAATTAAATTTGTTAAATTCTCCGAAAACCTAAGTGTGTTGAGTATATCATAAAATATTTATATTTACATAAAAAACCTAAGTAACTTAAATTTATGTATAAATATTTTTTATTGATACTAATTGTTATTTCCTGTAAAGAAAATAATTTAATAAAAGACTCCTCTAATAATCAATATAAAATTGATTATAAATTTTTTAGTGGTCAAAAAAATATAAATATTGATAGCCTATACCAAATAGTAACTAAAACGAAAAATGATACAATTAAAATTAATAATCTAATTTCCATTTTTAGATTATCTATAAGGAATAGACCACTAAGAGATGATGTTTTAGAGAAGGCATTAGCCATTTCAAAAAGTATAAATTATCAAACTGGAATCGCAAATTGTTTGAGTAGAAAAGGGGTAAATGCTAGATACCAACACCAATATTTAAAATCTTTAAAATTGCATAAAGAGGCAGTGCCTTATTATGAGAATTCATGGGATATTGAATCTAGAATTAAAAATTTAAACAGTTTGGGGGTAACCTACCGAAGGCTTAATATTGAAGAGGAGGCAATAAAATACCATTTAGAAGCACTTAAGTTATCAGAAAAAATTGATTTTACTAGAAGTATTGCAATTGCTTTTAATGGTATTGGGAATGCCTATGTTACCTTAAAAAAATATGATGATGCCATAGAATACTTTAATCGATCTCTAAAATTGAATATGATAGATAAAAATGAGCGAGGTATGGGGTATGATTATAGTAATTTAGGCGAAGCTTATATGTTTAAGCAACAATATGATACTGCTTTTCAATATCAAAATAAAGCACTTGAAATTGCTGATAAATCAAATAATAAAAATGATAAAGCTATTATTTATAGCGCAATGGGTTTGATGTTTCAGAATAAAGAGGAATGGAATAAAGCACTGGGTTATTACCTAGAAGCAATTCCCATTTTAACAAAACACAAAAGCAAAAGGTTATTAAGTTTTACACTGATTAATACTGGGATTATTTATACGCAATTAAAAGAGTTTAATAAAGCTAAAGAATACATCAACTCCGGACTACAATTATCTACAGAAATTTCATCAAAAGATAATATACTTTTAGGTTATCAAGCATTATCTAAACTTTTAGAATTAGAAGGGGATTCAAATGAAGCTTTTAAAAATTATAAATCAATGGTAATTTACCGAGATAGTATTTTTAATATTAAAAGTGAGAATAATATTGTTGCTATGAATATTAAATATGATACAGAGAAAAAGGATGAAGAAATTAAAGTCCTTTATTTAGAAAATGAGGTAAATAAGAATAGAAGCATCATTTTATTTTTAAGCATTGGAATGTTATTTGCATTAAGCGTGTTTTCTTTTGTTTATCACAGAATGAAAATTAAAAATAATAATATGAAGATAGATAATATGCGTGGTCAGATTGAAGCACATTTGAGTCATATTTCTAATTTTGAAGATAATAAAAACAATAAACATGATCTTTCAGAAAATATAGATAAGTATGGTCTATCTTCTAGAGAGTTAGAGGTGTTAAACAATATAACTCATGGTATGAAAAATCAAGAAATTGCAGATAAAATGTATGTTTCACTCGCTACAATTAAAACCCATACAAAAAACATTTATAACAAATTAGATGTTCGTAATAGAATGGAGGCTGCAAGAAAAGCTCAAGCTATTTAAATTCTCTAAACACATATAAACAGTTGTTTTTCAGTATATAAATAATTATTACCTGTTAATTTAATTCTGAAAATTCATACTAAAGGATGATACATTTATAGCCTAAAGGATGAGGCTTGTGTTTTTGTTTTAATCTACCTTTGATGAAAAGTAATAGCTTAATAAACTTAGTTACAATAGTTAACTAAATTTTTACGGGTGACTCAAAAAAAATATATTCCCTTTTCCCCTTTCGTCACCCGTTTAATTTGATTTTTATATATCAATTAATAAGGTCTTATCTTTATTGATGATAGACTGTACTACAGAAGAAGACGATTCAAGCTTAAATTCTTTTAGAAAATACTCGAAAATAAAAGGTATTAAACCTCAGGGCAAGCCCTGCCCAATAATAGGAATATCGACCTAAGGGTCGAGGTATTGAACCTAGTTCCCGCTGAAAAATAGGGATTAGTTCGACAGACTAATAAATATCGATTAAACATGACTTAAATCACATTATATAATAAAATAATATTTATTTTTAATATTTAAAGGTTAACCTGCAACATTTAAATAATATTAATGAAAATTTACCACAATTACCTTTTTTTAGTCGGCTCAAATTTTTATAAAGAATTCAATTATACTTTTTTTTCTAATAAAATACTTCTAACTTTTTTTGCATTTAGTTTTATGATTTCTTGCCAAAAAAAGGATGAAATTTCAATAAATAGCAACCTAATATTAGAGTATAAAAGATTAAAGAAGCAAAAAAATGTAAATATTGATAGTTTATTTCAAGTGGTTTCTCTTAAAAAAGAAGATACTTTAAAAACGATAGATCTAATCACCATATTCAAATTATCTATCAGAAATAAACCTCTTAGATATGATATTTTAGATGAAGCTTTACAGGTTTCAAGAAATATAAATTATGAAACGGGTATAGCAAACTGCTTAAACACAAAAGGTGTTAATGCAAGATATCAGAATAAATATTTGAAATCGGCTAAACTTCATAAAGATGCTTTACAGCATTATAAAAAATCATGGGATACTAAATCTAAAATTAAAAACCTGAATAGCTTAGGAGTTTCTTATCGTAAATTAAATATGGAGGCTGAGGCCTTGATCTATTATTTTAAGGCTCTTAAATTATCCGAAAAATTAGATGACACCAAAAGTATGGCAATGGCTTTAAATGGAATTGGCAATGCCTACCTAAACCAAAATAAATTTAAATTGGCAAAAACATATTTTAAACTTGCTCTTAATTTAGAAACATTAAATAAAAATGAAAAAGGAATGGGTTATGATTATAGTAACCTTGGAGAAGTTTTTATGTATGAAAAAAAATATGATAGTTCGTACACATATCATATGAAATCTTTAAAAATTGCTCAAAAACTGGGTTATAGTGATAACATTGCTATTATTAACAACACCTTAGGTAGTATGTTTCAGCACAAAGGTGAATATAAAAAATCTTTGATGTATTTTGATAAGGCAACTTCTGTACTAAAAACATTTCGTAATCAAAGATATTTAAGTAACACATTGATTAATAAAGGTGTAAATTATTATAAACTAAAACAATTTCAAGAAGCAGAAGATCATATTTTAGAAGGCTTAGCAATTGCAAAAAGAATATCTTCTAAAGAAAATGTTATTTTAGGAAATAAAGCGCTTTCCAATCTTTATGAAGAAAGGGGTAACTATAAAAAATCACTGGATAAGTATAAATTGATGACAATTTATAGGGATAGTGTTTTTAATATGCAAAGCGAAAGTAATATTGCCGCGATGGGAATTAAATATAATTCAGAAAAGAAAGATGAGCAAATTAAACATTTAAATCTTGAAAATCAAATTCAAAAAAGTAGAATTATCACCCAGTTTTTGGCGATTGGTTTATTGATTATCGGAATATTATTTTTTGTTTTTTATAACCGATTAAGGTTAAAAAACAACAATTTAAAAATGAAAGCCATGCGTCACAAAATTGAAATCTATTTGCAACAAATTAGCAGTTTAGAGCATAATGATGATAGTAAAAAAACAGAAATAACAAAAAAGGCACAAGATTACGGGTTATCTTCAAGAGAGACCGAAGTGTTAAATTATATTTCTAAAGGCATGAAAAATCAAGAAATTGCTGATGCAATGTTTGTTTCACTTTCTACAGTAAAAACACACACAAAAAATATTTTTGAAAAGTTAGATGTTCGCAATAGAATTGAAGCCGCAAGAAAAGCTCAGGTATTATAACCTTTTAAAAACAAGCCTTATTTAAAAATTCATACTAAAGTACGAGTCACTTTTAGCCAAAAGTACGACCTATTTACTATCCGTTTCATATAGTTTTGACCTATCCTTATAAAGTAGAATTTAAAACATTACTAAAATGAAACATTACCTAACATTGTTTATTACACTATTCTTTTTGGCAATTTCACAAAATATGGAAGCACAATTTTTACAAAGGCTTCAAAAAAGTGTTGAAAATAAAATTGAACAAGAAGCAGAAAAAAGAACACAAAAACGAACTGATAAAGCAATAGATGATGCTTTTGATAAGGCAGAAGATGCCATTAATGGTAAAAGCAGCACCAAAGAAGGAAAATCAAATAATTCAAACAACAATGATAATAATGGATCAGAAAACGCATCTAGTAATGAAAATGCGACAAACCAACCTAATGTTGTTTGGAGTAAGTTTGATTTTATTCCCGGTGATACCGTAATTTTTGAAGATGGGCCAAGTGCCGATGAAGAAAATGGGGAATTTCCTAGTAGATGGGATTTATATGGTGGTTCTGCTGAAATAGCCAATGTAAATGGAGAAAATATCATTATGTTTATTGATAAAGGTGGCGAAATAGTGCCCTATTTAAAAAATTCTAAAGAAGATTATTTACCTGAAATATTTACTATAGAGTTTGATGTATGGTTTGAAAAAGGAAAGACCACCGCTAATAGATTTTTTATAGCTTTCCGCGATAAAAAAAACCAATGGGGCAAAGGTTTAGGAGGAAATTTCACAGTTTATCCAAATGGAATTGAATTTGAAGAGACAGACAAGAGGTATCCTGGCACCGAAAAACTAGGCTGGAGCGAAGAACCCACTGGTAAATGGCGACACATTTCTATTGCCTATACTAAAGGGAAGTTTAAAGCTTATATGGATGACACTCGATTAATTAATATCCCTCATCTAGAAGGTAACCCTTGGGGATTTACTATAGAATCACAGAAAG
>DAOUTI010000124.1 GCA_030626795.1 Flavobacteriaceae bacterium
AAGCTCTTACGCAGCGAAAACAATTGATGCATTGTGAAAGATCAGACTTTATATAAGGGTGGGAGTTGTCTTTTTCAATATCTAAATGATTATCACCTTTTGGATAACGAATATTTGGAATACCAATTTGTGCAATAGTTTTTTGAAATTCAGTAGGTTTTTTACCCTTTTCAGGGAAAATCTTATCGGATGGGTAGTCGCTTAATACTAATTCGACAATATTTTTACGAAGCTTTTTGATGTTATCTGTGTTGTGATAAATATAAGCACCATCAAATACTGGCGTATGGCAAGATGCAACTGTTTTAGTATGCCCATCTTTTTCTCTTGCAACTTCAACAGAACAAACTCGGCAAGAACCAAAATTTTCTAATCTATCATCCTGGCACATGGTTGGAATAGTATCTTGACTTTCTATTCTTCTTACAAAATCAAGAATGGTTTCATCTTTTTTTATGTTGTGTGCTTTGTTATTTATATACGCTTTCATAGATTTAAGATTTAAAATACCCTTTTAATTCATCATCAAAATACTGTAATGCATTTTTAACTGGTAACGGAACGCCTCCTCCTAAAGCACATAATGAACCAATTTCTAATGTTTCCATCAAGTCGTCAAAAAGCTGACGATCGATTTTATAGTCTTCATTTTGCGCTTTTTGTAGCATTTCAAATCCACGATGTGCTCCAATTCGGCAGGGGTAGCATTTACCGCAACTTTCGTCAGCAGTAAACTCCATTAAATGTTCTATAAATTTTATCATAGGAAAGTCTGTTGGGATAGATACAAAACTTGCATGACCCAAAAGAAAACCATTGTTGTTTAAAGATTCAAAATCAAGGGTTAAATCCTTTATTTTATGCACGGGAACAATGCCGCCAAGTGGACCACCAATTTGTAAGGCTTTGATATCAGATTTGAACCCTTTACCAAAATCATCAAAAATTGTTTGTAAAGGTGTTCCCATTTCAATTTCATACATTCCTGGTGTATTAAAAAAGCTATCTAAAGAAACTAATTTTGTGCCAGTAGATTTTTTTGTACCTAATTCAGCATAAGCTTTGCCACCATTTTCTAAAATCCAGTGTATGTTAGCAAAAGTTTCTACGTTACTTAAAACGGTTGGCTTACCATATAAACCGTATTGTGCAGGGTAGGGAGGTCTAACTCTAACTTCGGGGCGTAGGCCTTCAATAGAGTTTAATAAAGCGGTTTCTTCACCACAAACATAAGACCCTTGTCCGCGAATGATTTTAAATTTAAAATCATGAATTAAATTTTTCTCTTTTAATTCTTTAATAGATTCATTTATAATTCGGATAGAATCTGGGTATTCACCTCTAATATATAATACGCCAATGTTAGCTCCAACACATTTAGCTGCAGCATACATGCCGAAGAGGACCTTGTGTGGTTGGTGTTCCATTAAATACATGTCGCTATAAGCTCCAGGATCACCTTCGTCAGCATTGCAAACAATATATTTTTGTTCGTTTTCTTCTTTTATAACCGCATCCAATTTAAACCAAAATGGAAAGCCAGCTCCGCCACGACCACGAAGATTTGATATTTTTAATTCTTCAATTACTTGATTGGGTTTGTTAGAAAACTTATCCGCAAGAGTGTAAAAGCTATTTAAATTATCAATTTTAGAAGTTAAAATAGGTGTGGTATTTGAATCAACAGCGTATTTGTTTTCTTGGCTTTTGTTTTTTGAGGTAAAAATAGCCTTTAATTCTTCATTGGTTTTGGCTGAATAAGTATTGTCATTGTACATAAAAGCACTATTTGTATGACAACGGCCAACACATGCAGCATGACCTATTTCATTAGCTTGAAAGTGGGTATTGATATTTTTGCTTAATTCATCTTGTGTATTAGAAACCATACAGGCAGTACCCGTGCAAACATAAATTTTTTTATTTCTGTTTTCGGGCTTTAAAAAATCATAAAATGTTGATGTTCCAAAAATTACAGAATCATCAACCATAAAGCGTTGAGAAAGTTGGTGAAATTCTTCTTCGGTAGCAGCATTTTTCGAAATACTTGCAATATTTTCGAATAAATTATCATCAATTCCTTTTCTTGAAGATAAAGTTCTTATGTTTTTATTTGCCATTATACAGTTTGTCTTTTGAAAATTAAAATCAATACATAATGCTAATGCTATTGATTTTTCGTGGGTAAAGTTAATGAAATTTATGTCGTTAAAAGTTTGAGAAACTCTTAAGCTTTTTCACAAAAAATAACAATGTGTTTGTTGTTTAAATCAGTTGTAAAAAACAGGTAAGAATCACCTCCTTCTTTTAAACCTGTTTTTTTGCGAATTTGAACTACTGTTTCTGGGAAGTTTCTAATGGTAATATTTGCTTTTTTTGAGGGAATTAATTTTTTAATTTTCTTTTTATCATATTTAATGATGTCTAATATTTTAAAACTTCTTCCAGGAAAGTTAACTAAAACCTTAGAAGTATATAAATGACTGTTAATATGAATCTTATCGATTTTTAATTGATGTGATACCTCATTAAATAGTCCGGCTTTTAAAATGGCTGAATTTGGTTCGTAAAGGTAGGTTTGGGGTAGTGAATAAGTTGCTTTTACGTTTGAATTGGCAAAAGAATTTAAAAAATCTATTGTCCCTTTTTTAATATTGGTAGCGTTAATTTTTATAGTGCTGATAAAATTTTTCTCGAGTAAAAAAAGTAATTCTTTAACTTCATTATTGATGGCAATTACATGAATTTCTTTGATAAATTTTAATTCATTTATGGTAGCAGTAATATCTAAAATGGGCGAAAGTTTTAATAAAATACAATTTGTATATTTAAAGAATAAATCTAAATTTTCTGGAATGTTTGGCAAACAGTCTTTTAATAAAAAGACTTTGCCTTTAAGATCATTTCTTCGTGAAGGATCGGCATAAATCCAGTCGTATTTTTTCTTGTTGTTTTCTAAATATTCTAAACCATTTATGGCTTTGGTTTCAATATCGTTAATTTTTAATTTATCGTAATTGTGTTTGACAATTTTTGAAAGTTCTTTATTGATTTCACAATGTGTAACCTCTTTAAAGTTTTCCGAGAAAGCGAAACAATCTACACCAAACCCACCTGTGATATCAATTAAAGTCTCACCGTTAATTAAATTTGCTTTGTATTTAGCTGTGATTTCAGAAGATGTTTGTTCAATATTTAATTTATTTGGATAATAAATTTGAGGGGTATTAAACCAAGTTGGTAATTTTTGTTGGCATTTTTTTTTAGAAATAATTTGTTCTACAATTTCTTGGATAGCAATACCTTGAAATGGAGCGCCTTTTAAAATTAATTTAGTAGGGTCTTCTTGTAAATTTTTGTTTATAAAATTCTGTATATCAGTATTAAGGATTTGTTCATTCAAATTTAATTGAGATCTTTTGTTAATTGCTTAACAACTTCATTATCAGCTAGAAACTCATTTAAAATTACTTTTAATGCGGTATAGGTTGGTACTGCCAAGATCATTCCTATTATCCCAAATAATAATCCGCCAATGATAATGACTAAAAATATTTCTAATGGGTGTGATTTAACACTTTTTGAAAATATGATTGGTTGACTAAAAAAGTTATCAACTAACTGAGCTATTACATAACCAATGGCAACATAAGTTGTAGTTGGTAAAATATAAGATTGAAAATCATGATCTAAATTACTTGTCATTGTTAATGTGAGCATTAATAAACCACCAATTAACGGACCTACATAAGGAATTATATTTAGCAATGCTGCTAAAAAGGCTATTAAAATAGCACTTTTTACACCAACAATTAAAAGAATTATGGAGTAAATTATAAATAAAATAAAGAGTTGTATAATTAAACCTATAAAATATCTCGATAATAATTTACTTATTTTATTAAGGGATCTTAATATTCTTTCTTCTTTTTCATCAGGTGTAACAGCAAGAAAAACATTATACAAGATTTTGGTGTCTTTCATAAAAAAGAAAACAATAAATAATACTGAAAACAATCCCATACTTAATGTTCCAACAGTGCTTAATAGCGTATTTAGAAGGCTTGGAATTGATTTAATTTGAGTAGTAAAATCAATATTTTTCATTTCGGCAAATAAATCAACACCTCTTTGTGAAAAATAAATATTTATTTTATTCAACAATTCGTTAATATTACTATGAAATTCATTTGTATTTAATAAGGCAATGTTATGACCTTGTGTTATAATTAAAGGGATAAACATGGAAATAATTCCAAAAATTGAAACTAGAAAAATTGTCATTGTAATAAGAACTGCAATTAAGTTGGGGATCTTTAATTTATTGCGTAAAAAAATTAAAATAGGATTTGCAATTAAAGATAAAACAGCAGCAATGGCTAGATAAATTAATGCAGATTGTATTTTATATAAAAATAAAATTAATAATGCTATTCCGACTAAAACCCCAATTGCTCTTAGAATACCGTTTGCGATAGTTTTTGAATTCATGAGGGTAAATATAATTAATAATTTAAACGAGTTATCTATTTTATGAATTTTATATTTTCAAAAATTTATATTTTCTTTATAAAAAAATATAAATTTCCATCAGCACAAACTATTTTAATTGTTCTTACTGTAATTGTTGCTTTGTTAACTTGGGTGATACCTGTGGGTCAATTTGATTGATTAACCTACAGTAAGGAAAAATCACATTTTATTACGATAGGTCAGGATGAAGAAAAAATATTTCCTACAAATCAAGAAACAATCGATAAATTAGAAATCAAAATCCCACTAGAAAAATTTACAAGTGGAGATATTTGGAAGCCAGTTAGTATTCCGGGTACTTGTTATGTTGTTTTTAAATATAGCAGTTAATATAAACTAAGTAAAAAATCAAATTATTAAAATACGGTATCCTTTATATGTATAATATCTTTTTTGACAACACCTTTTTGAATTGCTCTATAGTTTTCATAACATTCTAAAACAGCTTCAATAATTTGTAAATCACTAGCTTTAGCAATAAATCTAGTTGAATAATTACATTCGGTAAGCAAGTCATTTAATTCTTTCCTGCTCATATCTAAATAATCCATCATGATTTCACGGCTGTATTTTTGCTCCATCATATTTCTCATTTGATCGCCCTCTTTTAATTTTCTCAATCGGTTAAGTTCTTCAGGTTTCTTCCCAAATTTATTATACCAAAAATCTACAGGATTGAAAATTGCGCTTAAGCCAGAATTGTATGCATTATTATACGAATTACCAATTTCATAAGCCTGAGGCAGCCCGTTAATATGAATTCGGCTATAGCTGTCTTTAGGTACATTTTTTGCGTCAACAACTAAAACACCTATCAATACGTGCGACTTTACAACTACTTCTTCAATATTAACAACCTTTTCGTGTATGGCAATTTCTAACTCATTACCCTTTAATAAATCGTTAGTGATTTTTAATTTAATAGATTGATAACCAATATAGGATATAAAAATAGTATCATTTGCCTTTGCAGGAATTTCAAATTGCCCTTTTGTGTTGGTAATTGTCCCTACTACTGAATTTAAATTTACAATATGTGCACTTTGCAATGGTTTCTTATCATTTATACTGATAATTTTCCCTTTTAACGATACTGTACTTTTAGGAGCTATAGTATCTATGCTTTCTACCTTAATTTCTTGTGAGAATACTTGTGTAGAAAGACCTATAAATAAAAATATAAAGAGTATTTTTTTTTGCATAGGCAATAATACTAATAAATGAACAGTTTGCTCATTAAATATATGTGAAAATTACATTATAATAAGGGTGATAGATTTTATTATTGAAAACATGGATTTAGAATACCAAATATTTACACCTATTTTAAACTAAATGGGTGTGATTTTTTTCATTTTTTAAATAAATTCATTTTAAAAAGTGAAATATCAGCAATGTATTTTTTCAAAACCTATCAAAAAACAACAATTTTATTACCCAATAACCATCATTAAAATAATGATATTTTAAAAGAGCACATTGTTTTGTGAATAATTTTAATGTAAAATAAGTGATAGTTATTAACAAAAAAATATTATAATATATCTGATAATTAGATATTTATATGTAATTATTAACAATAAAATGTGCACAATATTTTATCTGCCTGTTTTTGGGGATATTTAAAATTACCTTTTTTATCTATTGTTTGATACCTTATTTCGTGCTTACATTTGGAGTATAATCTGAAACACATCTCAGGTTGTATCTTTAACAATAGTGTATTTATTAATTTAATTTTTTATATGGCATAATTTTACTTTTATTTTTTTATTCTTCAAATTAGGGTTCTTACCGGGAAAAAATTTTAGATCTTAATTTAAATAGTCTTCAAAATAAATTTTAATTATCCGCTCCGGAAATTATTAAATACTTCTTTTAACAAAAGCAACAATTTTCCTACACTAAAAAGAACTCTATAAATGGGTTTGCATTAAATAATTTAAAAATTTCAATTATGAAAAAGATAACTTTATTCTTATGTTTTAGTATTGTTGGCTTGATAGGATTTGCACAACAATCGAATAGTACATTAAATATTATAGACCTTTCTAATCAAGAAAACAACTTGACTATAGCAATTGACAATATCGATACTGATAATTTTGCTGATAAACTTTTGTTGGATGCTAATGATTTTGTAGCAGAAAGCTTTGAAAGTAACACACATGAATTATCACACCATGCTAACGATTCATCAACTATTGAACGTAAATTTATTGAAGGAGCTTATAGTTATAGTGAATATGCTTTAGTCTTTGATTTTAAGCCTAATAAAACTATAATAGTAAAGATTTAGTTTAATAAATTATTTACTAATAAGTTATCTTCCCTATCAAATACATTTAATAAAATAATATAAACAAAAAAAATAACGCTATGAAAAATACCATCTTAATAATCGCCATTACTTTAATCAGTTTAACTGGATTTGCACAATCAGTAAATACCAACCAACAAGATAAGATCACCAAATATGTAACTACATTTCCTAACGGAGAAGAGGCAATAACTATTGTTGAAAATTCAAATTCAAATAATTTAAAATTGTCATCGGCAGATAACTTTTATAAATATGAAATTTTAGAATCTTCAAATCATGAATTGGTTCACCAATCAAATAATAGAGGTAAGGTTTGTGATATTGATAAATCAAAATTAGAAGATGGTACTTATACATTAAAGGTTTATACATCAGATTTTGTAATCACTTCGGATATCACAATTTCTAATGAAGCAAAAAATAAATCTAATAATTCAATAAACTAATTTTATAATTAATAAACACTTAAAAAAATAACGCTATGAAAAATATCATCTTAATAATCGCCATTACATTAATTAGTCTAACAGGGTTTGCACAATCAGCAAATACTATTCAACAAGATAAAATCACCAAATATGTAACTACATTTCCTAACGGAGAAGAGGCAATAACTATTGTTGAAAACTCAAATTCAGATAATCTAAAATTGTCATCAGCAGATAATTTTTATAAATATGAAATTTTAGAATCTTCAAATCATGAATTGGTTCACCAATCAAATAATAAAGGTAAAGTGTGTGATATTGATAAGTCAAAATTAGAAGACGGAACGTATACTTTAAGGGTTTATACATCAGATTTTGTTATCACTTCGGATATTACAATTTCGAATGAAACAAAAAATAAATCTAATAATTCAGTAAACTAATTTTAAAATCAAAAAACACTTAAAAAAAAACACTTAAAAAAATAACACTATGAAAAATACCATATTAATAATCGCCATTACTTTAATCAGTTTAACTGGATTTGCACAAGCAACAATAGTTGATCAACCAGAAAAAGTTACTAAATATGTTACTACATTTCCTAATGG
>DAOUTI010000002.1 GCA_030626795.1 Flavobacteriaceae bacterium
TAAAAATTATAGCAAAAAAAGAAGACTATCAAGGTTCAGAATATACTTCTGCCCGAATAAAAACTCAAGGAAAATTTGATTTTAAATATGGCAAAGTTGAAATTAGAGCGAAATTACCTGAAGGTGGCGGAACTTGGCCTGCTCTTTGGATGCTAGGGTTAAACATAACTTCAGTCGGTTGGCCAGCTTGCGGTGAAATTGATATTATGGAACATAAAGGAAATGTTCCAGGTAATGTTTCAAGTGCAATTCATACGCCTTCAAGTTATGGAGGTACAATCAATAAAGGAAATAAATTTGTTTCTGATGTTTCAACAGAGTTTCATATTTATACAGTTAATTGGACTGTAGATAAAATTGAATTCGCAATTGATGACACCATTTTTTATACCTATAACCCATCAAATAAAGATAGTAATACATGGCCATTTGATGCCAATCAGTTTATTATTTTTAATGTAGCAATGGGAGGAACTTTTGGAGGTGCAATTGATTCTGATTTTACTGAAGGAACGATGGTAGTAGATTATATTAGGGTTTATCAATAAAATATTTTTAAGAGAATAAGTTTTCAACTGAACTTTTCTTTTTCTCAAACAAAAAATAATAGTTAAATACAATATGTTTTTTTACAGATGTTTAAATATTTCCTTTTAAAAATTTTATTTTTTATTCCTTTAATCAGTCTATCTCAAGATTTGATAACAAATACATTTAACAGAGACACAAAATCTTTAAATGGAACTTGGCATTATATAGTTGATCCATATGAAACAGGCTATTATAACTACAGATATAAACCTTATGACCAATTAAAGGAAAATAATAACTCTGCTTTTTACAACAATTATCATACTGATAATAAAATGGCATTGGTTGAATATGATTTTGATAAATCTCCTACTTTAACAGTACCTGGTGATTGGAATTCACAGGCAGAAAAACTCTTTTATTATGAGGGTACTATATGGTATAAACGCTCTTTTGATTATACAACTACTTCAAAATCAAATAGACAATTTATTTACTTTGGAGCTATAAATTACAAAGCAGAAGTTTATTTAAATGGAATAAAATTAGGAACACACGAAGGTGGTTTTACACCTTTTAATTTTGAAATTACATCAATTGTAAAACCAACAGATAATTACTTGGTAATTAAAGTGGATAACAAACGTTTTAAAGAAGCCATACCAACTATAAATACAGATTGGTGGAATTATGGCGGAATTACTAGAGATGTGAAAATTATTGAAGAACCAGCAACTTTTATTCAAGACTATTTCATTCAATTAAAAAAGGATTCGCCAAAAATAATTAGCGGTAGTATTCAATTAAACAATTCTACTAAAAAAGAAAAAATAACACTTTCAATTCCGGAATTAAAAATTAATCAGGAATTAATAACAAATGAAAATGGAATTGCTGTTTTTGAAATTGTATCAAAAAAGATAAATTATTGGTCGCCAAACTCACCAAAATTATACGATGTATATATCAAAACAGAATATCAAACATTAAAAGATGAAATTGGATTTAGAACTATTGAAACCAATGGGCCAGATATTTTATTAAATGGGAAATCTATCTTTTTAAGAGGAATTTGTATTCACGAAGAAAATGCAATGCGAGGTGCTAGAGCATATAATGATGCCGATGCTTTAGTCGCACTAACTTGGGCTAAAGAATTGGGCTGTAATTATGTTAGACTTGCACACTACCCACATAATGAATATATGGTCAAACTTGCCGATAAAATGGGAATCATGGTTTGGGAAGAAATACCCGTGTATTGGACCGTTGATTTTACCAATAAAAACTCACTTGATAATGCTAAAAATCAGTTAACAGAAGCTATAACAAGAGATAAAAATAGAGCATCAATAATCATTTGGTCGATGGCAAATGAAACCCCACCATCAACTCCAAGAAATGTATTTTTAAAAGAATTAATACTACATACAAAAAGTATGGACAGTTCAAGACTTATAAGTGCAGCGCTTGAAAAACATTATAAAGACGGTTTTAATATTGTTGATGATGAAATAGGAAACTATTTAGATATAGTTGCATTTAATCAATATACGGGTTGGTATGGAGGTTCACTTGAAAACGCACCAGATATGAAATGGGATATTAAGTTTAACAAACCGGTTGTAATATCCGAATTTGGCGGTGGAGCCCTTCAAGGTTTACATGGAACTATAGATGAGCGTTGGACAGAAGAATACCAAGAATATTTATACCAACAAAACTTAAAAATGATTGAAAAAATTCCAAATATTAGAGGAACTAGCCCTTGGATTTTAAATGATTTTAGATCTCCAAAAAGAGTGTTACCAGTTATTCAAGATGGATGGAATAGAAAAGGCTTAATATCCAATCATGGTATTAAAAAGAAAGCCTTTTTTACAGTAAAAGATTTTTATAACAAAATAGAAAAACAATACAGGTAAAATGTTTAATAAAATTTCATATTTCATAGTTTTTATTAATTTGAGTTTGCTACTTTCTTGTCAAGAGGATAAGAAAGTAGCTATTAATCAAATTAATTATAAACTGGTTTGGGCAGATGAATTTGATACTTCTGGGAAACCAGATGCAACAAAATGGAATTATGAAATAGGGTTTATTAGAAATAATGAAAAACAGTATTATACTGATAATTTTAAAAATGTAAGAGTAGAAGATGGTAATTTAATTATTGAAGCTCATAAAGAAAAAATTGCTAATAAAGATTTTAAAAGTGATAAGTTTAAAGATAAAAGCTGGTTACACTATATTTCAAAAACAGACACTGCTCAATATACTTCTGCCAGTTTAACAACAAAAGGCATTGCTGAATGGACGTATGGTAAAATTGAGATTAAGGCAAAACTACCAAAAGGTGTTGGGCAATGGCCAGCAATTTGGATGCTAGGAGAAAATAAAAAAGAAGTAGGCTGGCCTAAATGTGGTGAAATTGATATAATGGAACATGTCGGTTTTGAAAAAGATTCAATTTTCGGAACTATACATACCCAAGCGTATAACCATATGAAAGGAACTCAAAAAGGTAAAAATGTATTTATTGATGTCCCTTATGATTCTTTTCATATCTTTTCTATAGAATGGACTCCTAAAAAAATTGATTTTTTGTTAGATGGCGTAGTTTATAACCATGTTAAAAATGAGTATAAATCTGTTGATGAATGGCCTTTTGATCAAAACTTTCACCTTAAACTAAATGCTGCTATTGGTGGAGGATTAGGCGGTATTAAAGGTATTGATGATTCCGTGTTCCCACAACAAATGGTTGTTGATTATGTAAGAGTTTATCAATTAAAATTAGTTAAATGAAGAAAATTATAATTCATATATTTTTATTGTTAATGATAACTAGCTGTATGTCAGATGTTAAAACTAATATTTCTGTTATGACTTATAATGTTAGATATGGTTTAGCAGATGATGGTGAAAACTCTTGGGAGTATCGTAAAAAAGAGTTGTCTAATTTAATAAAGTCTAAAGAGCCCGATTTTTTAGGTACACAAGAAGGTTTACCTTTTCAAATTAGTTATATAAACAATGCCATGCCAAATTATGAATTTATTGGTACAGATAGAGATGGTAATGGTAAAGGCGAAAATACTGCTATATTCTATAATACATCTAAATATAAAGTCCTAAAACAACACACATTTTGGTTGTCTCCTACTCAAAATAAAGTGTCTAAAGGATGGGATGCAGCATATCCCCGAATTTGCACTTACGGCTTATTTACAAATAAATTAACTAAACAAAATTTTTGGGTAATCAACACGCATTTTGACCATATTGGTGTTGAAGCAAGAAAAGAAAGTGCGCTTCTAATACTAAACAAAATAGAAGAAATAAATACTAAAAATTACCCTCTAATTTTTATGGGTGACTTAAATGCAGAACCTGAAAGCAAACCTGTAATAAGTTTAAAAACACATTTAGTAGATTCTAAGGAAGTATCGATAGAAAAACCTAAAGGGCCTGATGGTACTTTTAATGCCTTTCAATTCGAAATTCCCGTTACAAAACGAATAGATTATATATTCATTTCAAATAACAACACAATACAAGTAAATAATTATACGGTTTTAAATGACTCTAAAGAATCAAAATATCCTTCAGATCATTTACCCGTGTTTGTAGAATTAACAATAAAAAAGAACTAATGATTAAAATGCATAAAATATTTATTCTCTTTATCTCAATTATTTTGTTTTCCAATTGTAAAACTAGAGAAATTAGTATCGTAGATACGAATGGCAATACTATGGAACAAAAAGTGGATTCTGTTTTAGCCTTAATGACATTGTATGAAAAAGTTGGTCAAATGAATCAATACAATGGTAGTTGGGATGTAACGGGCCCAGCATCAGGCAAAAGCGATAAAGATAAACTAGAAAGGCTTAAAAACGGGGGAGTTGGTTCTATGCTAAATGTTCTTTCAGTTAAAGCCACAAGAGAAGCACAAAAACTAGTAATGGAAAACTCTCGTTTAAAAATCCCATTAATCATAGGTTACGATGTAATTCATGGTTACAAAACAATATTTCCAGTACCATTGGGAGAAAGCGCAAGTTGGGATTTAGATATTATGCAAAAATCGGCAGCAGTAGCAGCTAGTGAAGCTTCGGCAGCTGGTATAAATTGGACGTTTGCGCCAATGTTAGATGTTTCTAGAGATGCTCGTTGGGGTAGAATAATGGAAGGCTCTGGTGAAGACCCATATCTTGCATCACAAATAGGTGTTGCTAGAGTAAAAGGATTTCAAGGTGACGATTTAACAAAAAATAATACCATTGCAGCATGTGCAAAACATTTTGCAGGCTATGGTTTCGCAGAAGCAGGAAGAGATTACAATACGGTAAATATAGGTGAGTATGAATTGCACAATGCTATTTTACCTCCGTTTAAAGCTGCTGCAGAAGCAGGAGTAGCAACCTTTATGAATTCATTTAATGAAATTGATGGGATTCCAGCAACAGGGCACAGAGAGTTACAAAGAACTATTTTAAAAGATAATTGGAGTTGGGATGGATTTATTGTTTCTGATTGGGGGTCTGTTGGTGAGATGATAGCGCACGGTTATGCTAAAGATATGAAACAGGCTTCAGAAATTGCTGCAAATGCTGGTAGCGATATGGATATGGAATCTTATGCTTATGAAGGATATTTAGAAGAATTAGTTAATGAAGGAAAAGTGGATATTGCATTAATAGATGATTCTGTAAAACGAATTTTAAGAATAAAATTTAGACTGGGGCTTTTCGATGATCCATATAAATATTGTAATGAAGAAAGAGAGAAAACTGAAATTTATACGCAAGAAAATCAGGATTTTGCACGTGAGGTTGCAAAAAAATCAATTGTTTTACTTAAAAATGATAACCATATCTTACCTTTAAATAAAAGTATAAAAAGCATTGCCATTATTGGTCCTTTGGCAGATGATAAAGATTCTCCAATAGGTAATTGGAGAGCAAAAGGAGAAACAAATTCGGCAATTTCATTATTAGAAGGAATTAAGAATGCTGTGAGCCCAAATACGAAAGTAATATATGAAAAAGGAGTAAGTATTTTAACGGAAGAATATCCAAGAGGAAGAGGCTTTTTAATGCCTTTAAATTTTAACACAACAGATGTATCAGGAATACCTGCTGCCGTTAAAGCAGCGAAAAATGCTGAAATAGTTGTGTTAGCAATTGGAGAGGTCGCATTGCAAACAGGTGAAGGTAGAAGCCAAACAAATATTAAATTAGTAGGAAAACAACAAGAATTATTAGAAGCCATTTATAAAGTAAATAAAAATGTGGTAATCGTTTTAATGAATGGGAGGCCTCTAGACATTTCATGGGCGGCAGACAATGTGCCATCTATTTTAGAATGTTGGCTTTTAGGTTCACAATCAGGAAACGCAATAGCTGATGTGCTATTTGGAGATTATAATCCATCGGGAAAATTACCAGTATCATTTCCTCATAACGTTGGTCAAGAACCATTATATTACAATAAAAAAAATACGGGAAGACCTTATAATGAAACTCATGTTACCTTTTCGGCTTACAGAGATGCTCCAAATACTGCTTTATACCCATTCGGTTTTGGTTTGAGTTATACAAACTTTACTTATAGCAACTTAAAATTAAATAAAAAAGAAATTACTTTAGACGGAAAAACCACAGTATCAGTAGAGGTAACAAATACAGGAGGAGTTGATGGAGAAGAAGTAATTCAATTATACATTAGAGATTTAGTAGGAAGTATTACTAGACCTATTAAAGAGTTGAAAGGGTTTCAAAAAATATACTTTAAAAAAGGAGAGACTAAAACTGTAACGTTTGAAATAAATTCAAAAACATTAGAATTTTATACCGTAAATAAAAAATGGGAAGTAGAACCAGGTGATTTTAATATTTGGATTGGTGGAAGTTCAACTGCAGAATTAAAAGCATCATTTACTGTTGTAAAATAAATTAAATGAAAAAAGTAATACTATATATCCTATTTGTTTATTCTGTAACAATAACATCTCAAACAACATTGCCTTCATTTTTTGGAGACAATATGATATTGCAACAAAACGATTCAGTTAATATTTGGGGAACAGATAAACCAAATACAAAAATAAATATTACCGCAGGTTGGGGAGAAAAAGCAGTTACAATTACTGATAAATCAGGTAAATGGAAAACAAAAATAGTAACGCTTAAAGCAGATAAAAAACCGTACACATTAAATATAAAAGGAAACGATGAAATTATATTTAAAAATGTGGTTTTTGGTGAAGTCTGGTTTTGTGCAGGACAATCAAATATGGAAATGCCAATAAAAGGCTATCCTAATTCACCAATTTTAGGTGGAAATGAAGCAATGCTATACGGTACAAACAAATTTATCCGTTCTTTCCATGTAAACAGAAATGCCATTGAAACACCACAAGAAGATACAAAAGGAGGGCAATGGCTAGAAGCAAATCCCTTATCTATTAAAGATTTTAGCGCAACAGCATATTTCTTTGCTAAAGAATTAAATAAAGTATTAGATGTGCCAATTGGAATTATAAATTCGTCTTGGGGTGGAGCAGCAGCTGAAGCATTTGTAGATAATGAAACCTTAAAAACTCAATTTCCACAAGTATTTACACGAAAAAAAGGAAAATATGAATACGGAATAATGCATAAACCAAGTTTTATTTACAATGGTATGGTTGCACCATTTGAAGGCTTTAATATGCAAGGTGTAATTTGGAATCAAGGAGAAACTAATAGAGATCGTTTTAAAGAATATAAAACCTTATTACCTGCAATGTTTAATCATTGGCGTAAAAAATGGAATGATGATTTTTCTTTTTATATGGTTCAAGTTGCGCCATTTTATTATGGAGATGGTAGGTATGTTACTTTTATTGGAGAATCTATTGTAGATATTACCAAAAATGAAAAAAACACAGGTTTTGCATCAACAATTGATATCGGAAAATGTAGTGATATTCATGCCCCAGATAAAGAAACTATTGGTAAACGTCTTGCTTTAGTTGCTTTTGCTAAAGATTATGGTTTTAAAGGAATTACTTACAGCGGACCAATATATAAATCAATGGAGATTGACAACAATCAAATTAAAGTTTACTTTGACGAACTTGCAAGAGGTTTAATAACCAAAGAAGGTAAAAAAGGGATGCCGTTAAATAATTTTGAAATTGCTGGAGCGGATAAAATATTTTATAAAGCAGACGCAATTATAAAAGGTGGAGATGAAAAATCGCATATTATTGCATCAAGTAATAAAGTTTCCACTCCTGTAGCTGTTCGTTATGCTTTTGAAAATTGTATTAAAGGAGATATATACAATACAGCTGGATTACCATTAATGTCTTTCCGTACCGATAATTGGGATGATGTAAATTATAAAAACCCTCCTAAAGAAAAAAATTAAACATCAATTATGTTAAAAAAAATCCTTCTACTTTTTTTCATTGTTATAATATCTTCTTGTAATGTCCAACAAAAAGTTTTGAATTTAGAAAAAAAAAACAATCAAGAATTTTATTATTTTTCTAATGGGCATTTAACCAAAAGTAATTACGAATTTAAAACACTTCAAAAAGAAAGTAAAACTGCAGGTGAAATTGTTAGAGCTTCTGATGCTAGCGTATGGTCTGGTGTTGCAACTACACTTAAAAGCCCAATAGAAATAAAGAATGGTACTAAATTTACAGTTGATGTTTTTATGGATCATTTAGGAGCCTTTAGTTTTAAACTAGAAGGTTCACAAGATGGTGGTTCAAATAGGAATATTTCAGTAAAAAACACAAGAATTAACGAATGGGAAACATTAATTTTTGATTTTAAAGACGCCATCTTTAACACACCTACCTACCCTAAAATTGCATTATTTGTAGATCTAAATAAAAAGCCAACGGGAAAAGATGTTGTGAGTTACTTTGCAAATATTCGGCAAATACCTAACGATTATAAAAGAGTAATTAGCGGTAATAAAAAAGATGCCATCAAAATTATTGTTATTGGTTCTTCAACAGCAGCAGGAACCGGACCTACAGATTCTAAAAACGCATGGGTTAACAGATATAGAAGAAAAATAGTAGAGAAAAACGGATATAATGAAGTCATAAATTTAGCAGTTGGTGGTTATACAACCTATCAATTACTTCCTACAGATGCAAAAATTATTGAGAATAGACCAATACCTTCCATAGAGCACAATGTAACAAAAGCAATATCTTTTAAACCAGATGCTGTTTTAATTAACTTACCAAGCAACGATGTTAGCTCAGGTTTTTCTCTAAAAGAACAACTAGATAATTATACTCAAATCACGAATGCTTTAAACAGACAAAACATTCCGTATTGGATTAGTACCCCACAAGGTAGAAATTTTTCAAAAGAAAAAAGAAACCTACAAGAAAAATTAAAAGATTCTACAGATACTAGATATGGTAAAAACACGCTTGATTTCTGGAAAGGGCTTGCGAGTTGGAGTGGAGAAATTAGAGAGGAATATAATAGTGGAGATGGTGTACATATGAATGATGAAGCCCATAAATTATTGTTCGAAGAAGTATGGAGTAAAGATATTTCAGGAAAAATATTAGATAAAAGAAAAGGAATTGTTAGAAAAGATAGTGCTTATACATCTCCCTTAGAATACAAAAATTATTACTTGGCTTGGCAAGATGAATTTAATGGCGATGCTTTAGATAAAAATTCTTGGTCACACGAACTTGGTAATGGCTGTCCAAATTTATGTGGTTGGGGAAACAACGAAAAAGTATGGTATCGTAAAGAAAATTCCGTTGTAAAAAATGGAATCTATACAATAAATGTAAAGAAAGACAAAGAACATAAAGAGTACTGGTCTTCATCTAGAATTATTACAAGTAATAAGGTTAATTTTAAAATGGGTAGAATTGATGTAAGAGCAAAATTACCTGAAACACGTGGTTTATGGCCTGCAATATGGTTATTGGGAGAAAATAGAGCAGATATTGGTTGGCCACAATGTGGTGAATTAGACATTATGGAAGAAGTTGGGCATATGCCTTTTAGAGTTAGAGGAACGGTAATTTTTAATGATAAAGACAAACAATTAAAATTTATTGGAGAAAAAAAGGAATTGCTTCACAGTAATTTTTCTGATGATTTTCATGTGTACTCCATTGAATGGGATGAAAAAGGAATTAGATATTTAGTTGATGATAAAGAATATTTTAATAAAACCTATAAAGAATTAAACATCGGAAAAGATAACAATCCGTTTTTAAAACCAATGTATCTGATTTTAAATTGCGCCGTTGGAGGAAACCTACCTAAAAATCCCGATTATACATCTGTTTTTCCACAAACTTTCGAAATTGACTATGTGCGCTATTTCAAAGAAAATAGAACAAAATATTACCCAAAAGTAGTTGAGAAAGTAACCAAGTTACCAAAAAAAGATAAAGTTTGGGTATATTTAATGGCAGGTCAATCAAATATGGAAGGTAATGGGCAAATAATGCCTCAAGACACTATTCCAAATACTCGTTTAATTACTATAAACACAAAAGGTGAATGGGTAAAATTAAAAGAACCGATAAACTTAAATTTTCCTTGGTATCGTAAATTAGATTGTGGACATAGTTTTGGTAATGAAATGTTAAAAAAAGTACCTAAAGATGTTACAATTGCAGTTATTTCAACTGCTGTTGGAGGTAGTAGCGTTGACCATTGGTTAGATGATTCTGAATTTAGAACAATGCATCTTTGGTCTAACATCACAAAAATGATAGGCAAAGCAAAAGAAATAGGTGTTATTAAAGGAATGATTTGGCATCAAGGAGAAACAGATGCTAAACCAGAACGATTTGAAACATACACAACTAAATTAGATACCTTATTTACAAAAATAAGAAAGGAAAGCAATAATAAAAATATGCCAATTATAATTGGAGAATTAGGTGATTTTGGTTTTGATAGACCAGATTGGAAAACATTTAATAAAATATTAGAAAAGTATAGTTTAGAAAACAGCAATATTGAAATGATCAAAACTTCCGATTTAGATGATATGGGAGATAAAGTACACTTTAATAATGTAGGATTACGTTTAATGGGAAAACGCTATTCAGATTTAATGCCTATTGATTGAAGTTTTTATTTTAGAGATAATAAAATTTAAGTACAAAGTTGGTCAAAAATTATGCCTACGGGAAGGGTCAACTGATAAAAAAATAAAAAATTGGTTTAATGCGGGTGTTACTTGTACAGGGATGGGTTCTAAATTAATTACGAAAGATATAATTGAAATGATGGTATTTAAAAATTTAAAGAATAAAGTAAAAAGTACATTACCGCTAGTTCAACAAATCAGAAACTACTGATTTTGAATCAATATATAATACTAAAAACAATATTTATAAATTAACTAAATTTAAATTATGACCAATTCGTCCAACAAAAGAATCAATATTTATTTTATCACTATTATAATAACCTTAGGTGGTTTGTTATTTGGTTATGACACAGGAGTTATAAACGGAACGCAATTTTATTTTTCAAAATATTTTGAATTAACAGGAGCGATCAAAGGCTTTATTGTAAGTAGTGCGCTACTTGGTGCATTGTTTGGTGCTGCGATTTCTGGTTTGTTAAGTAAACGTATTGGTAGAAAAAACTCGTTGATAATTTCAGCAGTCCTTTTTGCAATTTCTGCTTGGGGATCTGGAATGCCATCCATGTTACCAGAAACGACAACTTTGCTAGTTATTTTTAGAGTTATAGGAGGTATTGGTATAGGTATCGCCTCGATGAATGCACCAATGTATATTGCCGAAATCGCCCCTGCAAAGAAAAGAGGAACGTTGGTTACATTTTATCAATTGGCCATTGTAATTGGTTTTTTTGTTGTGTTTTTAGCAACCTACATAATTGGAAATAATCTTACAGAAGCACAAAATATTGAATATGGTTGGAGACAGATGTTTTGGTCAGAATTAATTCCGGCAGGATTGTTTTTAGTACTATTATTTTTTGTTCCAAAAAGTCCACGTTGGTTAATGATAAAAGGAAGAGAGGAAGAGGCCAAAAACATTTTAACACAAATACACGGGGAAGAAATTGCTGATAAAGAATTTATTGAAATTCAAGAGTCTATTCATAAAGATAGTAAATCAGAAAAAGTATCCATATTTAGTAAATCAATGTTGTCAATTATCATCATCGGAACAGTTCTTTCTGCACTTCAACAATTTACGGGTATCAATGCTGTATTATATTATGGAGCTGATATTTTTGAACAAGCCCTAGGTTTCGGACAAGATGATGTGCTGAAACAGCAAATATTACTGGCAACAGTGAATCTAATTTTCACCTTTATTGCAATGTATGCTGTAGATAAATTTGGAAGAAAACCACTATTAATGATTGGTGGTTTTGGTATGTTGATTGGTTTTTTAATGATGGGCTTTACCCTATATTTTAGTGATTATTCGGCTATCAATGCTGCTGGAAATCCTTCCATTTCATCAACCGAAGGAATTATAAGTTTAATAGGAGTATTGATTTTTATAGGTGCTTTTGCCATGTCTATGGGGCCAGTTGTTTGGGTGATATTATCAGAAATTTTCCCTAATAAAATACGAAGTATTGCCATGTCTATTGCAGTTGCAGCACAATGGTTGGCCAATTATTTTGTATCACAAACTTTTCCAATAATTGTAGAGAGTGATGCTAATAAATTACAATTAGACGGTGGTGTTTGGAATAACGCTTTACCCTATTTTATTTTCTCAGCATTTATAGTAATCATCATTGTTTTTGTATGGAAATTCATTCCTGAAACAAAAGGAAAAACATTGGAAGAAATGGAAACTTTGTTCGAAAAATAGATTTGTAAACTTACGTTGTATGCAGCTTTAAAAAAAGCAATTGTTTATGTTGGAGGATGTATTGCCCTTGGTAGTGTAGCGGTAAATGAGTGGGGTAAAACAGTTGCAAAAGCGAAGTGATGAAACGGGTTTTAGTAAACCAATAATTGGTGAGTTTAAGAAGCTCTTTTGACCAATTCTTTTATTTCGTTGATGCGCTTTTCTTTTTTTGGTTGCCTGTTTGTTTTTGCAAATGGGGTATGATATTGATGAGCCTCTAAAAATTTGACTTGAATTTTATTCCATTCATTAATATCATTGATAACAGAAAAGGCTCGTAATTCATTAAAAAGTTGATTGCTTATTGCGTAAAAATCATCTCTTCCTAAATAATCAAGGTCTGCATCACAAATCATTTTTTCTAAATAATTTTCAGGAGTTTGAGGTATATGAGTAGCCATAATAAGCCCTTTTACAATCGTTATCTCTTTTTTAGTAAAACCATACTCAATCATATATTTTTCAACAATTTCACAACCTAGCTTTTCATGTTCTATATTTGAAATGGCAAAACCAATGTCATGATAAAGCGCTCCTATTCGTAAAAGTTTGGCTGTGTATATATCAATTTTTTCTCGTGTGATGGATTTATTAATCACTTTGAGTACGTCATAGGTGTGGTGAGCACCATGATAATATAACTTTTGAGGTAATTTTGAATTTAATATCTCAAAAGCTTTTTTTCGTATTTTAATATATCCTTTCATTTATTTAAACTGATAACGTATTTATTTATAAATTTATTACCCAAAACCCAATTATTAATATTATAAAAATAAAACTAATAGCAAAATATTTTATTGACTTTTGCACACTTTTAAATTTTTGATCAATAATAGTACTTTCAATAAAGACTTGATGGCTTAATTGTATAAAAAGCTCTTTTTCATCGGTACAAATTTCGGTTAATTTTTTACTGTATTCATCAATATTACCAAATGAATAAACAGCATCTCTAAAAAAAAATACATTTTTTTTAAATTTTAATTCTATTCTAGGCATAAAACATTTAAAAGCATAAAATATTGAAATTAATACGAAAATAATCCAAAGACCAATCAATATTAGAAAAATATAGTTTCCGTGAAACACTTCATTAAAATAATCTAACCTATCAACAAAGAGACCTAAAATAAGACTGTGAAAAGAAAAAATAATACCTGCTTTAAGCTCAGATGATCTTATTAATTTTTCTAACCTTTCTAATTGTTCCCAAAAATTATTAGGATCTTGTTGTATCATTATTGTTAAGTCTTGGTTTTTAATTAATTGATGTATAAATATAATAAAAAATATTACAATTCACTTTTTTGTTTAACTAGTTTAGTTTTATCGTTTTCAATTTCTTGTCCTTGAACAAAATACATTTTCATCATTCCTTTGTTTTTAACACTAATTTCGCCTCTATATTCGCATTCGTATTTGTCTTTAATTAATTCATAAGTAGTTTCAGATATATTAATTTTTCCTGGTAAAGAAGTTGATTCCATACGTGAAGCTACATTAACGGTGTCTCCCCAAATATCATAAGCAAACTTTTTTGTACCTACAACTCCGGCAACTACAGGTCCGGTATTAATTCCAATACGAACTTCAAAAGATTTAATATTTTCAACATTCACCTTTTTAGAAATTTCCATAAAATCAGCAATTTCAAAAGCAGCTTGTATCATTTTATCTGCATGGTCAATGGTAGGGAAAGGTAAGCCTCCGGCACACATATAGGCATCGCCAATGGTTTTTATCTTTTCTAGGCCATGTTTTTCTATAATACTATCAAATTTCGAAAAATAATAATCCACACTTTTTACCAATTCTTCTGGAGATAAATTTTGCGAAATATTTGTAAACTCTTTAAAATCGGTAAACATAACACTTACGGATCCAAATTGTTTTGCTTGTACTTTTCCGTTTTGTTTTAATTCTTTGGCGGTTTCTTCGGGTAATATGTTCAACAATAATTTCTCAGACTTATTGGTTTCTTTTTGAATAATTTTATTTGTTTTATTTATAAAACGATATCTTCTATAAATACCTATGGCTATCATTAAAAATAAAAATGAGCTTATAGCAGTTGCATAGGTAATCGTTTTGTTTTTTTTATCTTTCAGCTGATTTATTTCTGCTTCTTTTTCTAAAAACCCTATTTTATCTTGTTTTTTTTGCACCTCAAAATCTGTGCGTAGATTTGCCATTTGTTGCACCGTTTTAATATTTGTAACACTATCTCTATATAGGATATAGTTTTTATAATATTTAAATGATTCAGGAAGGTTATTATTTAATTCATAAAGTTTTGAAAGCTTTAAATTGGCATCGCTTATCTGTTTTTTTAATCCATATTTTTTTGCTAAATCTAAACTTCTAAGCGCGTAATTAAATGCATTTGGTAAATCATTTTGCTTTACATAGATATCAGACATATACGTTAGGTAAACACAAATAGGATAATAATCATTTTGTTTTTCTAGAATTTCAATGGCTTTATTCATGTTGTTTTTTGCCATATCATTTTTTCCTTGCTGAGCATAAGCGATCCCTACATTACCCAAATTATATGCGATTCCTAATTCATAATTCAAGGCTTTGAAAATTGCACCCGACTCATTTAAATAGATCAAAGCAGAGTCGGGTTTGGAAACATTTAAATACTCATCACCAAGGTTCTCAATCGACGCAGCAAAACGTACAGAATCATTATTTTTTTTTAAAGCGTTTATTGCAATTTGATAATAATGTACTGAGTTGTTATGATTTCCCATTTCGGAATAAGTGCCAGCTATGGCATCATTTATGCGTCCTATTTCACGATTAGTTTTTTTATCATCTGTAATCTTTGCTGAAATTAAATAATTTTCTAAGGCTTGAGAAAGATTTCCTTTTCGTTGAAATGCATTTCCTTTATTTAAGTATGCATTAAACAAATATTGTATAGAATCTAATTTACTTGCAGTTTCAATAAGTTCTATGCTGTAGTTTAATTTTTTTTCTGGATCAATTGATTTATCAGACAATTGACTTAGTATATTTAACCTATTTACTTCTTCAAAATCACCATTATAAACTATTTCCAGGCTGTCAACTAGTTTTTGATTTTGACCGTATATTCCAGAATATATAAACAAAATAAATCCCAGTCTAAAATATACTTTCTTAAAGTAAAAGATTCCCATAAATGATAAAGTAATTTTCATTAAAGCTTAATTTCCCACAAATATTTTAGGGTCAATTTGAAAAGTACCATTTCTTTTAACCCCATTATTCAAAACTTTAAATTTTATGGTGTATTTATAAGTTTTTTTATTTTCACCTACTGTGGTGTTTAGTACTTCTCCAATCACTAACTCCGGAGTTTCTCCATTCCCTTTTAAAGTATTTACACCAAAGATATTGGTTCCCCCATGGTGATTGATAGAAGTGATATTAACAATATCTGTATCTGGTGCACTTGAAGAAATACCTTGCCATACTATGGTATCTCCAATATTTGCAGTAATGGTAAAATCTTCGTTAGAAACACCATCTTCTTGCCCAAAATCACAATATTGGTTTACTTCGTGCTTTACAATATTTCCAGTATCTACATTTAAAGTTATGATATGTTCTAGTTGCGCATGCATACTATTGCTAAAAGATAAAAATGAAATAGCAATTAAAAATTGAAATAGTTTAGTTGTTTTCATAATATTTAGTTTTGATATTCATTAAACTTTAAATATTTATTACTTTTTCTTTAACACCTTGAACAAAATACATTTTCATCATTCCTTTATTTTTTGCATTAATTTCGCCTCTATATTCGCAGTCATATTTGTCTTTAATCAATTCATAAGTGGTTTCCGATATATTAATTTTACCTGGTAAAGAAGTAGATTCCATGCGTGAAGCTACATTAACGGTATCTCCCCAAATATCATAGGCAAACTTCTTAGTGCCAACAACTCCAGCAACTACTGGTCCGGTATTAATTCCAATACGAACCTCAAAAGATTTAATACTTTCATCATTCTTATTTTTAGAAGCTTCCATAAATTTTGCAATTTCAAAAGCAGCTTGTATCATTTTATCAGCATGGTCAATGGTAGGAAAAGGTAAACCTCCGGCACACATATAGGCATCACCAATAGTTTTGATCTTTTCTAAGCCATGTTTTTCTATTATTTCATCGAATTTTGAAAAATAGAAGTCCACACTTTTTACCAATTCTTCTGGAGATAAATTTTGCGAAATATTTGTAAACTCTTTAAAATCGGTAAACATAACACTTACGGATCCAAATTGCTTTGCTTGTACTTTTCCGTTTTGTTTTAATTCTTTGGCGGTTTCTTCTGGTAATATATTCAATAATAATTTTTCTGATTTTTCGGTTTCTTTTTGAATAAGAATATTAGTTTTTTTAATAAATCTATAACGTCTATAACTTGCTAATGCCAATAAGAAAACTAAAAAAGCCCCTATAATAGAAGTGTAAGTTATACTTTTTTGTCTTTTACCTTGTAACTGATTAATTTTTGCTTCTTTTTCTAATAAACTTATTTCGTCTTGTTTTTTATCTAAATCAAAATCAAATTGGAGTCCACGAATTTTATCGTCAGTTTGCATATTAAATACCAAATCTTTTTGCCTAAGGTATTTTTCTTGATATGTGTACGCATTTTTGTAATCGCCTTTGTAGGAATAGGTTTTGGATAACCCTTGGTATATATCACGTAATTCATCACTAGTTTCTAATTCTTTAGCCAATTGTTCAGCTTCATTATAGTTGCTAAGGGCTTTTTCAAAATCATTTTTTTGATAAATACTTCCCAAAGCAATTATAGATTGAAGTAGGTCTAACTGTAAATTATTATTTTTTGCAATTTGATACGCTTCAACCAAATGATTATTGGCTTTCTCAATATCTCCTTTTTTAATTTCTACTATTCCAATCATTGTTAAATTATGCGCATAATTGGATGTGGATTTATTAATTGGTAGGGCTTTATTATAGTAATTTAATGCTACAACATAGTTTTCTTTTTTATCATAAATTTCACCAACTCCCATCAAATAGGATGCTAATATTTGTGAGTCATTTAATTCTGGTAAATATTTTTCAATTTGTTTAAAATAGTTTAATGCCTTGTCATAGTTTTCCATTTCACCATAAACGCCACCGATATTTAATAATGCAGAAGAAATAAGAAAAGTATCCTTTTGTTTTTCAGATATGCTCAATGAACGCAAAAAATAATCTAAAGCTTTGGCATGACTACCCTGACTATAATAAACGGCTCCTAAATTATTTACAAGGTTTGCAATACCTAAGGTGTCATGAATAGTTTCGAAAGTGTATAAAGATTTTGTCCAATTATCTAGCACAGCCAAAAAATCAACTTGGTAATACTGAGCTAATCCAATATTTTTTAAAGCATACGCTTTCCCTTTTTTATAATTCAATTGATCTGCAAGCGCATAAGCTTGCTCAGAATAATGAATAGATTCCGAAATATTTTCATTGTTTAATATTTCAATACTTAAAGCATTTAATGTAGATACCATTGCGGTATCTTTTGTTCTAGTTTCCACAACACTTTTTAAGCTGTCTATTTTCGCGTTTTGTGAAAAAACAGGTAAAGACAATAGTAAAAAAAGAATTACTGAAACAAAAGATACTTTATGGTTTATAATCATATACTAAAACAAATTTATTTATTCTTTTATTATATTAAATGTTCTTACTTTAGAAGAGCTAACAATTCTGACAATATATAATTCACTTGAGTACCCCGACATATTAACAGTTATGATTTCTTTAATTCCATCAAAACTATTACCACTGTATACAATACTGCCATACATGTTCAAAATAGTAACATCACTTACCTCAGGTACATTTTGAAGAATATTCAAATCAATGCTAACTGGGTTCGGATAAATCGTATAGGCTCCATCCAACTTAGCATCGCATTTGCCAGATTCGGAAGTAGAAGATGAGGAAACCGAACTTTTATGCGTACTGCCAAATGTAGTCAGGTTCCAGACCAATCTTTTTCCATCAAATCGGATATCAAATGTGCCACTACCGGGAAGAAAAACAGTAGGTAACTGACCTTCATAATCTGCTGGACCCGATAAATAATTATCTGCACCATCTAAAACAAAAACAGTATCCTCATTATCGTTTTCATACCGATAAACAACCGTATAGAATAATCCATCGGAGGCATTTGCATCATAAGCAACGCATTCTGCATAGGTGCGAATTTTATCTGTATTACTGGAAGAATTAATATACAATTTTGCAACATTAGAATTGATTAAATAATTTTTAGGATCTCTAATCCTAATGGTAAATACGCCGGTATCACTATAGTTTCGTTCAATTCCTGCCTCATCAACAATATAATAAGAGATACCATTAGGGAAAACAGAAGTCTCAGTGTCACCAAAAACAAAACCATCAAAATGAGATATGAATAAAGGTGTATCCCCTTGATCGATAACTAAATTATCAATACTTACCGATAAGATTTTTGGTGAAATTGATAATACATTGGCTGAATTATCATATTCAAAAATATAATGATTATTAGTCTCTTCAATTTTGATATTGTAATTACCAACTTCCAGTTCGTCATCTAAATTATAAATCGATCCGGTAGTATCTTCAAAATAATAAGAGATACCAATTGAGCCAAAAATATCAGTTGATGTTTCATTCGGTGCAAATTCTATAAACTCCGTTGTTAAATTTGCAGAGTTTGTATTATAACCATAATCCTTTGTTAAATTATCTGTTTTGACTATTACATGGCGAGGAGAAATCATTAAAATTCCATGGTCAACAGCATACAAAATTTCATAATTAACTGATGTTGTTGGTGCTAAAACATTGACAATATAAATACCTAATTCCTTAACGGATTCTATGTCTAATTCTGCATCAAGTCCATCAATAAAAAGATACGATATTCCATCAGGAAAAACAGTCTCTCTTGTTTCACCAAAAGCAAAACCTGAAATAACGGTTGAAATAGCTGTCTTAAGATCATCTCCATATTCTATTTCTAATTCCATTGTTTTTACGGTTAAATGTGCGGGTATAATGGTTAATAAACCATGATTCAAGCCATACTCCATAAGATATTTCTCTGTTCCTCTAATTTTAATCTGATACGTGCTAACATTCATTTTATCACCCAGTTCGTATTCATTTAAGTCAGCATCAACAAAATAATAAGGTACATCATCTGGAAAGACAGTTTCCTCTGACTCATCAGTATATGCAAAATCACCAAATACGGTTGTTAAATCGCTTGCTTCAAAGTTTTCACCATAACTTGCTTCAAAATTTACTGTTTCTGCGATTAGATTTGTTTGCGAAATAGTTACTATACCATGCGTTTCATCATTGGTGAGATTCATTATATAATTCTGAGAATTTTTTATTCCAGTTTTATAATCACCTAGTTCCTTCAATTCATTTAATTCTAACTCTGTGCCATCTCCTCCTACTTTTATAAAATAATAAGGTATGCCATCAGGGAAAACAGTCTCTACGGATTCTTGAAATTCACCTTCAAAAGCCCAACCATCAAAGTTAGTGATCAAATTTAATTTTTCTTCAGTAAGCAATTCCCCATAAGGGATAGTCAAATTATCGATATTTACATTCAGCTCTTTATGTAAAATAATCAAGCTTCCCGCTTCATATGTGATGTTAAAATTAGCAGACGTTGCATTTAGAAAAGCTCCCGGATATACATAGTGACCTTGAGGGTCGGATGTTACCTCTAAACCAGTAATCATATTTAATGAAAACATATTTGAAATTGCTCGCTCACTATCAGAACCATCCTCAGGTGGAGCATCTTCTGCGTCAATAATTGCAAATGCTGAACTATATGCACTATATGGATTTGAAGGATTATCAGTACTTACTACTGCCCTAAACTTACTTACTACTGCTCTAAATTTATTATCAATACTTAAATCTACTTCTCCAGAAAATAATTCTTCGGCGCTCACAACAGCTCTAAATTTACTTACTACTGCCCTAAATTTATTAATAGTTGGATCTGTTTCAAAATCAGACTGAGCATCAATAAAATTAGTAAAATGTTCATTATCCAATTCTATAATATTCATACCGCTTACTACTGCTCTAAATTTATTTTCAATGGTACGTTCGGAAGCACTCCAGCTTGATCCATTTAATAAATCTAACAAATCATAATCACTTACGACCGCGCGAAATTTACTAACAACTGCGCGAAATTTATTAGGTAAGCCATCCTTAAAATCACTAGCATGACTGGTTTTTATTAAACTATAAAAACCAGTTTCAGGAGAATTATTTGTTATATCACTTATATCATAGGAGTATAATAATGGAAGATCTATTGCTTCACCATAGGTATATGTAACATCTTCAGTTGTAATAGTCAAGTCTTTCTTGGTAACAGTCAAATAACCAGTTTTACCTAGTTCAGTATCAATAAAACCGGAAATAAAATTTATTTGGAACAAATCATGGTCATAATCAACTACTCCAAAAGATGGAGTTATAACATAATCAAAAACAATCGGAAAACCTCCTTCTGCTAATTTAATATCTGCAGGAGAATTCAATACCACCTCAGGAAGTCCTAATGATGCCATAATTTCCGGAAAGGACTGGGTCATATCTGTACCTTCTGGAAGACCTTCAACTACAAACTCTTCAAGGTTTATATCTTGTCCGTATTCCACTTCAACATTGTTAGCAATAATACTTAAAGCTATTTTACCTTCATCAAAGAAAAAAGCCGGGTCAGATGCACCACCATCAGTATCTCCCGGAGTCGTGCTTTTTGCAACAACGACCAACTTAGGATTTCCAGAGAACGTAGGCACAGTGGCAGTAATTATAGTCGTACCATCTTCTGCTGTTGCAAAGGTAACATCCTCCAAAGGCTGTCCGTTAAATAAAACAGAAACATCTTCTTGATTTTCAGGAAAAAATTCACCGATGATAGTTACTGTAAATGGCTCGGAACTAGGTGTTTTACCATCTTCAACAATTAGTTCGGTTATTCTTGCAGTTTGTGCTGCGATACTTTTAAAAGCGGCAAGGGTATTGATGAACCCACCGTTAGAACCATCAGCGGCAGAGAAACTGGTTGCTGTAGTTTTTAATGTTTGCAAAGCGCTATTTGCCGTAAAAGATCCATCTGGATACCAAGATGGTGCAGCAGACATTAATAATGCCGTTGCTCCTGCAGCATGCGGTGCTGATGCCGAAGTACCATAAAAATTTAAAATTCCATCATTATCGCAAGTACTACAATTAGCATCTTGACCTATTGTAGTGGAAGCAGTATTACCGCCATCGGGTGCATAAATATCAACTTCGAGGTTTGTACCATCAGATAAAAGACCACCATAAGACGAAAAACTTTCAGCTACTGGATTAAGAGCATTACGATAATCAACAGCACCAACAGTTACAGATTCTGGGGTCATAGCATGCCCGCTAACTGTAGCAGCTCCACTTCCAAAATATTCAAGAAATTTCAAACCATCGGGGGTATGGTCTTCTGCCGCTGTTCTAAATGCAATATATCTTAAAGGTACATTTGTTGGCCCATTTGCACTGGTAATTAAAATATTAGCTTCTCCAGTTCCAGTTGCCCGAAAAACAATGATCTCAGTTGGGTCTCCTGCAATATTTATACGGTTGCTCCCTACGAGTAATCGACCTAAATCATCCACTATATAAATATCTAAATCGTCTAATGCCCCCAACTGGTTTTGTTGAGAAGCTGCGTTTTCTTTCCATTGCAAAGCAATTAAATAGGTTCCAGGAACAACACTTATTTTTTGCATATAATCTTCAGAACCATCAGAATTTATTCCAAATACATGGGCTTTGCTCGGGCTCCCTTCTGTGATAAAATTGGTAACCGGTAAATTTGTAGAAGCTTTAAAAATACTGCTGTAAGCTTTGTTTGCGATATTTCCAGCCGATGTAAAATGCATTTTCCCGGGTAAACTTAAAAAAGATTGTATGGCTTGAGAAATACGACCAGTACCAAAAAAAGGTTCTGTAATAAAAGTAATATCATCTACTATAATGTCGCTTTCTAAGGCTAATACATTAAAACCAACTTCAAATTGACGAGGGGAAGCTGTTGCGGTATGGAACTGTAATTCAGCACGTGGTGCCACATCATGTATAATTTGCATCATGGCTCTTCCTTCATCGGTAGCTTTAAATTCATTATCTTTTAACACCACAACTCCCTCGGGTAATTCGCCATTTGCAACATCAATTGCAGCAAGTGACTCTCCGGGAATTGCCATATCATAGCTGTCGGACAAAACACCAATTGTAATATCGTTACCTTCCACCTTTACTAGATCCCCCGAACTGTTTTTTACACGAAATGATTCACGTACAATATCTGAGGTTTGTGCTGCATCACCTTGTGTGAGAACCCCACCCGAGTTTAGAATAGTAGGGGGTACAGGTCGTGCAAAGTTTATAATATCCGTAAAACCTACTAAATTACATATATCATCCTTTTTTAAATAGACATCAAGAGATGCTAAGCTATTATAAAGAGAAAGATCCAATAAAAAGTCTGATGCAGGTATATTAAATGGAGATCCTGTTAATAAGGAGATTAAATTTGGCATTTTTTGATCATTTGGTACAATTTCAACAAGCACCTTGTCTGCATTAACTTGAAAAATAAATTCAGAAGGAGTTATACCGGCAACATCTTCACACCAGGCTGTAAGCTCTTGTCCAATATTCTGATCCGATTTTCCATTTCCAATAACTGGTTCAATAAATCCATCATCAGGTGCACATTTTTTTGCTGAATTGGCATTGGCAATTACCGTATGTGTATTGCCATTACTAATTATCGTCCATTCTACATAATCGTGAGAACCAAATTCCTTAGTAAAAACTTTATCATTAGATCCTTTTTTAAATTTAGTTAAGCCTTTTGCTATTCTTTTACCATTATTGGATTTAATAATACTACCATCATCATTAATGGTTACTTCTTTTTTAGTGGGGTTTTCATATCCAAAACTTGCTTGAAATAAACCATTGCCTAATTCTTTGACACAATAAACAACAGGAATAATATCTTTTGTTCCGTTTTCCCCTCCTTTTTTTTGAGAATAACTTAAAAAAGTAATTCCTAAAATCAATGCGAGTGTTAAAGAAATTTTAGTGTTTGACTTATAATTAAAATTTTTAAATATTTTGAAAATCCAATTTAAAAAGTAATTATTTTTCATGATAAGGGGAATTAATTGTTGTTTAGTTTTTTTAATATTTCAAAGTTAGTTTTTAAATTAGGGTATTAGTTGTACTATTTTTTCATTAGCTAGTACTATTTGGTTTTTAGTATAAATTTGCATTCATAATCTTGTTCAATTAAGAATTGAAATCCAAAACAGAATAATTAATGAATTTTATAATAAATAATCAATAGATGTAGGACGAAGTCATTTGATTATTGTCCGAATGATAGATATTATTTATCAAAGCAAAAAAAGTTTAGAAGTTAATTAACTATTTACTTCATAAACAACAAGTGGTAATTTTTTATTTTTCATTTCTATTTCACCAACTTTTTTACAGTTAAAGGAATCTTTTACTTTTAAATAATTTGCTTCACTAATTAAAATTTGTCCTCTATTTGCAGCCGATTGAAGCCTTGAAGCTACATTAACCGCATCACCTATAACAGTATAATCTAATCTTTTTAAAGTAGAGGAACCTATATTGCCCCAAACCATATCTCCACTATTAATTCCAACTGAAACTTTTGGTTTATAGGATTCATTTCCAATTCCAATATCAGCATTTTCTATAACTTTTCTTATCCTAAGGCAGGCTTCAATGGCTCGATCAATATGATATTCTCCTTTAAAAGTAGCCATTACTGAATCACCTAAAAATTTATCAATAGTACCGTCTTGTTTGATGATTTCATTCACCATAATATCAAAATAAGCATTCAACATTTCTACCACTTTATTAGCTGGTTCTTTTTCACTTATTGAAGTAAATCCACAAATATCAACAAACACCGCTGTTCCATCAATCGTCTCATTATCAAAAAGAGAAGTCTTCATTTCTTTATTGCCCATAAAATTAATTACGGTTTCATCAACATACATACGAAGAATATTATTTTCTTTTACGGCTTGTAAGGTTTTTTTAATGGCATTTACATGTTCAATCGTCTTTTCAATGGTTAATTCGAGATCTTTAAAATCAATGGGTTTGGTTATAAAATCAAAAGCTCCACGGTTCATTGCCGTTCTAATGTTTTCCATATCTCCATAAGCCGAAACCATAATTGATTTTAACAAGGAGTTTTGCTCTTTGATTTTTGTTAACAAAGTAAGCCCATCCATTTCAGGCATATTTATATCACTCAAAACCAGATCAATATCGGTATGTTTTAAAAGTTGTTCAAGAGCATGCCTCCCGTTTTCGGCAAAAACAAACTCGTATTCATTCTGCCTTATTTTTTGTCTAAATTTTTGTTTGATCAAGATTTTTAAATCTTCTTCGTCGTCAACAACAAGTATTTTAGTAATCATAGTTAATAGATTCTTAATTAATTCATCAATGCTTTTATTTCTTCTTTAAGCGAATTGAAATCAATGGGTTTGGTAAAAAATTCTTTTGCTCCCGATTCTTTAGCTTTGTCAAAATTATCCTTATCACCATAAGCCGAAATCATACTTACTTTTATTTGTGGATACCGTAATTTTACTTTATCCAATAATTCTAAACCTGTCATTCCGGGCATATTGATGTCCGAAAAAATATAAACTACTTTTGGTGGTTCAGTTTTTTCTAACATATCTAAGGCCTCCTGACCCGAAAAAGCGAAGACCAGATCTAAACTTTTATTTTTTACTTCTTTTCTAAATTTTTGACGGAATAGTATTTCTACATCTTTTTCGTCATCAACAACAAGGATTCTCATTATTTTATTTGTTTAATAGTTAGTAGTGTTTTGTTTCAATCGATACCTATTTTTTTTTGGTTCTACTATTATTTTAATTTAGCAGAGTCTTATTAATTTAGATTGTTATACTTTTTTGGATAAAAAAGAATCAAAAAATCTTTGCTGCACAAGGTGATTGCTACGCACCATTCATTCTCGTGCCTTCATGCTATTTTTACCTGCGTTTTACTTCGGTAAACGCAATTTCGGCTCTCCATTCATTATCACTGCGACCAGCCCACACCATTAGGAAACAAATACATCGTTTAATAATATTTATTTGCTTCATCTAATTTATTTAAAAATTATAAAGGGATATAAATAGAAAATTTAGTTCCTTTACCTGCCTCTGTATCCAATTCAATGGCTCCTCCATGGCCTTGGGTTATAATATCATAAGCCAATGACAAGCCCAACCCTGTACCTTTACCTGTTGGTTTCGTGGTAAAGAAAGGTTGAAAGATTTTTTCTTTGATATCATCCGGAATACCGGTACCGTTATCTTGAACTGTTATCAATACTTGATCGTCTAATTTTTTAGTACTTACTGTTACCAGAGGTTTATAGTCTTTAATTTGTCCATCTTCGGCAGCAGAGGTAACCGCATAAAATGCATTATTGATTAAATTTAATAATACCCTACCTAAATCTTGAGGTATCACTTCCACTTTTGGTAAGCTCTCATCCAAATCGGTTTTAAAATCAGCATTAAACGATTTATTTTTTGCACGTAAACCATGGTAAGACAATCGCAAATATTCATCTGCCAGTACATTGATGTCGGTCAATTCTTTTTTACCCGAAGTATTTCTAGAGTGCTCTAACATACCTTTTACAATACTGCTGGCTCGTTTGCCATGATGGGTGATCTTATCTAAATTTTGTGATATATCTTTTGAAATTGTCTTTGCTTCGTCATAATCTCCTTTGTCTAATTCTTCATGCATTTCATCGATCAACTCCATACTCACTTCCGAAAAATTAGTGATAAAATTCATTGGGTTTTGAATCTCGTGTGCTATACCAGCGGTGAGTTCACCTAAACTTGCCATTTTTTCAGAATGAATCAATTGACTCTGGGTGTTTTCTAGCTCTTCAATTGTTTTATTTAATTTGGCAGTTCTATGATTTACCTTTTCTTCTAAAATTCGATTCTCTTTTTTTAGATATTGAGAACGATAATGTAAAATAACCAAGCCCAAGCCCAAAAATAGAGCTACGAAAATGGTATATGCCCACCAACTTTGCCACCATGGGGGAGTTATTACAAATTTAAATTCGGTAGTTTTACTCCAAACCTCATTAAAACCTTTTGAAGCTACTTTAAAAGTATAGTCGCCAGATGGTAAATCTCTATAATTTTCACTTTCTGTTTCTGTTGTAATCGGACTCCAATTTTTATCAATGCCCTCTAAAATATATCGATAAACCAAATTATTTGGATTGGCAAATTGCCCTCCGTTAAAATTAAAACTTAAATAATTTTGGGTATAGGGTAGCGTAAGACCAACCGGAATATTATGGGCGCCTTTTACGGTTGACCATTGAATATTATTAAGGGTAAGATAACTGGAATCTTTGGCTGTTTTATTGTATAAATAAGGTTTGTTTCTAACCCATAGAGTATCTAAATCAGCTCGTTTTTTTTGCAATAAGTTTACATCTTTAAAAACCCTTTTTTTATCCATGATATTGATACTAGTAATAACTGCTGGATAAGCTGCAGTATCTTCTACTAATTTATCAATTACCATAATTGATCTTAATGGATTACCTCCAGCCCATAATCTTCCATTTTTATCAAAATCAATACTGTTTTGAGAAATGTCAGGCCCCATAATTCCTTGATTTTGATCTAGAGTTCTAACTTTCCATTGGGTTTTATTCTCCTTATTAATTGCAGGTGTTAAAATGCTTATTCCTTTTGAAGATCCTAAAAAGAATTCTCCTTTTTGTAAAATAATATCGTAAATATCATTGGCAGCAAGGCCTTCTTCTGTTGTAAAAGTGGTTAACACTTTATTTTTTAAGTCAATTTTTTGAACTCCATTTATTGTGGCTACCCAAATATTTTGCTGCTCATCTTCAATAAGAGCCATGATTTGATCGCCAACTAAACCATTATCAGTTGTTAATCTTACACGTGTATTGCTTGCTGGGTCTATTAATTGAAGGCCATTACTATTTGTCCCAACCCAAATATTTTTTTTGCTATCTTCAAAAATCACAATATTTTGATCTGGAGTTCGTGTTGTATCAATAGCTATACTTTGATAAGTAGCATTTTTTAAATCAAATTTGTGTAATTCACCCGGGTTACCTCCCAACCAGTAGTTACCATTTGAATCTTCAATAATATATCTGCCAGAGTTTGCTTTTAAGCCTTCTGTTTTTGTTAATTTTTCAATGGTTTCGTTTATTGGATCAATAATACTTACACCAAAATTGTTACCCGAAACCCAAATTCTACCTTTACTATCTTCACTTAGATGGTAGGTATAATCAGCCACCAAGCCCTGTTCTATACCAAAATGTTTAATCGTTTCATTTTTTGGGTTATAAACATCAACACCCCTTTCGGTTCCAATCCAAACCCTACCATCTTTGGCTACTAAAGTTCTCCATACACTATCATCTGTCAAACCATTAGCTTTGGTAAAATTACCTGTTTTACCAGAATTTACATCTATTTTAAACAAACCACCTTGGGCAATAGATGCCCAAATTTGACCTTGATTGTCTTCTAATAAATTAAAAACAAATTGACTATTGTTATTACTAAGTTTATATTTTTCTAATATCTTATTAGGTTCATCATAAGAAAAAAGTAAACCATTTACAGAGCCAATCCAAAAATTATCATATTTATCTTGAAATATATCTGCTGCTCCACCAATACCATCAAGACCTTCATTGGGTGTAAAATAAGACATTTCGGTTTTATCTTTACTTAAAATATTAATACCTCCACCGCCTGAAATCCATATTTTACCTTCTCTATCTTCGTAAAAAGAACTAACAAAATTTTGCATTAATCCCTGATCTTGAGTAAGTGTAATATTTTTTCCTGATTTTAGATCTAAAATATTACAACCACCACCTGAAGAAAGCCAAATACGACCACCACTATCTTGAAATGGATCAATAGTAAAGGTTCCTAATAAACCATTTTTTGGTTTGAACTGTCTTGACCAATTTTCATTTAAATCAAAAATGATATATCCAAAATCTCTGTTTGCAAACCACATTCTACTTTGGTCATCCTCAAACATACCATAAACATCTAAAGGATCTTTAGTAGTTAGTTGATATATTAGTTTTACTTCAAAATCAATAATAAAGATGGAGCTGGAATTATCTGAAACCCATAACCTATTTTTACTATCAAAAATCAAGCTAAATACTCTTGTCGCATTTAACCCTTGTTCTGATCCATAAATTTCGATATTTTCTGAATCATATCTGGCAATACCATTACTTGTACCAAACCAAAGCATACCATCTTTGTCTTTTGTGCTACAATAATTAATTCCGGGTAAACCAAAATTTGCATCTAATTGCATAACCCCTGGTGAAAATAAGGAGTTGATTACAGGGTTATTGGCTTTTACAATTTTTGGGTCTCCTAAAACAGAAATTTTAATTTTTAAATCTTTTTTGGGTAAATTTTCTAAGCTAAACGGTGTTGATGGTAAACTGTCCCAATTAAATGGTTTAGATGTTAATGGCTTTTTTAATTTATATGGCAAACCAATATCAAGAGGTTTGGATGGAAGTTTATTCCATGAAAATTTGGTTTTAGGTAAAGCCTTTAATTTTGAAGTAACCCATTGTAAAGTATCGGGCTTAGAAAACTCAAAACTTTTGGTTTGGGGTTGTGCATATTCATTTTCATGATAAGGAAAAGGAGGTGCTTCTTTTGTATTGTTGCAAGAGGTGATAAATAGGATTAAAGAAAAAATAAATACTTTTAAAGTAAAAGCCTTAGTAATTTGATGCATATTTTAATGATTAGTTAGTAATAATAGCAAGATAAATTTTAAATTATTTTAATATTAGCATTTTAGGATGAACAGCCCGAAATGTTATCCGAAGGGTATGATTTATTTATCGAAGGAGAAATAAAATTGTGGAATCAATTTATTCTTTGAAAATTAAACTTTAAAATTGGATGATAATAAGAGTAAAAACATTCTTATTTTTGTATTTAATAATTCAAATACATTTATGTCCAATTTTCCTAAGAAACAACTAGCCCAATTATTACTGCAGCAATTGGTAGCTCATAAAATTGAAAATGTTGTTATTTCTCCAGGATCTCGTAATGCGCCTTTAACCATTGGTTTTGTCCATCACCCAAAAATAAATGCTTTGCGTGTTGTTGATGAGCGTTGTGCTGCGTTTTTTGCTTTGGGTATGGCACAGCAAACTCAAAAACCAGTCGCAATTTTATGTAGTTCTGGCTCGGCTTTGTTGAATTATTATCCCGCTATAGCGGAAGCTTATTACAGTAAAATTCCATTAGTCGTAATTTCAGCTGATAGACCTAAACATTTGATTGATGTTGGTGACGGTCAAACTATTAGGCAAGAAAATGTATTTGCTAATCATATTTTATATTCAGCTAATTTATTGGAAAACGAAAAAGATTTTGATAAAAATAATGAAAACATAACTCAGGCTTTTTTAGAAGCAAATTCAAAAAAAGGGCCTGTACATATCAATGTTCCTTTTGATGAACCATTGTATGAAACCGTTGATGCGTTGTATAAATTTAACTTTGAAATAGTAACTGTTCAAAGTAATAATATAGAAAACAGTTTGTTAAATGAAATTCCGTTAGATGTTGGTGCGTTACAAAAGTTCGCAAATATTTGGAATAAATCAACAAAAAAAATGGTGCTTATTGGTGAGAATTTCCCTGATGCTTTAATTCAAACACAGTTGGATCATCTTATTAAAGATCCTTCGGTTTTGGTTTTAACCGAAACGACTTCGAATGTTTATCATGCCAATTTTATCAATACAATTGACCAATTAATTTTTCCGCTTGACGAAAATGCGTTTCAAGATTTAAAACCAGAGGTATTATTGACTTTTGGAGGCATGGTGGTTTCAAAAAGAATAAAGCAATTTTTAAGAAAATACCAGCCGAAACAGCATTGGCATGTAGATAAATTAAATGCACCAGACACTTATCATTGTTTAAGCCATCATTTTAAAATATCGGCAGCCTTGTTTTTTAGTCAGTTTTTCTTTTTAACTAAAAACAAAGAGAGCACCTATCAAAAATATTGGTTAGATGTGAAAGCAGAAAGAAAAACAAAACATCAAGCGTATTTAAATGGTATTGATTTTTCGGATTTGAAAGCTTTTGATAGGGTGTTAAGCTCTTTATCAAATGATGTGCAATTGCAAGTAGCTAATAGTTCGATAATTAGATATACGCAACTTTTTGATATTAATAAAACCTTACAAGTATTTTGTAATAGAGGCACTAGTGGTATTGATGGAAGTACATCAACAGCAATAGGAGCTGCTTATGTACAACAAAAACAGACCGTTTTTATAACGGGTGATATTAGTTTTTTTTATGATAGTAATGCCTTGTGGAATAACTATTTAAAAAATAATTTTAGAATTATTTTAATCAACAATTCAGGTGGAGGAATATTTAGATTTATCCCTGGGCCACAATCATCAAATGCTTTAGACTATTTTGAAACGCCTCACCAATTAAATGCATCGCATTTATGTAAAATGTACGACTTTGAGTATTTTACAGCAAATAATGAGAGCGATTTAGCAACGCAATTAGAAACGTTTTATAAAACTTCTAATAAACCTAAGTTGTTAGAAATTTTTACTTCTGCTAGTGAAAATGCAATGGTGTTAAAAAAATATTTTTTAAATTTGAAATAACTTATTGATTTTGAAAGATATATTTCTTAAATTTGAGACAATAAATTATTTTAATCAAATAAATATTTAAATTATGAGTAGAGAAAAACACGTTGCACTTAGTGCAAAACAATTGAAAGAAAAATGTGGCATCGATGCAGATATGGATTTGTTAAACAATATTGCTAAAGGTTTAGGGATTGCTCTTATGGGTGATGATTCTTCTTTAGTTTCTTGTGGTGACGCATCTGAATTGGAAACAATTAAAAATGGGTTTATGAAAAAGAAATTAGGCTTGAGTGATAGTGATGATTTGGATGGTGCTCTTAACAAAGCTTGTGAAGATTTAGGTAAATCAAATCCGTTAAAAAGAAGAGCTGCATTTTATTATTTATTGACTAAACATTTTGGTAAATAATTAGGTGTTAAACATTTTACAAATAAAAAAAAGCTCCAAATTTTGGAGCTTTTTTTTATGGAATTAATTTACAATTTTAGTTGCTTCTTTATTTTTAACGAAACAGCATCTTTATGAATCATTACTGAAATGGATTTTAATTGCATAAATGCTTCAGAAATATATACATAACCACCATTTGCCAAAGAGGTTCCCCAAGAGTTTTTTACCTTGTAGTATTTATTTCCTTTTTGATCTTTTAAAATACCTGTAATGTGCATCAAATGATCGTCAGTTGTATTGTAGTTTTCAAATTCCGCTTGACGGAAAGTAGATGTAATAGTCATTTCATCAACAATTTCGGTCATTCCTTTTTTATTATCATCTTTGTTTTTAGGAATAAATGCCACACCATTTTTTGAAGAAAATGTAGGTTCAGAAACATCAATATCCAATTCAATAGTATAACCATTTTTTAATGCGTTATCAATGATCTCCATATAAGTGTTTAGTGGTAAGTTATAAAAACTTCCGTAAGAAAAATTATCCGGAATATCTAAAATAAATTTTGAATATTTAGGTCTATGTGTAAAAGTAGTTAGTGTGATATAATCATTAGGATTTAACTTGGTCATTGCTAAAAAACTTTGCGGAGTGTAAGATTTTCCTTTGTATTCGAATTGATTAATATAGACTCCAATATTTTTGTCTAGAATTGTTTTAGTTGGTGTTTTCCAGTTAATTACAGTAGAATCTTCTTTGATGAATTTATCTAAAATAACTTTAAGTTCGGGTACTATTTTTGAATGATTATAGCTTACCGCTTGTCCGAATAAACCTGTAAAGGCTTCTTGAGGTACTAAGCCATTTTTATGGATCGCATTCATCACATCGTGAGCTAAGCCACCTTCGCTAAATTGTGCTTTGCCTTGGCGCATTACATAGTTCCATGCCTTATCATCGTAGGTAGTTCTTACCGAATACATTTCTGAAATGTCAATTTTTTGACCAGATATTCTTTCAATTTCAGATTCAAGAAAAGAAGATGAGGAGAAACTCCAGCAAGTACCCGTATTCCCTTGACTTTTAACTGATGAAGCTTCCAAATCTACAACGGATGTAAATTCATATTTTTGCGCAGTTGCGTAATTGTAGCTTATAATTGCTAATGCAAATAAGATAATTTTTTTCAAAATTCTGAAGGTTTTATTTTTTTATATAATTATAAAAGCAAAAATAGATTTTAATTTTTGTTTTTAAAAGTCCTTTAAATAATTAAAAAATAACATAAAACTTGCAAATATGATAGTAATACTATTATATTTGCAATTAATAATATTAAGCATGAAAAATCTTCAAATTATTATTGATGTAAGTTCTAAAACTTTTTTAAAAGACCCAAATGCTTCTGAGCTTGGACGTTTGATCATTTCTAACAGTATTGAATTAATTGATGAATTAGGTTTTGAAGCTTTTACATTTAAAAAGTTGGGTATTAAAATTGGTTCGCCAGAAAGCTCAATTTACAGATATTTTGAGAGCAAGCACATGCTTTTGATTTATCTAACATATTGGTATTGGAGTTGGATAGAATATAAATTAGTTTTTGCTACATCCAATATAGAATCTCCTAAAGAAAAATTGGAAAAGGCAATAACGGTTTTAATTGAATCGGTAAAGAAAGGGGATTCCTTTTCTCATATAAATGAATTTCTTTTGGATAGAGTTGTCATGAATGAAGGAGTGAAGACCTATCATATTAAAGATGTAGACAAAGAAAATAAAAAAGGATATTTTAAAATATATAAAAGAGTGGTTCAAAGAATTAGTGAAATGGTATTGGAAATAAATCCAAATTTTGAATTTCCACATATGTTAATTTCTACTGTGATAGAGGGAGCTCAACAGCAAAAGTATTATGCAGAACATCTACCAGCACTTACTGATATGGAGCAAGGGGAAAATACTATTTTAAAATTTTATAGTCAATTGGTATTTAAAACTATTGCAAAATGAGAGTAGATGAAATTTAAAAATAAATTATTACCTTGATTTTTTAGAAGGTAATCAAAAAATGTCTTTTATCAATTTTTTAATAAAAAAAATCCTTTAGGATTAATTAACATAGCTTTTAAGAAAACTTAATGGCTTAAAAAAAAATAATTATATAATGAAAAATCTATTCAATTTTAAGCATTTTAAAGGTGATATGTTTGGCGGAATTACAGCCGGAATTGTTGCTTTACCTTTAGCATTAGCCTTTGGTGTAAGCTCTGGTCTAGGGCCAAGTGCAGGACTCTATGGAGCCATTTTCGTGAGTTTCTTTGCTGCATTATTTGGAGGAACAAACACGCAAATTTCAGGGCCAACCGCTCCAATGACTGCTATAAGTATGGTAGTAATTGCAGGTATACTTGCAACATTTGATGGAGATGTTTCAAAAGCTTTACCTGTAATTTTAACTGTATTTTTATTAGCTGGTTTAATGCAAGTTGGACTTGGATTAATGGGGCTAGGAAAATACATTAAATACATACCTTATCCGGTGGTCTCAGGATTTATGACCGCTATTGGAGTCATAATTTTGTTAACTCAAATTTTACCTTCTGTAGGTTATTATCCAAAAGAAGATTCAGAATATGTAAATCAATTTAAACCTCACGCCGAAGAAATCATTTTAGATAATATTTTAAAAGAAGAAGCAGGTGAGGGAATTTTAGTTTTAGAAGATTTTAAAGAAACTATAACAAGAGCAGAATTAATTACTGAAGAACAAATATTAAAAGAATCACAAACGCTTGCGGGCAAAGAAGCCTCAGGTGTATTGGGAGCATTAAAAGTTTTGCCAAGAGCTTTAACAAATATAAACTGGTTAGAATTATTACTAGCTTTAGGTACGGTAATCATTATTTACGGATTTAAACGAATTACCACCGCTATTCCAAGTGCTTTAGTTGCTCTATTAGTTATGTCTGGAATTGCTTTTGGCTTTGGGTTGGATTATAGACCTATTGAGGAAATCCCAAGTGGGTTGCCACTTCCCAATTTTAAGATATTTACCGGTTTTAGTTTGGGTAATATTACTCCATACATTTTTACTGCTCTAACATTAGCTTTATTAGGGGCAATAGATTCTTTACTAACTTCAGTTGTGGCAGATAATATGACCAAAACCAAACACAAGCCCAATAAAGAATTAATAGGTCAAGGAATTGGTAATAGTATTGGTGCCATTTTTGGAGGTTTGCCAGGAGCTGGTGCAACCATAAGAACAGTTGTAAATATTAATGCAGGTGGTAAAACAAGACTGTCAGGTATGATAGCAGGTGTGCTGCTTTTAATAATACTGTTAGCATTAGGGCCAGTTGCATCGCAAATTCCAGCAGCAGTTTTAGCAGGAATATTGATTACTGTTGGTATTGGTGTAATGGATTATAAAGGATTAAAAGCAATACCTAAAATGCCAAGGCCAGAAGTTATAATTATGTTGGTTGTTTTAGTACTGTCATCAGTTTGGAATCTTGTATATGCAGTGGGTATTGGTCTGGTTATCGCTTCATTAATGTTTATGAAAAAAATTGGAGATTTGACCGCAGAGCGTTCAAGTATAGAATCATTTGACAGATCTAAAGCTTGGCCTGATGAAGTCGATTTACCAACAAGCTTAATCGAAAATGTTTTTATCAAACACATTAGAGGCCCATTATTTTTTGGTTCTACAAGTTATTTTCAACAATTAGTTAAACAAATTCCAGAAACTACATCAACAATAATTATAAGAATGGGAAGAATGCAGTATATAGATCAATCTGGTCTATATGCTATGGAAGATGTATTGGCTGACTTGGTAAACCAAGGTAAGAAGGTGTTGTTGGTAAAGATTATTGAACAACCTCGATATATGATGGAAAGTATTGATATTATTCCAGATTTAATACCAAAAGACCAAATATTTGACAATTTTAAAGATTGTATTAATTGGATTAAAGAAAATGAAAAATAAATTTAAAACTTTATAAAATGAAAACACAAACACAAATTACACAAGACAAACTTACACCAAATGATGCATATAGAATTTTGGTTGAAGGGAATGATAGGTTTGTACAAAACTTAAAAGCACAAAGAAACTTACAAGAACAAGTAAAAGAAACAAGTAAAGGTCAATATCCGTTTGCAGTAATTCTAAGTTGTATAGATTCTAGAGTACCGACAGAATTAGTCTTTGACCAGGGAATTGGAGATGTATTTAGTACTAGGGTTGCAGGAAATGTAATAAATGAAGATGTTTTAGGGTCAATGGAGTACGCTTGTAAAGTTGCTGGCTCAAAACTTTTATTGGTATTGGGGCATACAAAATGCGGTGCAGTAACTGCTGCTTGTAAACATGTAGAGCTAGGAAATATAACTCTTTTACTAAATAAAATACAACCCGCTGTAAAAGCTATTGAAGCTAATGTTACTGAAATGGATGATGTAGCAATTGAAGAGGTTTCTATATTGAATGTTAAACTCTCTATGGAAAGGATTAGAGAAGAAAGTTCAATTTTATCTGAATTAGAAGAAGCCGGAACAATTAAAATATTAGGTGGAATTTATAATGTAGCTACAGGTAAAGTCGATTTTTTTGAAGAATGAAAACTACAGTTAAAATAAAAGTAACAGCCAGTTAATTAGGGTTATACACAAATAGATAGGATAATGAAAACCCAATTAAATAAACAGGTTGAAAGTAAACAGTCAATAAGTATTTTTTAAAAAAAATTAAACCTTATGTAAGTGATACAGTTTATATTTTAATTGGAATTATTTTAGCGGGTTTTGGTTTAAAAGGGTTTTTACTGCCCAATTCATTTATTGATGGAGGTGTTATGGGGATTTCCCTATTAATATCAGAAACAACAAATACATCATTATCTATTCTTATTGTAGTTATCAATTTACCATTTCTTATTCTTGGGTTTTCACAAATTGGAAAACAATTTGTTATTAAAAGTATTATTGCTATTATTGGTCTTGCACTAATTATTCACTTTATACCTTTTCCTTTAATTACTTCAGATAAATTATTGATTGCTGTTTTTGGAGGCTTTTTCTTAGGAATAGGAATGGCAATTAGAGGTGGTGCCGTAATAGATGGAACGGAAGTACTGACAATTTATTTAAGTAAAAAAATAGGACTAACTATTGGAGATGTAATTTTACTATTCAACATTTTAATTTTCTTATTTGCATCTTATATTTTATCTGTTGAGATTGCCATTTATGCGATGTTAACCTATTTGGCAGCTTCAAAAACTATAGATTTTATTATTGAAGGTGTTGAAGAATATACAGGTGTAACGATCATATCAGATGATAGTGAAAAAATTAGATTAATGATTACTGAAAAATTAAAAAGGGGTGTAACAATTTATATAGGAAAAAGCGGATTTAGAAAAAAAGGAGAAAAATTATTGGAGTTTGATATAATTTATACTGTTATAACGAGGCTTGAAGTTGCAAGATTACAAACAGAAATTGATAAAATAGATCCAGACGCATTTATCATAATGAATAGCATAAAGGATACAAAAGGAGGAATGATAAAGAAAAGATCATTAAAAAAATAATTAATTTAATCCAGTTCGTAAGTATGTTGGGTAAACAAAAAAACAAACAATGCTTAAAATTATTTTAGAAAAATTTCCAAAAAATAAGAATAATAGCTAGTTTAATTTTAGTGTCAAAATAAAAATAATATTGTGGATTAAATTAATTATTTTTATCTTCTTCCTCAATAATTTCTTCACCAACAGGAAAACCTAATTTTTCTGAACGCTGTTTGTCTAAAACGCGTTCGATATTGGCATAATAGGCATCAGCATCAGGATTGTCGGAGCCAATTTTAGCATAACCATTTTTATAATATTTTAAAGCTTTTCTATAATCAAAACCAGTTTCATGGTACAAGCCAATATAATAATCACCAATAGGTGAATCAGGGTATAAACGTAAAATCATTTGACCAAATTCTTCTAAATAATCACCATTTGATTTTTCAATAATAATAGGTTCAATTTTATAGATATCTTTTTCTCTAATTTTAACATTTGAACCATATAAATATTCAATTTCAACATATTTTTTTTCTAAATATGCGATGGCTTCAGCAGGTGGAAGTTCAGCAATATTTTTATCGAATTCTTTTTTTGATATGGCAGCAAATAATTTAAAAATAAAACCCATAGCACTTGAGGTTGCCATACCCAATGAAGCGGTTTTGGTTGCATTTGAAAAATCATCTACCTGATAATGGAAAAACACATTTTCAGATAGTTTTAATAGATTGTTTGCTTCATTAATAGATTTGATTCTTTTATCAGTATTAAAGCTACCCTTGCTTAGATAATAGAAATAGTCTGAAGTAATAGATTGACTTTTAGCTTCTAATTTCTCATGCATATTAGGCGCATAGCTAGGATTAATATTTATATAAGCATTAAACATGGGGTTGTTATCTATAAAAAAGTAATTGATAAAATTTGCGGTAATTGTTTGACCAATTATGGTTTTAAAAAGTGAAGTTCTATAATTTTCATCCATATAGGCTAATAGTTCATCTCTTATAAAACCATAAAATTTTGAACTTTCTTGATTTGGTAAACCAGTATCTGTGCTGTAATCACAATCCGCATATCTTTCTTCATTTTGATTTTGAAAAACTCCCACGACAATTTGTTCTGGAGCCTTGTCTCTTGCAGCAAATAGTTTGGCATTTGCAACATAAATATCAAATAAATATTCGGCATCAAAAACAACAGCTACGGGGTAGGTATTGTCTTTTTCGGTTTCATAAGAATCTGGTAAATAGATTTTTAATATTCGCTCAGTACCTAATTGAGTGGAGTTAAATTTTTTGTAAATAATATTGTCTTGGGCAAATCCTAAAGAGGAAATAAATAATAGTAAGAAAACTATTTTTTTCATGTTTTGTATTTTTGATTTTCGGTCTAATTAAACGATAAAAATTACCAACAAGAAGTTTAATTTGTAAACTTTTGTTAATTTCGCTTTTCATATACAATATACCAACGATATTATATTGTAAATATTTTATTGATATAGAAATTAAAACCCATAAAAATGAAGCACCCCAATTGGAAAACGGTTAAAGAATATGAAGATATTACCTATAAAAAATATAATGGTGTGGCTAGAATCGCTTTTAACCGACCAGATGTTCGCAATGCTTTTAGACCCAAAACAACTAAAGAGCTATATGATGCTTTTTATGATGCACAGGAAGATGTAAATATTGGTGTTGTTTTGCTTAGCGCGGAAGGGCCTTCGTCAAAAGACGGAGTTTATTCATTTTGTAGTGGTGGTGATCAAAAAGCAAGAGGTCATCAAGGTTATGTAGGTGAAGACGGAATGCACAGGTTAAATATTTTAGAGGTACAGCGACAAATTAGATTTATGCCTAAGGCTGTAATTGCAGTAGTGCCAGGTTGGGCAGTAGGCGGAGGTCATAGCTTGCATGTAGTTTGTGATATGACATTAGCAAGTAAAGAACATGCAATTTTTAAGCAAACAGATGCTGATGTTACTAGTTTTGATGGTGGTTATGGCTCTGCGTATTTAGCTAAAATGGTGGGGCAAAAAAAAGCTCGTGAGATTTTCTTTTTAGGAAGAAGTTATTCTGCACAAGAAGCTTTTGAAATGGGAATGGTAAATGCGGTAATACCTCACGATGAATTAGAAAATACAGCTTATGAATGGGCACAAGAAATTTTAGGAAAATCACCAACATCTATAAAAATGCTTAAATTTGCAATGAATTTAACGGATGACGGTATGGTCGGTCAACAAGTTTTTGCTGGTGAAGCAACACGTTTAGCTTATATGACTGATGAAGCTAAAGAAGGTAGGGATGCTTTTCTAGAAAAACGTAAACCAAATTTTGAGAAAAAATGGTTACCATAAAAAGAAGTGAAAAGAAAGAAGTCAAAAAGGCGAGAGTAGGTAGTCAAATAGTCAGAAGCTGAGTTTTAATTCAACATTTTACTTTTAACTTTTATGGTCAACATTAGTCAGGGTTGTTCAAGAAGTAAGAAGAGAATAAGTCGAGAGTCGAGAGTCGAAAGTCAGAAGTTGAGTTGTAATTCAACATTTTACTTTTAACTTTGTGCTTTTATGTTCAACGCTAGTCTGAGTTGTTCAATAATTAAGAAGTAAAAATGTAAACTGATGACTCCTGACTCTCGACTTTTGACAACAACCAATAACCATTAACACTAATCAATAATACATGAAAATAATCTGCATAGGAAGAAACTACACAGAACACATAGAAGA
>DAOUTI010000219.1 GCA_030626795.1 Flavobacteriaceae bacterium
ATTATCCCTTCACATTTGGCTTATGGAGAACAAGGCTCAAGAGGAGTTATACCTCCAAATACAGACCTGTTATTTGAGCTGGAAATAGTTGAAGAAGAAAAGTAGTTAAAAGTTGAAAGTCTAAAGTTAAAAGAGGAAAATCGTATGGTTTTCCTCTTTTTGTTTTTTCATAATTTTTTAATCACTGGATGAATATATCCGTACGGATATATTCATCCAGTGATTTTTGAGGTGATGTGTTTAATTAGTCATCACCTCACTAATTTTAATCATTTTTCTTATAATGCTCAATCATTTTCCGAGAAGCTTCAAATGGTGTTGTCTCTTGTTTTTCAATGATTTGCATTTGTTTTTCTAGCTCTTTTTTAATAGTTTTATTCTTATAGAAATCGTCTTGGAGCTGTTGATTTATACTTTGCAATAACCAGTTTTTATTTTGATGGATTCGGTTTTTATTAAACCAATTGTTCTTTTTGGTTAGAGCAACAAAATCATTGATTATTTGCCATACATTTTCAATACCATCCTTATTAATTGAACTACAGGTGGTAACTTTTGGTGTCCATTGATTTTCTTTTACAGGATATAAATGTAAAGCTCTGCTAAATTCGGTTTTAGCCAATGCCGCTTTTTTTACATTATCACCATCAGCTTTATTAATTACAATGGCATCAGCCATTTCCATAATACCGCGTTTTATTCCTTGTAATCCGTCACCAGCTCCTGTAATTTTTAGTAATAAAAAGAAATCAACCATAGCATGTACTAATGTTTCTGATTGACCAACACCAACAGTTTCGATCAATAGGATATTATATCCTGCAGCTTCGCATAAAATAACAGCTTCTTTGGTTTTTTTTGCAACACCTCCGAGAGAATCCCCAGCAGGGGAAGGTCGAATAAAAGCATTTTTATCATTAACCAAACTTTCCATTCGGGTTTTATCTCCAAGAATACTTCCTTTATTAATTGCGCTACTAGGGTCAACAGCTAAAACAGCAACTTTTTTACCTAAGCTAGTTAAAAAGGAACCGAAAGCTTCTATAAAAGTACTTTTACCAACACCTGGAACACCTGTAATACCAATACGAATTGATTTATTACTATGAGGTAAACAGGCTTGTAATAATTTAGTAGCTTTGACTTTATCACTTTCTTTTACGCTTTCAATCAAAGTTATAGCTCTACTTAAATAGGTAATATTTCCCTTTAAGATCTGCTCTAAAAATTTTGGAACAGTAATTTTTTTAACAATTCCTTTTTTGAAAGGTTTTTTATTATTTGATTTTTGTATCATGTTTACAATATATTCATTCCGCGAAAGCGATAATAATGCTTAAATTTAAATTAAAATTAATTAATGTTGATTTTTTTTATAAGAAAATGCAACAGTTGGTTTTTTTACTCGTATTTATTTTAGAAGATTTAATTAAATGAATAAAAATTTGCAATCGCATTTGATTGAAAAATGCAAAAATAATAATGCTAAAGCACAAATGCAGTTGTATGATTTGTATTGTAAAGCAATGTATAATATAGCTTGTAATTTTATTAAAGATGATGTTGTAGCACAAGATATAATGCAAGAAGCATTTATAAAAGCTTTTAAGAAGATAGAAACCTATACAGGTGAAGCTTCGTTTGGTGCTTGGTTAAAAAGAATTGTAATCAATCAAAGTTTAGATTATATCAAAAAGAAAAAAATGGATACAGTAGTATTAGATGAAAAAGTAATTCCTTTTGCGGATGATGAAAATTGGGAAATAGAAAGTGTGACTAGTTTGCAAGATATTTATAAATGTATAGAGCTGTTACCCAATAAATGTAAAAATGTTGTTAAGCTCTATTTGATAGAAGGTTATGATCATCAAGAAGTTGCACAGATTTTACAAATAACTGAAGGTTCGTCAAGATCACAATTGTCAAGAGGAAAAAGTAGATTGAAAGAACTTTTAATACCTATAAATTATGAAAGTTGATTTAAGAGATAAATTAAAAAAAGAAAAAATGATGAGCGCATTACCTAAAAATCATCGCAGTAGTTTTGAGCAACGTTTACAAAATGAACTACATCAAAAATCAAAACCTAATTATTCATTTTTGAAGATAGCTGCTTCAATTATTATCGTTATTAGTTTAGGATTAGCGAGCCAGCAATTTTTCAAATCAGATAGTCCAAAAGAAATTGTAGGCGTAAGTAATAAGTCGGTTAAAAAAATTAATTCAATGTCAGATATATCTCCCAATCTAAAAAAAATTGAAGATTTTTATTTGACAAGAATCAATTATCAGATGGCTAAAATTACTATTACTGATGAAAACAGAGAGCTATTTGAAGTTTATTTATCGCAATTGGGTGAATTACAAAAAGAGTATGAAGGCTTGAATTTAGAATTGAGTAATAAAAAGGAAATAAGTGAGGTAACCATAGATGCATTAATTGAAAATTTACAACTGAGATTACAACTAATGCGACAGTTAAAAAAGAAATTAGAATTAATTGAAAATATAAAAATTGAAGAAAATGAAAATAAACAAGCATAATTTTATTTGGTCTTTTTTACTTTGTACTACAGTAGTATTTGGACAAAAACAAACAAAAAACATCAGCGAAAGTTTTAAGGTGAATAAAGATGTTTTGGTAGAGATAAATACAAAACACTCAGATGTTGCTGTTGAAACTTGGAATAAAAATACAGTTTCTATTCAAGGCTTTTGGGAAATAGATGGGATGACTAAGGATGAGGCTTCTAAATATTTTGAGGGATGGGATTTTGAAGCCTTAGGAAACAAAAGTAAAGTTGTTATTACTTCAAAATCATCCAATAATTATTATAGTCATAGTGATATTTTTGATGATTGGGACATTGAATTTGGGCTAGAATCAATTACCTATATTCCTGATTCTTTTGATGGTGATTATTTTTCGAATATATCTGTAGTACCCTCAATCTCTCCTGTACCACCAATGTCTCCTTTTCCAGCTCCGGTTATAGATAATTTAACAGAAATGGAGTTTGATTATGAAGCCTATCAAAAAGACAAGGAAGGTTATATGAAAAAATTTGAAAAGCGTCAAAAAGCTTGGGAAAAAGAATTTGAAGAAAAATTCGCTCCTCAAATGGAAGCCTATGAAAAACAAATGAAAGCGTGGGAGAAAAAAATGGAACCACAAATGAAAGCTTATGAAGAAAAAATGAAACAATGGGAAAAAGAAACTGCACCACAGATGAAAGCGTATGAGAAAAAAATGGAAGTTCATGCAAAAAAAATGGAAAAGAAAATGCAACAAATGGAAAAAGAAATGGAGATTAAATATGCTAAAAAAATGAAAGAAAAGGAAGTAAAAATGTCCAAATATAAATTAAAAAAGAAATTGCTTATTAAAGTACCTAGTGGAGCAATATTAAAAGTTGATTCACGATATGGCAAAATAACTTTACCAGACGG
>DAOUTI010000129.1 GCA_030626795.1 Flavobacteriaceae bacterium
CGAACCTTCTTTTAAAGAAGAGTTTGACTCGTTGTTAAAAGATTATGTTGGTAGACCATCTCCGTTGTATTTCGCAAAGCGTTTGTCTGAAAAGTATCAAACGAAAATTTACTTAAAACGAGAAGATTTAAATCATACAGGAGCACATAAAATCAACAATACTATTGGTCAGATTTTATTGGCAAAACGACTAGGTAAAAAGAAAATTATTGCCGAAACTGGAGCAGGGCAACATGGCGTTGCAACAGCAACAGTTTGTGCTTTGGCAGGTGTAGAATGTACGGTTTATATGGGTGCAATTGATATTGCAAGACAAGCACCTAATGTGGCACGTATGAAAATGTTAGGAGCTAAAGTTATACCAGCAACATCAGGTAGTAAAACCTTAAAGGATGCTACAAACGAGGCAATTAGAGCGTGGATAAATAACCCGGTAGATATTTATTATATCATTGGGTCGGTAGTTGGTTTTCACCCTTATCCTGATATGGTAGCTAGATTTCAATCGGTTATTTCTGAAGAAATAAAATGGCAATTAAAAGCACATGAAGGTACTGAAAATCCAGATTATATTATTGCTTGTGTAGGAGGGGGAAGTAATGCCTCAGGTGCTTTTTATCATTATTTAGATAATAAAAAAGTTGAATTAATTGCAGTAGAAGCAGCTGGAAAAGGAGTTGATACAGGGCAATCTGCTGCCACAAGTGTTTTAGGAAAAGAAGGCGTAATTCACGGTAGTAAAACTTTATTAATGCAAACAGATGATGGGCAAATTATTGAGCCATACTCTATTTCGGCAGGTTTAGATTATCCAGGCGTTGGTCCACAACATGCACATTTATTTACTTCAGGAAGAGCAAAATTTTTAAATGCAACCGATGATGAGGCAATGCAAGCAGGTCTAGAATTGTGTAAACTAGAAGGGATTATTCCTGCAATTGAATCGGCACATGCCTTAGCAGCTTTAGAGAAAATTAAATTTAAAAAAGAGGATATAGTTGTTCTTAATTTATCGGGTAGAGGAGATAAAGATTTGAATACTTATATTGATTATTTTAATTTGAAATAGTAATGAGAAAAGAGAAGTTAGTAATGAGAACGACTCCATACTTTGTACTCTGATCTCAATACTCAATACGATATGAAATGAACAGAATAAATAAAAAACTAAAAGAAAGTAACAAGCTTTTATCCATTTACTTCACCGCAGGTTATCCTAATTTAAATGATACGGTTTCTGTTATTGAAGAACTTGAAAATTCGGGTGTTGATATGATTGAAATAGGTTTGCCATTTTCAGATCCTTTGGCAGACGGGCCAACAATTCAAGCAAGTAGTACACAGGCTTTAAAAAACGGAATGACTTCAGAAGTTTTGTTTTCTCAGCTAAAAAATATTCGAGAAACAGTAAAAATTCCTCTTTTGATTATGGGGTATTTCAACCCTATCTTACAATATGGAGTTGAAGAATTTTGTAAAAGGTGTGCAATAATTGGTATAGATGGGTTGATAATTCCAGATCTACCTGTAGATGAATATCACGAAAAGTATCAAGCTATTTTTGAAAAGTACAATTTGGTAAATGTATTTTTAATAACACCTCAAACTTCTGAAAAAAGAATAAGGTTTATTGACTCTATTTCTAATGGGTTTATTTACATGGTAAGTTCGGCAAGTACTACAGGTGTCCAAAATTCTTTCGGCGAAAGCCAAAACACTTATTTTGATAAAATTGCAGCAATGGATTTAAAATCGCCTAGAATTGTTGGCTTTGGCATATCAAATAAAGCAACTTTTGAGCAAGCTACTAATAAAACCAGTGGTGCAATTATTGGATCTGCATTTGTAAATCATTTGACAAAAAATGGTGTAAATCATATTTCTGACTTTATAAGAAGTATTAAGTCTTAAAATTTAACCTTATGGTAATGTTAATTTGACCTTTAGATTAAAGCTAGGTGTGTACTTTGCCAAATAAATGCATAGGTTTAAAATATGGGGTTTAAATTAGGTTACCGACAAAAATTATTAATTTATCTATCTGCAATATTTATAGTTTTTACAGTACTAGTATTTGCTTTTCAATACCAGCGAGAAAAGGAATTTAAACGGGTTCAAATAGAATCTGATTTAGATAATATAGCAGAATTAACTTATAATTATTTAAAGACTAAAAATCTTATTGTAACAAATAATTATAGATTATTAGATACGCTACAAAATTATATTCCTATCAAAAATATTAGAATTACCATTATCGATAAAACAGGTGTGGTTTTGTATGATAGTGAAGTAGCCGATGCGAGTACTATGGCAAACCATTTATACAGACCAGAAGTACAAGAGGCAATTACTCATAATAATGGTGCTAATATTAGAGAGTCAAAAACAACAGGTTTAGAGTATTATTACTACACTAAAAAATACCCAAATTTATTTATTAGAGCAGCAGCACATTATGATGTTGAAATTAAAAAATTTTTACATGTAGAAAATGTGTTTATTTTTTATATTGTTTCATTGTTTTTAATTACTTGGGTGTTACTTAACCTTATGACAAAAAAGGTTACAAGTACCTTGGTGCAGCTGAAAGATTTTGCGACAGATTTGAGTAAAGGTATTGCAATAGATAAGAATGTTAAATTTCCTGAAGATGAATTTGGAACGATTAGTAACCAAATTTTAGATATATATGGAAAATTAAATAATGCAAAGGGGCGAATTGAAATTGAAAAAAACAAGCTTTATGCACATTTAAACGCCTTAAATGAAGGTGTTGCTTTTTTTAAATCAAACAAAAAAGTGGTGCTTAGAAATACTCATTTTATTGAGTTTTTAAGTGTGATTTCAAATAAATCTAATATACCTGCTGAAAAAGTATTAGATATTAAAGCGTTTAAACCCTTGTCTGATTTTATTACAAAAAATATAAGTGATGATATGGTAATAAAAAAGGAAGATTTACCACATTTTGAAGAAACTATATATAAGCATAATAGATCATTTAATATTCATGCCATCTGTTTTATAGACAAAAGCTTTGAAATTATAATAAAAGACATTACCAAGTTAGAAAAACAAAGGGTTATTAAAGAGCAAATGACTTCTAATTTAGCTCATGAATTAAAAACACCTGTAACAATTATATTGGGTTATTTAGAATTATTAAAAAATAACAACCTGACTGAAGAGAGCTATAAAAAATATATTAATAGTGCTTATTTTCAATCTGAAAGGTTGTCTGAATTGATTCAAGACATATCGTTATTAAACAAAATTTCTGAAGCAAAGACTCAATATAAAATGGAGGAACTCAACTTGAACGGATTGTTATTTGAGGTAAAAGAATCGTTGGACTTAAAGTTAGAAAAAAAGAACATTCAAGTCAATTTTAGATTATCAAAACCAATTGTTCTACTAGCAAATAAATCTCTTTTAATGACTGTTTTTTACAATTTATTTGAAAATGCAATTAAATATGGAGGCAATGATACTGAAATTTGCTTGAACAACTATTTAGAGGATAATAACTATTATTATTTCTCTTTTTCTAATACAGGAAACAGTATTGATGAAAAACATTTTTTAAGAATATTTGAACGTTTTTATAGAGTTGATGAAAGTAGAGCGAGGACTATTGGTGGTACAGGCTTAGGTTTGGCAATTGTGAAAAATGCGATTCAATTACATGGCGGTAATATTACCGTAAGAGACTTTAATAATAATGGTGTTGAATTTTTATTTACGTTAGCAAAGTAGCTCGATTGTATGTTTGTCGGTTTTGTCTTTTAAACCTACCTTTATGCAAAAGAAAATAATGAACTATAATAAGTTTTCATTACGAACTCGTATTTTTATTGCTATGATAATTTTGGTGGTAATAGCATCAGTATTGATTGCAGCAATTACCATTTATCAATTCAAAGAGCAGGCAGAAGATTACCACAATAAGAGATTAGAACGTAAGGAAGAAGCAATAAAATCGGCTATAACTTACGAATTAGAAAGGGATACCATTTATGCAATAGAAACCAAATTCTTGCCAAAAATTTTAGATAAAAAATTGAATGAGATTTCGGATATTCATAATTTAGACATTAATATTTATGATTTAGAAGGTAAATTGCTTAGAAGTTCTCATGTTAGTTTTATTAATGATACTATAAATGTAAACCTTAGTAGTAAAGTTATAAATAAAATTGCTAAGGCTCCTAATCATAGGTTAGTTCAGCCAAATAATTCTCAAGAAGGTAAATTCAAGTTTTCATATACCTATTTGACCGATTCTAAATTTAAACCCATAGGTATTATTGGGGTTCCTTATTTACAAGATAATACTTTTCAAGATGAAGAATTAAAAGAATTTTTAATCAGACTATCGCTTGTTTATTTATTGATTTTAGCTATAGGAATTTTAATTGCTTATTTTTTATCAAAATATATTACCAAGTCTTTAGAGTATGTTACTGAAAAAATGGGACAAACAGCTCTAGATAAAACCAATAAAAAAATTATATTAAAAGATGCAAGCCAAGAAATAAATAATTTGGTGAACTCATATAATAGTATGATTGATCAAATTGAAGATAGCGCGGTTAAGTTGGCTCAAATTGAAAGAAAATCGGCTTGGCGAGAAATGGCTAAACAAGTAGCTCATGAAATTAAAAACCCTCTAACTCCTATGCGATTAACGGTTCAGAGTTTTGAATATAAGTTTGACCCTACCGACCCAGAAATCAAACAAAAATTACATGAGTATAGCGAATCTTTAATTCAGCAAATTGATACCATGAGTTCAATTGCTTCTGCTTTTTCAAATTTTGCTGAAATGCCCAATCAAAAAAAGGAAGATTTAAATGTTGTTGATGAAGTCAAAAAAGATTTGGATATTTTTCAAGAATCGTATATAAATTATTATCCTGAAAAGGAAAAAATAATGGCAAGATTAGATAAAATACAACTCACACGAGTGGTTACCAATTTAATTACCAATGCAATTCACGCTTTAAGTAATAAAGAAAATTCAAGAATTGATGTTCGGGTTTTTGAAAAAAATAAGCAAGTAATAATTGAAGTGGAAGATAACGGATCTGGTATTTTGGAGGAAGATGAATCAAAAATATTTGAACCAAAATTCACTACTAAATCAAGTGGTATGGGTTTGGGTTTGCCAATGGTTAAAAATATTATTGAAGCTTATAATGGCACCATTAATTTTATCACAAAACTTAATAAAGGAACAATTTTTACTGTAACTTTACCTGTCAAATAAAAAACTAAATCTAATGAGTTATAACAATATACTGGTTGAAATAATTGATAAAGTAGCAAAAGTAATTATCAATCGTCCTAAAAAATTGAATGCATTAAATAAAGAAACAATTGCTGAGTTGCATACCGCTTTCGCGGAATTAGAGGCTGATAAAACCATTAGAGCAATTATCTTAACAGGTAGTGGTGATAAAGCTTTTGTTGCAGGTGCAGATATATCTGAGTTTGCCGACTTTGATGTTAGTGAAGGAGCTAAATTAGCAAAGCAAGGTCAGGAATTATTATTTGACTTTATTGAAAATTTAAGTACCCCTGTGATTGCAGCAGTGAATGGATTTGCGCTTGGTGGAGGTTTAGAGTTAGCAATGGCTAGTCATTTTAGAGTGGCAAGTGATAATGCAAAAATGGGTTTACCCGAAGTGTCTTTAGGTGTAATTCCAGGTTATGGGGGCACACAGCGTTTACCACAATTGGTAGGTAAAGGAAAAGCTATGGAAATGATTATGACAGCAGGAATGATTACTGCAGAAGATGCTCAAAATAGTGGATTGGTTAATCATGTTGTACAACAAGAAGAATTAATATCACTTTGTGAAAAACTAGCAAAAAAAATAAGTTATAATTCTGGCACAGCAATAAGTGCTGCCATAAAAGCTGTTAACGCTAATTTTAAAGATGGGGTAAATGGTTTTGGCGTCGAGATTGAACAGTTTGGGAATTGTTTTGGTACAGAAGATTTTGAAGAAGGAACAACCGCATTTTTAGAGAAAAGGAAAGCTGATTTTTAACTTGCAATTTTGTAATTATTTTGACCCTTCCCATTCACTATAAAACTGCTTTAAATATTGTTCCATAAATTGATGTCTATTCGCAGCGATTTGCTTTCCCGTTTTGGTATTCATTTTATCTTTTAGGAGTAATAATTTTTCATAAAAATGATTGATAGTTGGAGTATTACTTTTTTTATAAGCTTCTTTGCTCAAGCTAAGATTAGGTTTTATTTTTGGGTTATATAATTCTCGATTTTTAAATCCGCCATAATTAAAAGCACGAGCAATTCCAATAGCGCCAATGGCATCTAATCTATCAGCATCTTGAATAACATCTAGTTCTTTAGAGTGAAATTTTTCTATACTTGAATCTAAACTATTTTTATAAGAAATATGGTTAATAATATTTACAATATGTTCGATAACATTTTTATCAACTCTTAAACTTTTTAAAAACACTCTTGCTTTTTTAGGGCCAATACTTTCATCTCCATTATAAAATTTAGCATCAGCAATATCATGAAGTAGTGCGCCTAATTCAACAATGAATAAATCAATATTTTCGTTTTTTGCTATCAATTTGGCGTTTTTCCAAACTCGTTCTATATGAAACCAATCGTGTCCACCCTCAGCACCTTGAAGTGTTTCTTTAACAAATTGAATGGTTTGGTTTATTATTTGAGATTTATTCATACTGCAAAATAAAAAAAACCTCTGTATAAACAGAGGTTTGATATTGTTTTTAACAAAACTATTTCTTCGCTAATTATAAATGGCTTTACATTTTCCGATTTCACAAATAATTTTATTTGGTGGCGATACAACCATACAATCTGACATCATACCATATTTGGTGTTGTATTTTTTTTCTAGCTCATTATAAGTTTTCACTTTGGCTAAAAAATCAACTACATCAATAGAAGTAGAATACACCAAATATTCCCAATTCCCTCCGCAAGGTTTACTTCCAAAACCAACATGCTCACAAGTAAATTCAGAAGAACAAATTGACGTATCAGCAATAGCTTTAATTTCTTTAGCTAAAGTTTCTAAAGCCTTTTTTTCAACTTCTTGGCTCACAATATCATCCGTATTACTACAGTCAATAGCTAAAAAAGTAAGAAAAAAAAGTAAAAATTTCATAGTTTATAAAATTATTTAAATCCTGCTTTTCAGCGGGATTAATTCTATTGACTAATTTAAATACTTTAAATTAGAATCTCATTAACAAAACTCTTCGTAGGCACCTGCTAGGTTTGCAGCAATCATCTCGGCTGATCTTCCTTCAATATGGTGGCGCTCTAACATGTGTACCAACTGACCATCTTTAAATAAAGCAATAGATGGAGATGAAGGAGGAAACGGAATCATCATATCTCTAGCTTTTGCAGTGGATTCAACATCAACACCAGCAAATACTGTAGTTAAATTATTAGGAGTTTTATCTAGTTGTAATGATGCTATTGCACCTGGTCTTGCTGTACCTGCTGCACAACCACAAACCGAATTCACTACGACTAAAGTTGTTCCTTCTTTTTTTAATGCATTTTCAACATCCGCAACGGTTTTTAATTCATCAAAACCTGCATTTACCAATTCGTCACGCATTGGTTTTACTAATTCTTCTGGATACATATTTTTATTTTTTTAGTTAAAATCGAACTGC
>DAOUTI010000178.1 GCA_030626795.1 Flavobacteriaceae bacterium
CTTGCTTTACAAAAAGCAATAAGGGTTGCTCCAACTGACATTTCAGTATTGGTTACAGGTGAAAGTGGTGTAGGTAAAGAAGTTATTCCGAAAATAATACATAATTTATCGCATCGTAAGCATGCAAAATATATTGCTGTAAACTGTGGTGCAATTCCTGAAGGAACGATTGATAGTGAGCTTTTTGGCCACGAAAAAGGCTCATTTACAGGAGCAACACAGGCTCGCAGTGGTTATTTTGAAGTTGCAGATGGTGGAACTATTTTTTTAGACGAAGTAGGCGAACTACCATTAACTACACAAGTTAGATTACTCCGAGTTTTAGAAAATGGCGAATTTTTAAAAGTAGGTTCTTCTAAAGTGCAAAAAACTGATGTTAGGATTGTAGCTGCAACAAACCTAAACATGATTGAAGCCATTCAAAAAGAAAAGTTTAGAGAAGATTTGTATTATCGTTTAAGTACTGTTGAAATACATTTGCCTCCATTGAGAGATCGGCATGATGACATCCATTTATTGTTTAGAAAATTTGCATCAGATTTTGCTCAAAAATACAATATGCCAACCATTAGGTTAGACGAAAATGCTATAAAAACATTAGTTAATTATTCTTGGAAAGGCAATATTAGACAACTAAGAAATTTAACCGAACAGATATCTGTAATTGAACAAAACAGAACAATTACTAGCGAAATTACACAATCTTATTTACCAGATTACAATAGTAATTTACCAGCAGTAATTTCTGAAAACAAATCTAGCAGTGACTTTACCAATGAACGTGAAATCTTATACAAAGTATTGTTCGATATGCGAAATGACATTACCGATTTAAAAAAATTAACCCAAGAATTAATCAAAGGCAAAACTAATACTACGCCACACGAAAACACACAATTATTGATTGATAAAATTTACGGAAAAGAAGATAATCAAGATGGAGCCTTAGAAATAATTTCAAAACCAGAGCCTGAAACTTTTCAAAACAATCCAAGTATCGTATCCTTTGATGAGGCTGAAACCGTTGAAGAAACTATTTCTTTACAGGAAAAAGAATTTGAAATGATAAAACAAGCGCTTGAACGCAACAAAGGAAAAAGAAAATTAGCTGCCAAAGAATTGGGTATTTCTGAACGGACTTTATACAGAAAAATTAACCAATATAATTTGTAAATATTAATGATTATTCGTTAATTCGTTCTTAACTGTTAAAAAATATTTTTAGCAATAAATTATTGATTTAAAAAATGAAAAAATACATTTATATTGCTACTGTAATTACTTTATTTATTACCACTAGTTGTGGTGTATACTCTTTTACTGGTGGTAGTACCGGAGATGCCAAAACAATTCAAATAGATTATTTTCCAAATAGTGCTAGATTGGTAGAACCAACTTTAAGTCAAAGTTTTACTGTTGCTTTGCAAGATTTATTTTTAAGACAAACCAACTTAAAATTAACCAACACAGGTGGAGATTTGCATTTTGAAGGCGAAATTACCCAATATAGAATTATTCCAATTGCTGCAACAGCCGAGCAAACAGCTGCTCAAAGCAGATTAACCATTGCAGTAAGAGTCCGATTTTTTAATCGATTAATTGAAGAAGATGATTTTGAGCAAACATTTTCATTTTATAGTGATTATGATGGCAACTTACAGTTAACTGGAAGTGTTTTAGAAGAAGCCTATGATGAAATATTTGAAAGAATAACACAAGATATTTTTAATGCTTCTGTAGCTAAATGGTAAATTAAAATATGAATTTAATCGAATTTTCTAACAACCTAAAAGACCCTAGAAATACATCTATTGAGCAAACTCGAGGCTTAGAAAATATTTTAGAAGAATTTCCTTATTTTCATGCAGCTCATTTTTTACATTTAAACGGATTAAAAAATCAAAATAGTTTTAAATACAATAATTACATAAAAAAAACTGCTGCATACACAGCCGATAGAAATGTTTTGTTTGATTTTATTACTTCTTATAATTTTAACTTCCAACCTAATTTAGAAGAAAAAGAAATTATTCCGGATAAGAATCTTGAAAATAAAAAATCTTCTAAAGCAGAAATTATTGAAAATCCGGCAGAAGAAAATATCAAAGAAATTGTTGAAACATCAACTTTAAAAGTTGGTAAACCATTGCAATTTAATAATACCGAAACCTTTTCATTTAGTGAATGGCTACAAATCACATCTGTAAAACCAATTCAAAGAAAAGAATCTGGTAAAAAAGAACCTAATCCTTCAAAATCAAGTAAGAGTAATTTTGATTTAATTGATAATTTTATATCTCTAAAACCAAAGATCAAACCCGCTTTATCTAACCTAGGTAATAATATCGCTATGGACAGCGTAACTGAAAATGAAAGCTTAATGACAGAGACTTTAGCTCATGTATATTTAGAGCAAAAAAAGTATCAAAAAGCAATTACAGCTTTTACTGTTTTAAGTTTGAAATATCCAGAAAAAAGTGGTTTCTTTGCCAACCAAATTAAGGCAATAAAAACATTACAAGAAAAATAGCATAGATTATGTCGTACTTTTTATTTTTAATATTAATTATTATCGTTTCCGTTTTATTAATTTTAGTAATTATGGTACAAAATCCAAAAGGTGGTGGTTTATCATCGGCAATTGGTGGAGCAGGATCTTCAGGTATTGGAGGTGGTGTTCAAAGCACTACAAACTTTTTAGATAAAAGTACTTGGACTTTAGCAATTACACTTTTTGCTTTGATTTTATTATCAAACTTTGCTATTCCAAGAAACAATACAGTTGATTTAAAATCTGCTACTGAAGGCATTGTAAATGAAAGAGAAGCTTTAGAAACTCCAGCAATTTTAAATACCGATAAAGTTATTGATAGTTCTAACTAAAATTATAAAAAACATATTATTAAAATGCCAATGTGATGACACGTTGGCATTTTTTTTTGCTATTTGTCATAAATATGATAATGGCAATATTTTTGCATAAAGCTATATCAAATAATAAATAACTTAAAAACATTATATAATGAGTAAATTAAATATTAAACCACTTGCTGACAGAGTTCTTATAGAACCTTTAGCTGCTGAAACAAAAACTGCATCAGGACTTTACATTCCAGATTCTGCTAAAGAAAAACCACAACAAGGAACTGTTGTCGCAGTTGGTAAAGGAACAAAAGACGAACCAATAACAGTTAAAGTTGGAGATGTTGTTCTTTATGGAAAATTCTCTGGAACAGAATTAAAATTAGATGGTAACGATTATCTAATCATGAGAGAAAGTGACATTTTCGCAATCGTATAATAAAACTCAATTAACTAATAAAAATATTAAAAATGGCAAAAGATATAAAATTTGATATAGAATCACGCGACGGTTTAAAACGTGGTGTTGATGCTTTGGCTAATGCAGTTAAAGTAACTTTAGGCCCTAAAGGTCGAAATGTAGTAATTGGTAAAGCTTTTGGCGGACCTCAAATTACTAAAGATGGTGTAACTGTAGCTAGAGAGATTGAGTTAGAAGATGCTCTTGAAAATATGGGAGCACAAATGGTAAAAGAAGTTGCTTCTAGAACTAATGATTTGGCTGGTGATGGTACAACAACAGCAACCGTTCTTGCCCAAGCTATTGTAAAAGAAGGTTTAAAAAATGTAGCAGCAGGTGCAAATCCTTTAGATTTAAAAAATGGAATTGACAAAGCAGTTAAAGCAATTATTATTGATTTACAAAACCAATCGCAAGTAGTTGGTAATAAACTAGATAAAATAAAACAAATCGCATCAATTTCTGCTAATAATGATACTTCTGTTGGTGATTTAATTGCCAAAGCTTTTAATAAAGTTGGTAAAGAAGGTGTTATTACTGTTGAAGAAGCAAAAGGAACTGACACTTACGTGGATATTGTTGAAGGTATGCAATTTGATAGAGGTTATTTATCTCCATATTTTGTAACCGACTCTGAAAAAATGATTGCTGATCTAGAGTCTCCCTATATTTTATTGTATGATAAAAAAATATCTACAATGAAAGATTTACTACCAGTTTTAGAACCAGTAGCACAATCAGGAAAACCTTTAATGATTATTGCAGAAGATATTGATGGTGAAGCTTTAGCAACATTGGTTGTTAATAAATTACGTGGTTCATTAAAAATTGCAGCGGTTAAAGCTCCAGGTTTTGGTGATCGTCGTAAAGCAATGCTAGAAGATTTGGCTATCTTAACTGGTGGTACTGTGATATCTGAAGAAAGAGGATTTACTCTAGAAAACACAACTTTAGATATGTTAGGTGTTGCTGAAAGAATAACTATTGACAAAGACAATACAACTATTGTTAATGGTGCAGGTGATGCTAAAAACATCAAAGCAAGAGTTAACCAAATAAAATCTCAAATAGAAACTACTACTTCTGATTATGATAAAGAAAAATTGCAAGAACGATTAGCTAAATTGGCTGGTGGTGTTGCTGTTTTATATGTTGGTGCAGCTAGTGAAGTTGAAATGAAAGAGAAAAAAGATAGAGTTGACGATGCTTTACACGCTACAAGAGCTGCTGTTGAAGAAGGTATTATTGCTGGTGGTGGTGTTGCTTTGGTGAGAGCTAAAAGCAAATTAATTAAGATAGATACTGAAAATCAAGACGAAGCTACAGGTATTAAAATTATCAATAGAGCTATTGAAGAACCTTTACGTCAAATTGCTGAAAACGCTGGTGCGGAAGGCTCAGTAGTTGTAGCAAAAGTTTTAGAAGGTAAAAAAGATTTTGGTTACAATGCAAAAACAGATGAATATGTATCCATGCATAAAGCTGGAATTATTGATCCTACAAAAGTAACTCGAATTGCATTAGAAAATGCAGCATCAGTTGCTGGTATGATCTTAACTACCGAGTGTGCTTTGGTTGACATCAAAGAAGAAGCTCCTGCAGGTGGCGGAATGCCTCCAATGGGTGGCGGAATGCCAGGCATGATGTAATGGCGAATTGCCATAGATAAATATAAAACCGTTTCAATTTTAAAATTGAAACGGTTTTATATTTATCTATGGCAATTCGCCATTACATCATGCCTGGCATTCCGC
>DAOUTI010000235.1 GCA_030626795.1 Flavobacteriaceae bacterium
AATTTAGCATCAGCATATCTGCTTTTTAGCTCATTCGCAATTGCAATTGCCGGATAAATATGACCACCCGTTCCTCCTCCGCTCAATAATATGTTAACCGACTGCTTCATGTAAAATACTTAATGGGTTATCTAATTCTTCGTTATTTACAATTACGCTTTCATTTGTTGCACTTACACTCAAAACAATTCCTATTGCGAAGCAGGTCATCCAAATAGAAGTACCACCGGTGCTAATCAAAGGTAGTGGCTGCCCCGTTACCGGAAATAAGCCTACTGCAACAGCCATATTAATCAAAGCTTGAAAAATTATCGGAAAACCAACACCTAAAACCAATAAAGTACCGAAAATTGTGATTGTTTTAGTAGCGACAATTACCATTCTATAGAGCAATACCAAATATAAAATTATGATAAAAACAGCGCCTATCAATCCAAATTCTTCTCCAATAATGGCATAAATAAAATCAGATGACGATTGAGGTAAAAAGTTTTTTTGAACACTTTTTCCTGGTCCTTTTCCATAAATTTCTCCTGAGGCTATTGCAATTTTCGCCTTTTCTGCTTGATAATTATTTTCTGATTCACCAGATATAAAATTTTCAATTCTACTTGACCATGTATCTATTCGGCTATTTTTAATGGTATCTGGAAAAGCTCTAACAGTTAATACAAAAAGTACTAGAGCTAATATACCAACACCTAAAATTGAGGCAATGTATTTAAATGGATATCCGCCAAGAAAAACCAACAAAATTATCATCGCAAAAGTTATAGCGGTAGTTGAAAAATTTGCAGGTAAAATCAAAACCAAAACAATTCCTACTGGTACCCATAAATATAAAAAACTTTCTTTAAATTTAATTTCCTTTTCTTTATTTCTTGCCAAGTAACGAGACACATACATCATTAAAACAACAGATGCTAAAGTTGATGTTTGGAAACCAACTCCCATACCTGGTATGCGAATCCATCTACTTGCATTAACTCCGTTAATAACAGTGCCTTGAGCAAGTGTTACAATCAATAAAACAATAACTAATGGAAGCAATAAAACAGATAAACCACTAAAATATCTATGCGGTATTTTATGTGTAAAAAACACAATAGTAAAACCTAGTGCGAGTAAAACAGCATGTTTAATTAAATAACCAAAGGTTGTTCCTTTACCTACTCCATAAACCAGGTTTGTACTGGCACTATAGACAGGCAAAAAGGAAAAAATAGCTAAAATTGCTATGATTGCCCAAATTGTTTTATCTCCTTTTATATTTTCAAAAATTTGTGTCATTAATACACTACAGTTAATTTTTATAATTTTCTTACCGCTTGTTTAAATTGTTTTCCTTTATCTTCAAAATTTTCAAATAAATCATAACTAGCACAACCTGGAGATAATAGTACGACTTCTCCAGCATCCGAAAGTTTATAGGCAATTTTTACTGCTTCACTCATATCGGTAGTTTCGATCATAAAATCAACGGTACTCCCAAATGTTTCAATCAATCTATGGTTATTTTCACCCAAACATATTATGGCTTTAACCTTTTCATTAACCAAAGGAAGTAAGCTTTCAAAATCATTGCCTTTATCTACACCTCCAACAATCCAAACAATAACTTTTTCAACACTATCTAATGCATAAAAGGTTGCATTGGTATTCACAGCTTTCGCATCATTAATATATTGCACTCCATTGATTCGTAATACATTTTCTAAACGATGTTCTTCGTTTTCAAAATCAGACATACAATCTCTTACAATCTCTTTTCGAACTCTCATCAAATCAGGCAATGTACTATTTGCCATAGCATTTTTTACATTGAAATTGGTCTGTAAAGCAAAAGTTGATATACTCATTTATTTATATTTTTGTTATTGTTATTGTTTTATCTGACTTTTAATGTTAAAATTGAGATCACTGCTAATAAAATGCCGACAATCCAAAATCGCGTAACTATTTTACTCTCGTGATATCCTTTCTTTTGAAAATGATGATGTAATGGTGACATTAAAAAAATACGTTTACCAACACCTGTTCTTTTTCTTGTGTACTTGAAATAAGTAACCTGCATTACAACCGATAAGTTCTCTGCTAAGAAAATTCCAGCTAAAATTGGTATTAAAAACTCTTTTCTTACAGAAATGGCTAATACCGCTATAATTCCACCTATAGTTAAGCTGCCCGTATCTCCCATAAAAACTTGTGCAGGAAAAGCATTGTACCATAAAAATCCTACCAAACCTCCAACGAATGCGCTTATAAATATGGTCATTTCACCAGAATTAGGTATGTACATTACATTGAGATAATCTGCAAAAATGATATTACCTGAAACCCATGCGAATACTGCCAAAGCCAACACGATTATTGCCGAAGTACCTGCTGCCAGCCCATCTATTCCATCGGTTAAATTTGCTCCATTTGAAACTGCAGTAATAATAAAAATTATGACCAACATATAAACTAACCATACATAATCTTTAGATTTTTCACCCATCCAACCAATTAATTCCTCATAATCAAATTCATTATTTTTTACAAATGGAATTGTTGTTTTTGTAGATTTATGCGCCTCACTAAAATGGTTTGTAGGAACTGTTAAAGCTTGTGTTTTAACAATTTGATCGGCTGGAAGTTTTTCTTTCACTACAACATCTGGATTAAAATAAAGCATAAAACCGACAAAAGCCCCTAATGTAATTTGACCAATTATTTTAAACCTTC
>DAOUTI010000227.1 GCA_030626795.1 Flavobacteriaceae bacterium
AATCTTAAATTAATGTTTTTGTGTAATTTATAATCAATTACAAAACCTAAATTAAAACCTGGTGAAGAACTTACAGATACAAACATATCAGTTGGAGGAACCGGATTTACAGGTGATGAATCATCTAAACCACTTTGATCAAAATAACTAATTTTATAACTATTATTATTTACACCAATATAATATCCAAAATGCAAAGTGCGTTTATCAAAATTTGGTAAATGTTCAATCCGTTCTTTTTGAGCATTTACAACGGGTATTGTTAAAATAACAATAATGATATTTAATATGATGTACTTTTTCATGCGTTTTACACGTCTTAATTTATTTAATAGCCTTATAAATTGTTGCTGCTCCAAATGTTTGTGGATAAACCTTCGAACTCTTAAACCCAATTTTTAATAATATATTGTTAAACTCTTCTCCATAAGGAAAAACTGCTGCCGATTCGGGTAAATAAGAATACGCATTTTTATCTTTTGAAAATATTTTTCCTACAGTAGGAATAATATATTTTGAATAAAATGTAAATCCTTGTTTAATTGGAAACTTTGTAGGTTGAGAAGTTTCTAAAACAATAAATGTTCCTTTAGGTTTTAAAACCCTATAAATTTCAGATAAACCCTTTTCAAGATCTTCAAAATTTCTTACTCCAAAGCCAACTGTTATGGCATCAAATGTTTGATCTTTAAAAGGCAATTTTTCTGAATCGCCCAAAATCATTTCAATTTTATTTTCTAAATTTAATTGCGCTACTTTTTTCTTGCCAACTTCAAGCATTCCCGATGAAATATCTAAACCAGTAACTTTATCAATATTCGCTTGTGCCAACATAATTGCCAAATCACCAGTACCTGTAGCAATATCTAAAACAATTTTAGCATTTTGATCGGTAACAAATTTGACGACTTTTTTTCTCCAAGACACATCAATTCCAAAAGTTAAAATACGATTTAAAAAGTCGTAATTTGACGAAACGTTATCGAACATTTGGGTAACTTGTTCCTTCTTACCTAACTCTGATTCTTTATATGGAATAACTTTTTTTGGCATTTCAAAAATTTGCGTAAATATACGGTTTCAATTTTCATTTTTGGCTTTTAGACTCAAAAAGCAATTTAATTTGAAAAACACTTGACAAAGGGGTGTTTGAGATTGTATATTTGCAAGCATTAAAAAATTCAAAACACTTGAAACAAGTATATTAGTATTTTAAAAAAACGATATTAATAAGCAAGTTACAAACAACTTAAAAAAAACAATAAATATATCTCTATGAAATTATCTCGTTTTCAATATGAATTGCCAGAAGAATTATTAGCCGAATATCCTTCAGAACATCGTGATGAAGCACGTTTAATGGTTGTTAACCGAAAAGAAGGAACCATTGAGCATAAATCATTCAAAGATATCGATAGTTATTTTGATGAAAATGATGTCATGGTTTTCAATAATACCAAAGTATTCCCCGCAAGGTTATTTGGTAATAAAGAAAAAACCGGTGCTAGAATTGAAGTTTTTTTACTTCGTGAATTGAATCCTGAAAGCAGATTATGGGATGTACTTGTTGATCCTGCAAGAAAAATAAGAATTGGTAATAAATTGTTTTTTGGTGAAGACAGTGGTCTCGTTGCAGAAGTTATTGATAATACAACTTCAAGAGGAAGAACTTTACGTTTTTTATATGATGGAAGCTATGAAGAATTTAGAAAAAAACTAACCGAAATGGGTGAAACTCCTCTACCAAAATATATTAAAAGAGAGGTAGAAGCATCTGATAAAGAGAGATATCAAACCATTTACGCTAAACATGAAGGTGCTGTTGCTGCGCCAACCGCTGGTTTACATTTTTCTAAACATTTATTAAAAAGGCTAGAAATTAAAGGTGTTAATTTAAAAGAGCTTACTCTTCACGTTGGTTTAGGTACTTTTAACCCTGTTGAAGTTGAAGACTTGTCAAAACATAGAATGGATTCTGAAGAAGTTTTTATTCCAAATAACACGGTTGAAGCAGTAAATAAAGCAATTGAAAATAAAAGAAGGATTTGTGCAGTAGGTACAACGGTAATGCGTTCCATGGAAAGTTCTGTTTCATCAAATTATCGTTTAAAACCATTTGATGGATGGACCAATAAATTTATATTTCCTCCTTACGTTTTTAGTATAGCAAATTGTATGATTACTAATTTTCATACCCCGAAATCAACTTTAATGATGATGGCTTCTGCTTTCGCAGGACACGATTTATTAAAAGAAGCTTACGCTGAAGCAATAAAAGAAAAATATAAGTTTTATTCATATGGTGATGCCATGTTGATTATATAACATTTTTAAACTAAATTAGAGCGTCCTTTTTAGGGCGCTTTTTTTATGACAAACAAATGGATTCTAAACAAGACATACGGGCTTTAAGTAAAGAACAATTACGCGATTTTTTTGTTGCTGAAAATGATAAAGCCTTTCGAGGCAATCAAGTATACGAGTGGTTGTGGAAAAAAGGAGCACATTCTTTTAATGATATGAGCAATCTCTCAAAAGAAACTCGTCAAATGCTTATTGATAATTTTGTAATCAATCATATCGAAGTAGATAACATGCAGCAATCATTAGACGGAACTGTTAAAAATGCTGTGAGATTGCACGATGGTTTAATTGTTGAATCGGTTTTAATTCCTACAGAAACTCGAACAACTGCTTGTGTTTCTAGTCAGGTAGGTTGTAGTTTGAATTGTACTTTTTGTGCAACTGCTCGATTGAAGAAAATGCGAAATTTAAATCCCGACGAGATTTATGATCAAGTTGTTGCTACTGATAAACAAAGTAGGTTATACCAAAATCATAAATTAAGTAATATTGTTTTTATGGGTATGGGTGAACCGTTATTGAATTACAATAATGTTTTAAAAGCAATTGATAAAATTACTTCTGATGAAGGATTAGCCATGTCTCCAAAACGAATTACACTTTCTACAGTTG
>DAOUTI010000017.1 GCA_030626795.1 Flavobacteriaceae bacterium
ATTCTCTTTGGCATAATCATCTGCTTGGTATTCAAATTTTCGAGAGATATAATTCATTAAAACCCCAGTGATTTCTGAAATAGGACTATACAAAATACCAAATGCAATTAATCCAATATGAAAACTTGGTTTACTAACGGATAAAGCTTCAGATAAAATTGAATTATTGATAAACAAGGATAAAACATATAAAGTCAAACCTGTTAAAAGTAAGGATAAAACCATATTGACAAATACATGTTTTTTTTGATAATGTCCAACCTCATGAGCTAAAACAGCAACGATTTCATCTGTTTCTAAATCATTGATTAAAGTATCATATAAAACAATTCGTTTTTTTACTCCAAAACCTGAGAAATATGCATTTGCTTTAGTTGATCTTTTTGAGCCGTCAATAACAAAAATGTTATCCAAAGTAAAACCAACTTTTTGTGCAAACTTTTCAATGGCCGATTTTAGTTCACCTTCTTCAAGTGGAGTCTGTTTGTTGAAAAGAGGGACAATTAATGAGGAGTAAAACAAAGTCATAAAAATGGTAAATACTCCAACAAATAGCCAAGTGTATATCCAAAAATTATCTCCAGTTTTTTGATAAAACCAAACAATTAGGGCTAAAATTCCTCCACCAATTAAAATACTTAATAGCCAGCCTTTCAATTTATCTGTAAAAAATAATTTTTTGGAGCTTTTATTAAATCCATATTTTTCTTCAATTACGAAGTTTTGATAATAAGAAAATGGTGTGGAAATAATATCACTACCTAGCATAATAATTCCGAAAAAAATCAATGTAATGATTATTTCATTATCACTACGGTTTCTCGCAATTTGATCAATCCAAGCAAAGCCTTTAAATAAAAAGAATGCAAGCGTTAGTAGCATAGTAAAAGTACTGGTTATTAATGAAAACTTATAATTCTCTTTTTTGTATGCCTGCGATTTAATGTATTCTTCTTTATTGTAAACATCATTTAATTCTTTAGGAATTTCATCTTCAAAATGTTTAGCATTCAAAAAGTCCATGTATTTATCAATAATAAAACTGATAAGTAAAATTGCAATAAGTATAATAAATAAAGTTTGTGGAGTCATAAATTAGAAGTTGGTAGATTAAAGGCGGTAGTTGTTTTTAAGGATTATTAACTTTCGACTTCTTTATCTTTTGGTTATTTTAATTTTCTTTGTCTTTTGGCTTCAAAAATAATAATTGCAGCCGAAACAGAAACATTTAAAGAATCTATTTCTCCTTCCATAGGAATAATAATATTTTTTGTAGCATTTTCAAGCCATTCATTACTTAATCCTGTTGCTTCTGTTCCAACAATAATAGCGCTAGAATTTGAATAATCAATAGCAGTATAATCTAAACTCTTCTCTTTAAGTGCAGCAGCATAAATTTGAATGCCGTTTTGCTTTAAATAAGCAATAATTTCTTCTGTAGTGCCTATTGCAATTTGATTTGTAAAAATACAACCCACGCTAGAGCGGATGATATTTGGATTGTACAAATCTGTTTTTGGATTAGCAATAATTACAGCATCTAAGTTGGCAGCATCAGCGGTTCGGAGTAATGCACCTAAATTACCAGGTTTTTCAGGAGCCTCAGCTATTAAAATTAAAGGCGTATTGCTTAGTTCTAAATCACTTATATTTAGCTCTTTAGATTTTGTAATAGCAATAATGCCTTCGGTGGTTTTTCTGTGAGATATTTTTTGGTAAACTTCTTTTGATATTTCAATAATTTCAAAACTTTGGTCTATAGTTTCGGCTATTTCATTGACTTTAGTAACCGAAATGATATCTTCACAAAAAAGTAAAGTATTTATATGGTATTTACCTTTTAAAGCGAGAGTGATTTCTCTAAAACCTTCAATAATAAATAAGCTTTTTTTCTTTCTACTGCGAGACTTTTCCTGTAATTGAATAATCTCTTTAATTAAAGGGTTATGTATACTGGTAATTTGCTTATTCATTTTTCAAAAATACATAAAAAAACCGCCAATATTGGCGGTTATATAATTATCATTTTTGACTTGAGTATTTTTCCATATATCGTTTCCAAAGTTTGGTTTGGTGGGTTTCTAAACTGATGTCTCTACCATCGATAAATGCCCTGCTTAAAATATTGGTTCGCATATCCAAGGCATTACCTTCACTTATAAAAAGCGTAGCACTTTTTCCAACTTCCAAGGAGCCATATTTATCATCAATACCTAATATTTTGGCTGGATTTAAAGTTATTAATTGCAAAGCTTCTTCATCGGTTAAACCATAACCAGAAACTGTACCGGCATAAAATGGTAGATTGCGACTATTCATTCTTTCCATTTGTCCATTAGCTTCAAGAGCAACTAGTACACCACTTTTTGTTAATAAACTAGCTTGTTTAAATGGTAGGTCATAATCATCATCATCTGAATTTGGTAACGAATGTACCCGCTTTAAAATTATCGGTATGTTGTTTTGTTTAAGTAAAGCAGATACTTTGTGGGCTTCATCTCCATGAACAATTACCATGTTTTTAACTTTGAATTCTTTTACAAAATCTATAGCATCAATTATTTGCTTTTCAGATCTAGCATTTACGTATAATTTTTGTTTACCGGTGAATAGATTTTTTATAGCTTCAAATTCTATATTTTTTGATTTATTATTTTTAATATTATATGTATTCGCTTCGCTAAAATAAGTTAGAATTTTATCTACCTGTTCGTTATATTTTTCATTTGCCTCAATTCTATTGGTTTTCCGATTCCATTTCATATCATTTGGCCAATTGATATGAATACCATCATCAATTTTTATAGCTGCATCTTCCCAGTTCCATGCATCAAATTGAACTACAGAGGAGGTTCCAGAAATAACACCACCTCTAGGTGCAATTTGCCCAATCAAAACACCATTTGGTCTCATGCTTTCGGTTACTTTAGATTCTGTATTGTAAGCAATTAAACTTCTAACATGCGGTAGCATTCCACCAACTTCATCGAAGTCTCGGGTTGCTCTAACGGCATCTATTTCGCCTAAGCCTAAAGTAGAGTTTGGTATGATGAACCCTGGGTAAACATGCTTGTTTTTTGCATCAATAATTACGCCTTTTGTAGAAACAATACTTGATGTTCCAATTTGAGTTAGAATTCCATTCTCAAAAACAATAATTGAGTTTTCAATAATATTTCCATTTCCAATATGTGCTGTTGCGCCAACAATGCTTATTGTTTTACTTTGTTTTGGTGCTGGTGTTTGCTGTGCTATGTTGGTTTGTATTACAAGTAATACTACCAAACTGAATATGTAGATTGATCTTTTCATTTTTAATAATTATAAAATTCAACAGTATCACAATTAAAATTTGTCTCTTTTTTCTTTTTTGGAGACTGTGTTGGATTGCCCTTGTTTTTTTCTTGAAGCATTAAATTTATCAATTGATTGCGTTCTTTTTTTATGGCTTTTCTCATTTCTAGATCTTTTTCAATATCAAAATAAACTTTACCTTCAATCAATGTTTTTTCAGCCTTAGCTTTAATGGATAAAGGATGGTCACTCCATAAAACTAAATCTGCATCTTTACCTATTTTAATACTTCCAACTCGATTGTCAATGTGTAATAATTTTGCAGGATTTAATGTAACCATTTTCCAGGCGTCTTCTTCACTAACACCACCATACTTTACAGTTTTTGCAGCTTCTTGATTGAGTCGTCTTATCATTTCTCTATCATCAGAATTTATTGCAGTAACAATTCCTTGACTATGCATAATAGCCGCATTATAAGGTATTGCATCATTTACTTCGAATTTGTATGCCCACCAATCAGCAAATGTAGAGCCACCAACACCATGAGCTTTCATTTTATCGGCAACTTTATAGCCTTCTAAAATATGTGTAAAAGTATTGATTGTAAAATCGTAATAATCTGCGACTTTCATTAACATATTAATCTCGCTTTGAACATACGAATGGCAAGTAATAAATCTTTCTTTATTTAAGATCTCAACCAAGGTTTCCATTTCAATATCTTTTCTGTAAGCTTTACCGCTATTTTTAATTGCTTCGTATTCCTTTGCACGTTGAAAATAATCCATATATACTTGTTCAACTCCCATTCTTGTTTGGGGAAAACGTACAGTTTGTTTATCACCCCAATTAGATTGTTTTACATTTTCACCCAAAGCAAACTTTATAAATTTAGGAGCCTGTCTATCAACCAAATTAGTGTTTGATTCTCCCCATTTTAATTTAATTATTACAGACCTTCCACCAATTGGATTTGCTGAACCATGTAATAATTGTGCTTCAGTAACACCTCCAGCAAGACTTTGATATATTTTAATGTCTTCAAAATTTAGTGCATCCTCCATAGAAACTTCTGCAGTAGAATTATGCCCAGCTTCATTTACAGATGATAAAGCGATATGTGTATGTTCGTCAATAATACCCGAAGTTAAATGTTTATCTGTACCGTCAATTACTTTGGCTTTACCAGAATTTAGATTCGTACCTATTTTTGCAATTTTTCCATCTTTAATTAATACGTCTGTATTTTGTAAAATACCATCTTTTTCGTTGGTCCAAACCGTAACATTTTTAAATAATAAAGTTTCTTGTTTTGGTTTTGTAGCAAAACCATAAGCTTTATTAGGAAAAGTAACGGGCAAGATATATGGACTTACATTTTCTTCTTTTTTATCTTTTTCTTTTTCTTTAACAGGATTTTTTAAGGCAGTCCAGGTTGTTTCATTACCGTTAGCTAGTGTAGCTTTTCCTGTTATTTTATCTTGCTGATTTACTTTTCCGGCAAGACGAATAAATTCATTTTTTTCTTTATTTGGTTGAAAGCTCAAATTCATCCAATTATTTTTATAAGTGAATTTACTTGCTATTTTTAAAGTGTCCTGTTTTACGGTCACTTTTGGTTTGCTAGGCGAACCACTAATTTTTACATCATATTTTTGATTGGCAATCGTTAGGGTATAGTCGCCCGAAATGTCTTTAATATTAAGGTCATTAATAACATATTTATTACCCTGAACCCAATTTTCATAAAGCACAGTTTTCTTTTCAAAAACATCACCTGATGTAATTAAAAAGTTGGCATAAGTTCCGTTTTGTAAAGAACCAATTTTACTACTTTTATTTAATATTTTTGCGGGTATAGTAGTTAAGGCAGCAAGTGCAGTTTGTTTATCTAAACCGTATTTAATAGCTTTTATTAAATTGGTTTTAAACTCTTTAACAGATTTTAACTGATGTGGAGTTAAAGCAAATTCTATCCCGTTTTTATTCAAAACAGCTGGGTTGGTAGGTGCTTGGTTCCAATTACGCATATCTTCAAGTTCAATATTTTGCGTATAATATGGATTACTTATGTCGTATGCTTTAGGGAAATTTATAGGAATAATAAAAGTGGTATTGGTTTTTTTAATTTCTTCAATCAATTCATATTCATCACCACCACCTAAAATCGTGTAATTAATTTTATTATCATGAGCTATATCAGCAGCTCTTAGATCATTGTTTTTATTACTAGCATCAAAAATTTGGACTAAGTTATTGTTTCGATTCAAGGCTTCTAATGAAAGGTCATTTGTTTTTGAATTTCCCTTAGCATACCAACTTGCATCTAAATACATTTGTCGCAAAAGTGCTATACTGCCCATTAACGAATTTGGATAAATTTGCTTGTTGTATTTACTTCGATTAAATGAAAGGTATTGTGCTGATTTATCGGATAAAATTCGAACACCATTATCACTTTCAGAATTTAATGCCACCAAAACACCAGTTCCTCTTACAATACCATCTTGAATATGCGTGTTTACCACTCCAAAACCAGCATTTATTAATTCTTTAGCTTTCTTATTGTCATATTTAAATTTGGAAATTGCATTTGCCTCAGGCATAATGTGCTCATTCCAATAATAGCCCTTTCTTTTACTGTCGTATTGCGGATTTTGTGAACCTCCACCTTTTGGTTTAGGTAAATCTATTCCAAAATTAGAATAAACATCAATAAAGGAAGGGTAAATGGTTTTACCGTTTAGGTCAATAACTAATGTATTATTAGGGATATTTACATTTGTACCAGTATGTATTACTTTTCCATTTTGGATAAGTAAGGTTCCTTTTTCAATAATTAGTGTTGGAGTAACATAAATTTTCGCATTGGTAAAAGCCGTGTAATTGTTGTTGGTAGTTTTAACACCATCATTTTTCGGAAAATATTCTTGGGCGTTAAAAACAAAAGTATTTAACAATAAGAATAAGGCAATGTATTGCTTCATGATTTAATTAATTAAGAGTTAGCCAAATTTAGGCAAATTATTTTAATGTGTATTTTTTATCGTAAGCAATTAGTAAATCCACCATTCTATTGTAACTTTCTAATCCATCTTCTTGTTGATTGGCTTTAAGATAGTTGTCATAAAATGCTTTGAATACAGGTTCAGCTGGGTTTTGATATTTAAGCCAGAATTCCCTTAATTCTTGAATGTTTATTTTTATTCCTCTAGGGAGATTTTCAATATATTTTTGATAAAGTTTTGGGTCATAACGATAAATATCTGATAAAGCATAGCGTAAAGCGAGAAGGTTTGCCGAATATTGAAAATATAGATCATCATGAAAATTAGCCGCCAAATAGCCAATAAAGTTAGCCTCACTTTCTGATGCAATTCCTAATTGATGAGCAACTTCATGAGAGCATGTCATAGGTAAAGTTATTTTCGGAATTAAATAATCAACCTGTGCTTCTCCCGTAAGGGGATTAAAATAACCCGCAAAACCCATATAGGTTAAAGGTACACTAAATAATGATTTTTTTAAAGATGTTGGTTGGTACTGAAATTGCTTAAATTGTTTACTTAAATTTCGATATCCAATGTCGGTTAATTTTAATATTTCATTTTTTGTATAAGGAACAATTACCGGCAAAGTATCATTGCCTGATAATTGTAATTGAATCTTGGCTGTTTTAAAAACTAGGTGATTTGTTAGTGCTTTTAGTATTTCAATATCAAATTTGCCTGATGGTAAGGTCTTGACTTTTTCAATTGCTAAACTTTTGGTTATTGGTAATCTTGAATAATTTATTCCCCAAAAAAAATAAAAACAAAAATAAAAAATTGAAAATCCAGCAAGGAATTGAAACACCAACTCTTTTCTGTTTTTATGTCTAATTAATTTATATAAAAATCTAATAATTAATAAAATAAGAATAAAATAAATGATGTCTCCAACCGAAAAAGGAATGCTTCCGAAAATTTTTCTCAAAAACATACTAATATTTTGATATATACCGTTGGTATAATTAATTTCAATAAAATTTGAAAATTTTGAAAGAAAATAAACCAAGCCTATTTGTACCAAAAGTAAAAAGCTTAAAAGTTTATTTCTATTCATTTTTGACATTTGTAATGTTTTATTTTAACAAAAAAACAAATTATTAACAACATAAGCAATGTGAAATAATAAAAATATATTTTTTTGCATTTTGATTTTTAAAAGGTAAATGATTGTTTATAATGAAGTTATTACTACCTAAATTTTAAATGTATTGAAAGTTGATTTGATAAATTTATATATTTCAGAATAATAAGGAGACCTTTATTAACAAAATATTAATTGTTAACATTTTTTGTTAACTTTAATAGTCAAAATAAAATACTTTTACATTTGTAAAAAACTACATTTGCCGCATGGATATAGCAAAATCATTTCAACCAAAAAAAAACAACAAAAGCAGTGTTATCAACCTTGAACAAGGTAAGATTCCGCCGCAAGCAGTTGATTTAGAAGAAGCTGTGTTGGGGGCGATGATGATTGATAAAAAAGGTGTTGATGATGTAATCGATATTATCCATACAGATGTTTTTTATAAGCCAGCACATCAATTTATTTATAATGCAATTTTTAAGCTTTTTGAAAATTCTGAGCCTATAGATTTATTAACGATTTCAAATCAATTGCGAAAAGATGAAAAATTAGAAGCTGTTGGTGGTGACTTTTATTTGATTAATTTAAGTCAAAAAGTTTCTTCAGCGGCACATGTTGAATTTCATGCTCGTATAATTCTTCAAAAATTTATCCAACGAAGATTGATATCTATTTCGAGTGAAATTATAACCAATTCTTACGATGAAACTGTTGATGTTTTTGATTTATTAGATGATGCCGAAAGCAAACTGTTTGATATTACTCAAGGAAATTTAAAGAAGAGCTCTGAGGCAGCAGAAGGTCTTGTAACACTGGCGCTTAAAAAAATTGAAGAAATTTCTAACCAAGAAGGAATGAGTGGTGTAGCAACTGGTTTCACCAAATTAGATCAATTAACTTCGGGTTGGCAACCTTCCGATTTAATTATTCTAGCTGCTCGTCCAGGTATGGGTAAAACAGCATTTGTTATGTCAATGGCAAAAAATATGGCTATCGATTTTGATACGCCAGTGGCAATATTTTCTTTAGAAATGTCGTCTATACAATTAATTACCCGTATGATTTCTAGCCAAACGGGTATTTCATCCGAAAAGTTAAGAAAAGGGAATTTAGAAACTTATGAATGGGAAGCATTGAATGTAAAGGTAAAAAGCTTATCAAAAGCTCCAATTTTTATAGATGATACGCCTTCATTATCGGTTTTTGATTTACGAGCAAAAGCAAGAAGATTGGTTTCTCAACATGGCGTAAAAGCTATTGTAATTGATTATTTACAGTTAATGACTGCTGGTTCAGCAACAAAAGGATTTGGAAATCGTGAGCAAGAAATTTCAACAATTTCGCGAAATTTAAAAGCCTTAGCAAAAGAATTAAGTGTACCGGTAATCGCACTTTCTCAATTATCTCGTGCGGTTGAAACACGTGGAGGAAGTAAGCGCCCGTTATTATCCGATTTACGTGAATCTGGTGCAATTGAACAAGATGCCGATATTGTTTCTTTTATTTACCGACCAGAATATTATGGTTTAACCGAATGGGATGATGATGAGCATACTCCTTGTGAAGGTCAAGCCGAATTTATTGTAGCGAAACATCGTAATGGTGGTTTAGAAAATATTAAAATGAAGTTTACAGGAAGATTAGCCCTTTTCTCTGATTTGGAAGAAGGTTTTGCTACCGAATTTCAATCGTCAATGAACCAAGAGATTTCTTCAGATAATTTAGCAAGTGCTAGTGATGCATTTGGTGATATGAATAAAGATGATGTTCCGTTTTAATAAATAATTAATATCTCTTTTGGCAATAAGTGAAAAACTGAACATAAAATGATATTTAGAAAAGCGACAGAAAGTGATGTTTCAATAATTGTGGAAATGATCGCTGATGATGAACTTGGAATAAAAAGGGAAAATTTTCAAAAACCTTTACCGAATGAATACCTAAATGCATTTAAAAAAATAAACTCTGATGAAAACCAAGAGTTAATTGTTGTTGAAAACGAAAATTCTGAAATCATCGGAACTTTACAATTATCATACATCCAATATTTAACTTATCGAGGTGGAATTAGAGCACAAATTGAGGCTGTAAGAATTAGAAAAGACAAAAGAGGACTCGGAATTGGGAAAATAATGTTTGAATGGGCAATTAATAGAGCGAAAGAACGAAAAGCACATTTACTTCAATTAACTACCGATAAAAAAAGACCGAAAGCGATTAAATTTTATGAGGACATGGGATTTAAACAGTCACATGAAGGAATGAAAATACACTTTGAATAAAAGCAAACTTAGGACGGTTAAAATTTATATTGGCTTTTCACCTAATTCAAAGTTCAGTAGTTTTTACAAAGGATGTTTTTTCTGCGGAAAATTATCCTTATTTTTATCCATTACTAAATCTTAATCAAAACGGTTTTTGAAAAATATTTATATAATAATTATTCTACTTCTTCTTTTTAGCCCTTCGGTTTTCGCATCTTTTTTGTTGATACCCATGGATGAAACTTCGCAAGAAAATCATTTAAAAGCTTACGGAATTACTTTTTATTCTTTGCAGAAAGGGCAAAAAGTGAAATGGTTACTTAATTATAGAGGCGGCTCTTTTTTACTAGAAGACACCAAAGATTTTAGAAATGAATGTATAATACGAGGTGTTAGTTATGAAATTATTTCAGAAACAGAAGCAGTAAATATTTTAGAGCAAATAGCTAGTCCTTCACAAAATATGGAGGCCGTTGTGTTAGAAAAAGCACCCAAGATTGCTGTTTATTCCCCAAAAGGAAATCAGCCGTGGGATGATGCAGTTACCATGGTTTTACAATTTGCAGAGATACCTTACGATGTTATTTATGATGAAGAGGTATTAAATGATAATTTACTTTTATATGAGTGGTTGCACTTGCATCATGAAGATTTTACAGGGCAGTATGGTAAGTTTTACGGAGCTTTTAGAATGGCGCCTTGGTATATTGAAAACAAAAATAATTCTGAAAAATTAGCCAATCAGTTGGGATTTAGTAAGGTTTCACAAGAAAAATTAGCAGTTGCATTAAAAATTAGAAATTATGTTATAGGAGGTGGTTTTATGTTTGCTATGTGCTCTGCAACCGATAGTTTTGATATTGCATTGGCTGCCGAAGGGATAGATATTTGCGAAACTATGTTTGATGGAGATCCATCAGAAAGTAATTATCAAAATAAAATCGACTATAATAAAACTTTCGCTTTCGCGGATTTTATTTTGGAGCGAAATCCTGTTACTTATGAATTTTCAAACATAGATACAACAAGAAAAAGGAAAGCGTTAAAAGTAGAAGATTATTTTGAACTCAAAGAATTTTCTGCAAAATGGGATATGGTTCCTACGATGTTATGTCAAAACCATACTTTGTTGGTTAAAGGTTTTATGGGGCAAACTACGGCCTTTGATTCTAATTTAATTAAACCAAATATTTTGGTAATGGGTGAGAATCATGTAAATGGTGAAGCCCGCTATATTCACGGTGTAAAAGGTAAAGGTATGTTTACTTTTTATGGAGGTCATGATCCTGAAGATTATCAACACCGGGTAGGTGACCCAAAAACAGAATTGGAATTACACCCAAACTCACCGGGTTATCGTTTAATTTTAAATAATGTGTTATTTCCTGCTGCTAAAAAGAAAAAGCAGAAAACCTAATTATTTAATTTCACGAAAAGCAATAAGAAAGTGACATGAAATTAATTAGGCTAGGCTACCTAAAATAGTTGCAAATACTCTTTATGCCATATTTAACATGTATACGATTGGTTTAGTGAAAACATCAATAAATTAGCAAAACAGAAACAAATATAAATGAAAAAAGTGATGTATTTAGAATAAGTAAACACATCACTTTTAAATATTTTTATATGGTCATTATCCTAACCTGTACTTTTCAAACCACCAGTTAGAGAGTTTATAATTGATAATAACTTTGGAAGGAGTTTATCTGCAACTTTACCATCCACAGATAAAATAATTCTCCATTCTTTCAGATATTTAATATGTAACTCATGAAGTACTTTCAATTGTTTTTCTCTATATTTTTTATTCTCAAACTGCCCTTTTCTTCTTTCTGAAGCTGGACCTCCTAAAAGATTTTCAATTTCAGAAATACCATAGCTGTAATCAGTAAGAATAAGATCTAACAATTCGTTTCTTACTTGTCTATTCTCTACCAATTCAGAATAAACTTTCATTAACTCTTTGTTTGCTAAAATTAAATTAGTCTCAACCTCTATCAACATAAACTTCAGGAAATTCCAAGATCCTGCGTTAGCTTTTAATTCCTCAAACTTTTTTGGTTCGTTATCCTTCAAATCCTTTAAAGCCTGACCAACACCAAACCATCCTGTTAGCGAGAAACGAGAAATATTCCAACTAAATACCCAAGGTATTGCACGTAAATCGGTTAAGGTTCTTTTTGATGTTCTCCTTGCTGGCCTAGAACCTATCTTGCTGTGCTCTAGTAAATCTATAGGTGTTGCTTGTCCGAAGAACTCAAGAAAACCAGGATGATTTATAAGTTCCTGATAATATTCTAATGATTTCTCAGTAAGTAATTCAACAGCCTTGATTGGTTTATTTTCTTCTTTCATATGAGGAATATTGAGCATAGTCTGCCTTGCTACTCCCGACATCAACATTTCGAAATTATATGTACCTGTATTTAGATTACCAAATTGTTGAGCAATAGATTCTCCCTGAACCGTTAACTTCATCATTCCATTTACAGTATCAAAAGGCATACTTTCCATAAATCTGTGGTATTTTCCACCACCACGACTTATTGTACCTCCTCTTCCGTGGAAAAACATTAATCTAACATTGTGATTTTTACCAATTTCGGAAAGATTTTTCTCTGCTTTGTAAAGATTCCATTTACTCGCAAGCACACCTCCATCTTTGTTACTATCACTATATCCAACCATCACTTCCTGAACATCATCAACAAGTTTCATTCTGCTTTTGGTGATAGAGAAATTCAAGAACTGATCTAAAATTTTATCTCCGGCCTCTAAGTCTTCGATAGTTTCTAGCAATGGAACTACACGTAAATTTGTGCCAAGAAGTTGTGTTTCTCGCATTATGAAATAAATAACTAACAAGTCGCTAAGACTCCTAGTCATACTCACAATTATTGAACCAATACCATCAGAACCATAAAGATTTATGTGATGTCTTATTACTCTAAAATAATCTAAAACGTTATCAGCTTCTTTAGCATAAGAAACTGTAATGTCAGATAATGGCGAGTGATTATTTAATTCTTCTGTCAAGAATTTAACTCTAGTTTTTTCATCCCAATTCTGAAAATCAAACTTCTTAAATCCTGATTTTTCTAGAATTTGTGAAACTACTTTTTCGTGATACTCACTATTCTGACGGATATCTAACTTAGCCAAATGAAATCCAAAGCTCTGAACAGTGCGTTCTGCATGGAACAAAATATCGTTGACAACACCAATAGCTCCAGCTTCTATTAAAATTTCCCTAAGAAACTTCAAGTCTTCTCCCAATGCTTTACTAGACCTGTAATACTTACTAGAATCGCTATAATCCGTAGACATAGTATTTTCTAGTTTTATTACAAGCAAACTACTATACTGACGCCAAGGCTCTAAGTAATTGCGTTTTACAGCTTTTTCTCCTTTTTCTCCAAGATTGTTAGACATTTCAGAAATTGCATCTAATAAAGTTTGAGGGACTTCGTTAGTGATTTCCGAAAGTGTCATTCTCGCTGCTAGCTTAGTCAACTCTTTATGAATGATTTTTAAAGCAGCTTCGCGGTGAATAACAAGAGTGTCGTGAGTAATACTAGGAGTTACAAATGGATGTCCATCTCTATCTCCTCCTACCCAACTTCCAAAATTCAAGTTTGGATAATGCTCTGGTAACGACAACTTTTCAGCGTCAAATCCCATAGCTACCCATGAACTCTTAAGTTTAAGGTCACTACTCTCTAATTGTAAGGGAAATGCCTTACTCAAATAGTGAACAATATTGTTTCGCTCTGCTGTCAGATCAGGTTTTTCGAGATAAATCTCTCCTGTTCTCCACCAACGCTCTAAAATCTGGATGATTTTTTCTTTAATCAAATACTTCTCAGTACTAGTAATATTAGAGTTTTCATATTTTACTAATAGTAAGTACAACTCTCGGTGCAGCTCTATTATTGTAACCCTCTTAGCTTCCGTAGGATGTGCAGTAAGTACAGGTGTTACATTTAAAGATGAAATAGTATTAACCATTTCTTCTTCAGAAACACCTTTGTCTTTCCAAATTTTAAAAGTCTCACCCCACGAACCACGAATAGCCGAAATACCTTCTGTATTTTCTATCTCTCTACGGTATTGAGCTCCAGCATTTTCTTCGATTAATGTTACCAATTGAAAATATATTCCAAAACTCTGGATTACCTTCTCATCTGTAACACTACAGTTGTCGATAGTCTCGCCAGAAGACTCACTAGATTCAATAAGTTTAACTATTGGTTCTTCTCCAATTCTATTGAGCATTTCCTTATAACATGACACTATAAAAGCACTATCCTCTTTAATTTTGATAAAGCCTTTTTTTTCAATTTCTTCTCTCATTTGTATTATAAAATTAATTTTTAAATTCTCTTTGCAATAACATTTTTTTTTGTGATAAATAAAACAGAACTAAAGTTTCGCAGCCTCTAAAATATAAGGTTTACGAATTAAAATCATAAAAAAAAGCAGCATAAAAATCTTGTTAATACGAGGTTTTACTGTATTTTTAAGTTGCAAGACAAAAAAATCCAAAATACGCTACGACACGAAGATATTTCAAAAATCAATGAGATAAAAGCTTTTTTTAATAATAGTTGGTTATAACCTACTGCTCTATCAAAGTAAATGAGGCGGAAAACTTACATTTACAAAAATGATGGATATTTACAGTACACGTTGGAGTATTGAAGTTTCTTTTAAAGAAGCGAAACAACTATTAAGTTTAGATCGAAATCAATCAACAAATTTTGACGTTCAGATTGCCCACACAACAATAATAATAAGGGTTCAATATCAAACTGTTGAGTTTAAAACATAGGGGGAGGCTTATCACACCATTGGAGGTATGTTTAATGAAATAAAACAGGATATAATTGAACACAAACTAAATCAAAGGATTATTGCTGTAGTAAGTGAAATATTGATTGTTTTGGATCTTATTGTTGATGGTCTATATTTAGAAGAAAAACTAAAGAAAATAATACATTATAGCGACCAATTTACATTTTTGAAGAATATGCAAGGTAATCAAAGTTTATGTAAGTTAGCCGTTTAGATTAGGTGCGGAATTTTAGTTATTAAAATCTTAGAAAAGTTTGACAAGCGTTACCAATGCCAATAATCCAGTCAACAAGCTTAAAGATAAGTTTAATTTATTTGATTTTGTATTGGATTTACTTTTCATAAGTTTTGCAAAATTAGAGTAGGTATAAAGTAGCATAAATGTTCCAATTGCCGAACCTATAACAAACAGCAAAATATTATTTTGTGATAACTGTAACCAGCCAAATTTGTTAAGTATTGTTGTTATACCATAATAAAATGGAATAGCAAACATATTTAAAGTTGATAAAAACAAACCAATTACAAATGTGCCTTTACATTTTTGTTTGACATCAGAAGTGTTTTGTTTTATAAGATCTATAAAAATAGATAGAAAGTAATAAAAAAATAGTCAAAGCAATTTTTTGCAAAATTTGTATAAAATCAGGATTGCCCTTTAAGAATTTAATAAAAAATAAAGCAATATAGGCTTGAATAAATGCAATAATTGAAACTCCAAAAGCAAATTTTGATGCATTGTTTTTCCTCTTTCCATACTTATTTTAACAGAAGTCATATTGAGCATACTTGGTGCCAACATACCTAAAAAAGAAGTAGAAAATCCATAAATAAAAGGAAGAAATAAAGCCAAGGTAAAATTAATTTATAGTTACATTGGCTTTGTCGGATTAGTTTTAAAATAATTACAAGTGTTACTTTAAAAGATAGGCCTTCTTTATATAATCTAATTTTGGATATTTTCGAATTAAGTAGTTATTTCCATATTTTTGGATAGAATCTTGATCGGGCACATTGTCTTTAGTATCATAGAACTTATGCACAATTTCCATACCGTTAGTAATTTTAGCAATAACCGGAAAACCTATAACTCCATTATATTTAACAGTGTCTAAACGGTGATTATTTTTTAAATTTATAAAAATTTGTGTAGTACGTGAGTTAATTCCGTCTCTGGCAAAAGAGATTGCCATAGAATCATTGCTTTGAAAAACGGGTTCATCAAGAATAGTGTATTTTTTCCAGGAATTATTTAAAATTGAATCGTTACTTATTCCAAATTGAACAACAAATTCGGGGATTACCCTAAAAATTCCAATATCTGTATAAAAATCACTTTTGATCAATTGATGCAATCTATCAACACCTTGAGGCGACCATTCTCGTTTGGCTTCAATATCAAAATTACCTTGAGTGGTTTCAAAACGTGCCTTGAAATAATCAGGTGCTTGTTTTTGAGTCCATTTTTCATGAAATACCTTTTTACTACAAGAAGATATTATGATAAGTATTAAAAAAAGAAATTTAATTTTCATTGGTCAAATTGAAGTTGGTAATTATTTTGGAAACAAGCTAATTACATTTAAGCGAAATCCCCAACCTGGATTAAAAGGATTATTACCATAATATACTTTTGGACCACCTCCAACTTGCATCATAAATTTTCCAACAGTGATTACTTTTGCATAGTAAGCACCAATAAATCCACCAAAAATATCATTATTCCAACTTTGTGTATTTTCAGAAGCAATGGTAAAGGAAGCACCAGTAGGAGTAGCATAAGTTGCAAATGGTTGAAAAAATGTAGCATTAACTTCAGCGCTGCCACTTCCTCCAATATCCCACATATGGTTTACTAATGCCCCATAAGTCCATTGTCCTTGTAATTTTAATACTAAAGCATTAGGCCCAGCTGCCCATTTCTTAATACCTAAAGCATCATCGGTAGCCGTTGGTAATAAAAATATAGGACCGACTCCCCATACCAAACCATTTTTCACTTCTTTAGGAGAAAAGAAAATACTTTGTACGATATCACCTAATCCGAATTCAGTCTCTCCATCAAGAGTAACATCTTTTTGAAAAGTAATAGGAATTATGGTACGGCTTATCATATTCCATTTTTCGCCAATTGAAATTGGGATTACTGGTTGTATATTTAGTGTGTACTTTAATCCATTTAATGGTCCAACATTAAAATCATAATTATTTTGAAAGGGTACGCTAATTAAAGCCGCAACAGGGTTTGCCAATTGTTTTGCCAAAGCTTCAGCTGAAGCAGCTGCTTGAGTTTGGCTATAAATGTTATTAGTTAAGAGTAATAATAACGAAAGAATAATTGTTATTTTTTTCATGATAATTATAATTAATTAAATCAGTTATTAAAATAATTTAGCAATTCCAATTCTAAAAGGAAAACTGTTATAGGAAGAGGCTTGTTAATTACTGCTCAAATTTAATAAAATTAATAATAATAGTTTCAATAATTCTGATTTTAGTTTTATTTTTGCGCATGCAAAATAAAGTCCTAATTTTAGATTTCGGTTCACAATTTACACAACTTATTGCTCGTCGAGTTAGAGAACTCAATATTTATTGTGAAATACATCCTTTTAATAATGTGAAAGTTGATGTAAATGATTATCAAGCAGTTATTTTATCTGGTAGCCCTCATTCTGTTAGAAGTGAGCAAGCACCAAAACCAGATTTATCACAAATAAAAGGGAAAAAACCTTTATTGGGTATATGTTATGGAGCACAATATTTAACTCACTTTTTTGGTGGAAAAGTTGGTGCTTCAAATTCTAGAGAATATGGTAGAGCTAACCTTTCTTTTGTTGATAATAACAATGAACTATTTAAGGGTATTCATGAAAATTCACAAGTTTGGATGAGTCATAGCGATACGATTATCGAAATGCCTAAAAACTATAAGATTATTGCAAGTACAGAAGATGTTGTAAATGCAGCATATAAAATTGATGGAGAACAAACTTATGCCATTCAATTTCACCCAGAAGTTTACCATTCTACAGATGGCAAACAATTGTTAGAAAATTTTTTAGTTGGAATTGCAGGTGTAAAACAAGAGTGGACACCAAATTCATTTGTTGATACAACCGTTGCAGACCTTAAAGCCAAACTAGGAAATGACAAAGTTGTTTTAGGTTTGTCTGGCGGAGTTGATTCGACAGTTGCGGCTGTTTTATTAGATAAAGCCATTGGTAAAAATTTGTATTGTATTTTCGTTAATAACGGATTACTTCGAAAAAATGAATTTGAAAGCGTATTAGATCAATACAAACACATGGGGTTAAACGTTAAAGGGGTTGATGCTACAGATAGATTTTTAAATAATTTGGCTGGACTTTCTGATCCTGAATTAAAACGTAAAGCTATCGGCAACGAATTTATCAATGTTTTTGATGATGAAGCACATTTAATTGAGGATGTAAAATGGTTAGCGCAGGGCACTATTTATCCTGATGTGATTGAGTCTGTTTCGGTTACAGGAGGACCATCTGCAACGATCAAGTCACACCATAATGTAGGTGGTTTACCTGACTTTATGAAATTAAAAATAGTTGAACCTCTAAGAATGATTTTTAAAGATGAGGTTAGAAGAGTAGGAAAGAGTATGGGCATTGATGCTGAGCTTTTAGGTCGTCATCCATTTCCAGGTCCAGGATTGGCAATTCGTATTTTAGGAGATATTACAGCAGAAAAAGTAAGAATTTTACAAGAAGTAGATTTTATTTTTATTGAAGGATTAAAAAGATGGAATTTGTACGATAAAGTTTGGCAAGCTGGTGTAATGTTACTGCCGGTAAACTCTGTAGGAGTTATGGGTGATGAACGCACCTATGAAAAAGTTGTTGCATTACGTGCTGTTGAATCTACAGATGGCATGACTGCCGATTGGGTAGATTTACCTTATAAATTTTTACAAGAAATATCTAATAAAATTATCAATGGTGTAAAAGGTGTGAATAGAGTAGTTTACGATATTAGCTCGAAACCACCCGCAACAATTGAGTGGGAATAGTTTTAGTAAAGATTTTATAAAACCAATTAGCTGGTTTAATTTATAAATAAACCAATACAGTTTAAATTATCGGTTTTTTGTATTTTTGGAAACTAGATTACTTTGTTAATAAAAATTACAAAAGTAAATAATATCAATAAAGTTTAATTGTTATTCATACATAACCAATTTTAAATGAAAAATTTCAAGTTTATTATTATCCTTTTTTTTATAGGATTATCATCAATATTTGCACAGCAAAAAAAGTTTATTACCTATAAAGTTTTACAAGGTGAAACAATTCAAAGTATTTCGAAAAGCTTGTCGATTACACCTTATGATTTATTAAAGTTGAACCCTGATGTTAGAGATAATGTTAAGGTTAATGATTTGATTATTATTCCTAATAAAGATTACAATCCTAAAAAGGATATAGAAAATAGTGATTTAAGTAATATTGGAGCTAAAGATATTATTGTTGATAATTTTATTTATCACGAAGTTTTAAAAAGAGAAACCTTATATAGTTTGCTCAAAAAATTTGAAGTTTCTATTGATAAGCTCAATAGCCTTAACCCATTATTAATTAATGATGGATTAAAGGAAGGTCAAATACTAAAGATTCCTTTAAAGATTAATGAAATACAAATTTTTGAAAAAGAAAAATTAACGCAACCTTATTTAGTAAAAGCAAAAGAAACTAAATTTAGTATTGCGAAAAATTTTGGTATTTCCATCGCTTATTTAGAAGAGTTAAATCCATTTGTAAAACAAAAAGGATTACAATTTGATGATGTTATTTTGGTGCCAAATAAAGTTATTGAAAGTTCCGAATTGAAAACACATAAAATTGAAAAACAAGAAACTTTATTTAGTTTGAGCAATAAGTTTGGTATTTCTAAAGAAGAATTAATAGAAGCTAACCCGCAATTAGAAGAAGGTGTAATTGCAGGTGTGTTGATAAAAATACCGAGTGTAGATGATGGTGAAAATAAATATTTTATTGATAAGAATATTGAAGGTGTTCATATGAATATTGCCATGATGTTACCATTTAAAAGTAAAAGAGATAGTTTAGATTTTGAAAATGATAGGTTATTAAATATCTCTACCGATTATTACTTTGGTGCTCTACAAGCTATTGATTCATTGAAAAATCAAGGCTTATCAATTTACATGAAAGTATACGACACCGAAAACAGTGAATATATTAGTAAAAAGCTGAGTGCTAAAAGTGAATTTGAAAATTATGATGTAGTTATTGGCCCACTATTTTTAAAAAATGTAAAAGCTGTTTCAGAAAGTTTAATCCAAAGAGAAGTAATGGTTATTTCGCCAATTTCTACTAAAGATCATTCAAAAATCACGAATAAAAATTTAGTGCAAGAAACCGTTTCAAATGAAAATTTAGCTTTTGAAATGTTGCAATTTATTAAGTCAAATTACACCAATCAAAAACTAATAATTGTTGCAGGCGAAAAAGAACTTGACAGTTATGTTAATAATCAAATATTTAAAGAAATTCGATTGCTCGACACAACGAATCAAGTTACTGTATTAAAACCCGCCAAAGGGTATATTAAACCAAGTATTTTTAAAGGAAGCATGAGTGAAGATATTGAGAATTGGGTTTTTATTTTAGGAAATGATGAAACTTTTTTAAGAGATGTTTTTAATAATTTAGGTGTTTTGCCTGAAGAAAACAAGATTACAGTTTTCTCTTTTGAAAAAGGTAAGAACTACGATAAAATTGATAATAATTTCTTAGCAAGAGTAAATTTTCATTATCCTTCTTCCTCTTTTTTAAATAGAAATTCTAAAGCTTATTCTAATTTTAGAAGTAGTTATAAAAAAACATACTATGCAAATCCTTCTAAATATGCTGTTGAAGGTTTTGACATAACGTATGATATTTTAATGCGTTTGTCAGTTAATAATGACTTGATTAATCAAGGGGCTTCACAAAGAATAGCTACCAAATACAATTTTATTGAAAACAGCTCTGGTGGTATAATAAATCAAAGTGTGTTTATTGTTAAATATAAAGAACTTACACTAAAAATTGTTGAATAATTTTTATAATTATTTTAAAAGCACAACTTCTATTATGAAATAATGAAGTGGTAAAACAATAATATAAAATATTTTGCTTTACTGTAACAAGTTACTACCATTTAGCGTCTATTAAGCAGTAGATTCCATTTTCTCTTAATTAAAAATTCACCTTCAAATGTTCGACATTGATAGTTGGCAAGAAATTTTTGACACCATACGTAAAAACAAATTGCGTACTTTTCTAACTGGGCTATCAGTTGCTTCGGGTATTTTTATATTGGTCATCTTGCTCGGTTTTGGACGAGGTATGGAAAATGGTATCCGTAAAGAGTTTGAAGCGGACGCCACAAATCGAATTTGGGTATGGACTCAAGTAACTACCAAAGAATTTAAAGGCTTAAATCCAGGAAGGAGTATTCAATTAAAAAACTCTGATTTTGACCATATCAATCAAGTTTATGAAGATCAACTTGAATATAAATCTGGGCTTTTTAGAGTTCGAGGTGCTTCCATTAATTATAAAAAGGAATCTGGTTCTTATTCTGTTCAAGGAATAGGCCCTGAATATCAGAAAATTGAGAATCAAAAAATGGTATTAGGACGTTATTTGAATGAATCTGATATTAAAACTAGAAATAAAGTTGTTGTAATTAGTAAAAAAATAAAACGTGAATTACTTAAAAAAGTTGAAGAACCGTTAAATGAATATCTTCAAATTTCAGGTATTAATTTTAAAATTATTGGGGTTTACATGGATGAAGGAGGGGAACGTGAAGAAAATCGTGTATATATTCCAATTACTACTGCCCAAACCGTGTTTAATGGTAGTGAAAAATTAGGAAATATTGGATTTACCCTTCAGCCAGAAGAAAACTTTGAAAAATCTCTTGAAGTTTCTCACAAATTCACCAAAGAAATTAAACAATATTTACAACAATCTCATACGGTTTCACCCGACGATAATAGCGCTATTAATGTGCATAATATGCTTGATGAAGCCAAACGCTTTTATACCTTGACGGAAAGTATTGCATTCTTTTTCTGGTTTGTAGGTATCTGTACAATTATTGCTGGAGTTGTAGGAGTTAGTAATATTATGCTGATAATTGTTAAAGAACGAACTAGAGAAATTGGAATTAGAAAAGCATTGGGTGCTAAACCTTGGTCTATTATAGGTATGATTATGCAAGAATCTATTTTTGTTACCACAGTAGCAGGTTTTGTAGGTTTATTTTTAAGTATGGGTTTACTTGAAATTGTAGGCCCAAATGTTGAGGTTGATTATATTTTAAACCCATCAGTAGATTTAACCATAGCATTAACTATGGTTTTTGTACTTATTATAGCTGGAGCTTTAGCAGGATTTTTCCCTGCATGGAAAGCAGCACATATTCAGCCTATTGAAGCTTTAAAAGATGAATAAATAATTTAAAATGTTTAAAAGAGATCGTTGGATAGAAATATTAGAAGTTTTAACTAGCAATTGGTTAAGAACTTTATTGACTGCTTTTGGTGTGTTTTGGGGTATATTTATTCTTATTTTATTATTGGCAGCAGGTAAAGGTCTTGAAAATGGTATCAGACAAGATTTTGGCGACATTGCTACCAATAGCATGTTTATGTGGACTCGTAAAGTTTCAAAACCTTATCAAGGAATGGCTAAGGATAGGCGATTTAATTATAAAACTAGTGATGTTGAAGATATTCGGCGAAATATACCAAATTTAAGGTATATCTCACCACGAAATCAATTGGGTGGTTTTAATGGAGCTAATAATGTAGTTAGAGGTTTAAATACTGGCGCGTTTAATGTTTATGGTGATTACCCCGAGATTATTAATCAAGAGCCTATGGATATTACTTCGGGTAGGTTTATCAATTATGGTGATATCGATGAAAAACGAAAAGTAGCTATTATTGGAGAAGGAGTAAAAACTAGTTTGTACGATAAAGGTGAAACTGTAATAGGTAGTTATATAAAAATACAAGGTGTAAATTTCATGGTGATAGGTACCTATAAGAAAAAAACATCAGGAGGTGATGGAGAAGAAGACCAAAAACAAATATTTATACCTTTTACTTCATTTTCCCAGGCATTTAATATGGGCGATAGAGTTGGTTGGATGGCAATAACAGCAAATGATGGCACACCAATAACTTCTATCAAATCAAAAATATTTGAAATTGTAAAGAGAAACCATAAAATACATCCTGATGATGAAAGAGCCATAGGACATTTTGACTTATATCAAGAATTTAGCCGTGTAGAGAATTTATTTATGGCACTCAAAGTTATCGCATACTTTGTAGGAATTTTAGTGCTGTTATCAGGAATTATTGGTGTAAGTAATATCATGCTGATTGTAGTAAAAGAGAGAACAAAGGAAATAGGAATAAGAAGAGCATTAGGAGCTTCTCCAGCAAATATTCGAAGTCAGATTTTAACCGAATCTGTATTTCTCATTATCATATCAGGAATGGCAGGAATTGTTTTTGGAGCGCTATTAATTTTTGGCTTGAATTACGGACTTGAATTAGCAGGGCCAATTGATATGTTTGCAAACCCTAGTGTTAGCTTAAGCGTAATTACAACAGCTTTAATGATTTTACTCGTATCAGGTTTATTGGCCGGTTTAATACCTGCACAAACTGCAATAAAGCTAAAACCAGTAGATGCACTCAGATCAGAATAATAAATTATTAAATAATAAATATCAATGAAAAAGTCAGTAACTATTTTTATTTTACTTTTTATAGTAATATCCTTTACAGGAGCAATGTATTATTTGTACTCAAAGAATGCCGAAGACCCTGTAGTTTATGAAACCGAAAAACCAACAAAGCAAACTATTATTAAAAAAACGGTTGCCACCGGAAGTATAAATCCTTTAGAGGAAGTTCTTATAAAACCAAATATTTCTGGAGTTATAGAAGAGATTTATGTAGAAGGAGGAGATATTTTAAAAGCTAATGATTTGATAGCAAAAATTAAAATTGTTCCAAATTTATCTGCTTTAAATAATGCAAAAAATGCGATTCAGAAAGCTAAAATTTCATTAGAAGATGAAAAAAGAAATTATAATAGACAGAAATCTTTATTTGAAAAAGGTGTAATTTCAAAACAGGATGTTGAGCGTGCTGAAGTAAAATATCAGCAAGCTTTACAAACCTATAATGCAGCAAATCAAAATTATGATATTGTTAAAACAGGATCAACAAAAGGTTTGGGTAAATCAGCCAATACATTGATACGATCAACAGTTTCGGGAATGGTTTTGGAAATGCCTGTTGAGGTTGGAAATCAAGTAATAGAAAGCAATACCTTTAATGAAGGTACTACGATAGCAGTATTAGCCGATGTGAATAATATGATTTTTGAAGGAAAGGTAGATGAGTCAGAAGTTGGAAAAATAAAAGAAGGTTTGCCTTTAGAAATTACTGTAGGAGCAATTGAGAATAATTCATTTGATGCAGTTCTTGATTATATTGCCCCGAAAGGTAAACTAGAAAATGGAGCCATTCAATTTAAAATAAAAGGAACTTTAAATAAGCAAGATTCTATTTTTATTAGAGCTGGTCTAAGCGCCAATGCATCAATTATTTTGGCAAAAGTAGATAGTGTATTGGCAATAAAAGAAGCTTTGGTACAATTTGATTCAAAAACAAAAAAACCTTTCGTTGAAATAAAAACAGGAGAGAAACAATTTGAAAGAAAAGATATAGTGCTAGGTATTAGTGATGGTATTCAAGTCCAAATTAAAGAAGGTTTAACATTTGATGACGAAATAAAAATATGGAATGAAATTAAAAAATCTGATGATTAATTTTGATTTTAATATTCACTAAAAAAAGCCAATTTCTTATGAAATTGGCTTTTTTTAGAAAGTATTTAAAACTTAAACCAACATCGTTACAGGGTTTTCAATAAAACCTTTAAGTGTTTGTAAAAATAAAGCTCCAGTTACACCATCAACAGTTCTATGATCGCAAGCTAAAGTTAGTTTCATTGTATTTCCAACAACAATATTACCTTCTTTAACCACGGGTTTTTGAACAATTGCTCCTACTGATAAAATTGCAGAATTGGGTTGGTTTATTATAGAAGTAAAGTCGGTTATACCAAACATTCCTAAGTTAGAAATGGTAAAAGTACTACCTTCCATTTCTTCAGGAGTTAGTTTTTTATTTCTAGCTCTACCAGCGTAATCTTTAATTTGAGCACCAATTTGAGTCAAGCTTTGCTCGTTTGCAAACTTAACTACTGGTACTAATAATCCATCGTCAATTCCAACAGCGACACCAATATGTATATGGTGATTTTTACGAATTTTATCGTCAAACCATTGAGAATTTACTTGAGGATGTTCTTTTAAAGCCAAAGCAGTTGCTTTTACAACTAAGTCATTAAATGATATTTTAGTATCAGGAACGGTATTGTATTGATTTCTAAATGCGATTGCATTATCCATATCAAATTCAACATTCAAATAATAATGGGGTGCAGTAAATTTGGACTCTCTTAATCTACGTGCAATTACTTTACGCATTTGCGAATTACTTACCTCTTCAAAATTTTCTTCTCCTGCAGGTACAAATGGCATATTTACATTCCCTGTTGGAGCTGCGTAATTTTCAATATCACGTTTAATTATTCTACCATGTTCACCAGTGCCATTTACATGTTGTAAGTTTATGCTTTTCTCTTCGGCTAATTTTTTAGCAAGAGGAGAAGCTATAATTCTACCATTAGTTTTAGTCTTTTGAACAATTAGTTGTTGTATTATTTTATTTTCAGTAACAGGTTTTGTTTCTGTTTGAGGTTGCGTAGCTTCTTTTGTTTCTGTACTTTTTGCTTCCTTATTTTTGAAAGACTCGGCTATTTTAGAAACATCTGTTCCCTTTTCTCCAATAATAGCTAGGAGAGCGTCAA
>DAOUTI010000135.1 GCA_030626795.1 Flavobacteriaceae bacterium
GCAATTCAAGGGTTTAATTCTCACTTACCAAGTGTAATGGATTTCACATTGTTTGGCGTAATAAGTTCAGTTTTTAATGAAAATAATGCGAATTGGAATGACGGTATGATTAAGTTATATAATAATTTTATTAATGACTTTTTATACCCAAATATTGACAACATTTTGGTGTTTGCTGAGAATCATGATACGCAAAGAATTAATCAACAATATCCAAATATTGAAGATTATAAGCTAGTAATGACTTTGGTAGCAACTGTAAGAGGTATGCCACAAATTTATTATGGAAGTGAAATAGGCATGAAAGGAGATAAAGGAAAGGGAGATGGTGACATTAGACATGATTTTCCTGGTGGCTGGCAAAGTGATGCACAAAATGCTTTTTTGCAATCTGAAAGATCTGAAATCCAGAATGAATATTTCAATTTTTCAAAACAATTATTCAATTGGAGAAAAGGGAATAACGCAATTCATGTCGGAAAAACAATGCAATTTGTACCAGAAAACAATGTATATGTTTATTTTAGATACACTGATGATAATTCTGTAATGGTTGTTGTAAATAACAATCCTAAAAAACAGATAATCGATTTGAATCGTTTTTCAGAAATTATTAAAGATTCGAAGTCAGGAAAAGAAGTTTTTTCTAATGAAGAAGTATCATTAGAAAGCACTTTAACAATCAAAGGTAAATCATCAATGATTATTGAATTAAATAAATAGGATTTTATGATAAAATATTTTCTGTTTTTTATAAGTTTCCTTTGTATCCAAAACACATTTGGACAAGTAACTTTTGTAGTTGATAGTTTGCCAGAAAACACTCCAAAAAATGCTGCTATTTATATTTCTGGAGATTTTGAAGGATGGACAGGAGGACAAGAAAAATATAAGCTTTCACAAAAAGGTGACCAATATTCTATTACTTTACCAAAACAAGAAGGTGTAATAAATTTTTTATTTACACAAGGTTCATGGAAAATTGTTGAAAAAGGTATTGAAGGAAACAGAACATACACTTATCGTAATAAAATAGACACTATAAAAATACAAATCTCAAACTGGGAAGATAACTCAACAAAAAAATCAACTGCTGCAAAAAATGTTGTTGTTTTATCAGAAGATTTTTATATGCCTGAGTTAGATAGAAAAAGAAAAATTAGAATCTATCTTCCTCCAGATTATGATGCTGCCAATAAAAAATATCCGGTGATGTATATGCACGACGGCCAAAATTTATTTGATTATAATACTTCTTTTGCAGGTGAATGGGAGGTCGATGAAACTTTAAATAAACTTTACCAGGAAAATGGTTTTGGCTTGATTGTCATTGGAATCGATAATGGAGGGAATAAAAGAATGGACGAATATTCGCCATGGAAAATTGGAAAGTATGGTGGTGGTGAAGGTGATGCCTATGTAGAGTTTATTGTAAAAACATTAAAACCTTATGTAGATAAAAATTACAGAACCAAACCAGAAAGGGAAAATACAGCAATCATTGGATCGTCAATGGGTGGATTAATTTCACACTATGCAGGTTTAAAATATCCAGATACTTTTGGTGTAGTTGGTGCTTTTTCTCCTTCCTTTTGGCTTTCTGACTCCTGTTATGATTTTGCCACAAACCATAGCGATAACCATAAAACTAAAATGTATTTTTTAGCAGGTGATAATGAGAGTGAAACTATGGTTAGTAATCTGGATAAGATGATTGAATTGATGAAAGCAAATGGATTTAATAAAGAGAATATAAAATCAAAAATTGTTTTGGATGGCGAGCACAATGAAAAGTTGTGGCGAGAAAATTTCGAAGAAACCATCTTATGGTTGTTTAATTAATAACATATAAATGAAGACATTTAAATTAAGTTTCCTTATTATTTTTTTAGCATCAACCGTTGTTTTTGCACAAAACAGTGATAGAGCTTTCAAGAGCATAGAAGATAAAAGCAATTATATAGAAATTACAGTTAGTGATGGTTTTTATAGAATTCAAAAATATTCATCTAAAATTATAGAGACAACTTTTATTCCAAATGGAGAAACTTTTAATCCTGATTCACATGCAGTAGTTTTACAACCAAACAAGGATAAGTCTATTTTGCAAGAAGATGAAAATACAGCACATATAATTACGGATGGTATTCATGTCATTATCCAAAAATCTCCGTTTCAAATCTCCTATTTTTATAAAGGAAAGTCAATCATTTCTGAAAAAAAGGGTTATTCAAAAATTGAAAATGGAGAAAGCATTCAATTCAATTTAACTGATGATGAGGTGCTTTACGGAGGTGGTGCCAGAGCATTAGAGATGAATCGCCGTGGTAATAGATTAGAATTATATAATAAAGCACATTATGGTTATGAAACGCATTCTGAGTTAATGAATTATACAATGCCTTTGGTAATGTCGTCTAAAATTTATGCGGTACACTTTGACAATGCGCCAATTGGGTTTTTAGATTTAGATAGCAAACATGACAATACCTTAACCTACGAAACTATTTCTGGAAGAAAAACCTACCAGGTTATTGTAGGTGATTCTTGGTTAGATTTAATCGATAACTATACCGATTTAACAGGAAAACAACCTCTACCACCCCGTTGGGTTTTAGGTAATTTTGCAAGTAGAATGGGATACCATTCTGAAAAGGAAACAAGGGAAACTGTAAAAAAATTCGAAGATGAAGAGATACCACTCGATGCTGTAATTATAGACCTGTATTGGTTTGGAAAAGAATTGAAAGGTACTATGGGAAATCTAGAATTCTATAAAGATTCATTTCCAACTCCTAAAAAAATGATTGCTGATTTTAAAAAGAAAGGCATAAAAACAATTTTGATTACGGAGCCTTTTATTTTATCCAATTCTAAAAAATGGAAAGAAACATCAGAACAAAATTTATTAGGAAAAGACAGTTTAGGAAACCCTTATACCTATGATTTTTATTTCGGAAATACAGGAATTATAGATATATACAATCCAAAAGCAGAAACCTGGTTTTGGAATATTTATAAGGATTTAATCACCAATTATGGTGTTTTAGGATTTTGGGGTGATTTGGGTGAACCCGAAGTACATCCATCCGATTTAATTCACGCAACTGGAACAGCCGATGAGGTACATAATATTTACGGACACGATTGGGCAAAGTTGATTTATGAAGGCTATCAATCTAATTTTCCAAATCAACGACCATTTATTTTAATGCGTGCTGGGTATTCTGGTTCTCAAAAGTATGGTATGATTCCGTGGTCTGGTGATGTAAATAGAACTTGGGGTGGTTTACAAGCACAACCAAAAATTGCACTTCAAATGGCGATGCAAGGTTTGGCTTATATGCATTCAGATTTAGGCGGTTTTGCGGGAGCAAACCTAGATGATGAATTATATACACGTTGGTTGCAATACGGAGTTTTTCAACCTATTTATCGTCCGCATGCACAAGAAGAGGTTCCGGCAGAACCCGTTTTTAGAGAATCTAAAACAAAAAAGTTAGCAAAGCAATCCATTAAATTACGATATAAATTACTGCCATATAATTATACTTTGGCTTTTGATAACAATCAAACAGGAATCCCTTTAATGCGCTCCTTATTTTTTGAAGAACCAGCAAATACTGAACTCCAAAAATATTCTAAAACCTATTTATGGGGAAATGATTTTTTGGTGTCTCCAATTCTTGAACAAGGCTTAAAAGAGCAAGAAGTAAATTTCCCGAAATCTAACAATTGGTTTGACTTTTATACTGATGAAAAATATTCTGGCGGACAATCAAAAATAGTTTTGGCTAAAGAAAATTATATTCCAACCTATGTTAGAGCTGGAGCATTTATTCCTATGGCAAAACCAATGCAATCAACCGAAGAATATAATTCGGATCAAATTGATTTACATTATTATTTTGATGCATCAGTAAAAGAGAGTTTCGGTAAATTGTATAATGATGATGGTGAAACTTCTGGTGCTTTTGAAAAAGGAGAGTATGAAACCTTAAACTTTAAGAGTAGCATTAAACGCAAAAATTTAATCATAGAAATAACTTCTGAAATTGGAAAAAATTACAACCCAAACACAAAAGAAATTACGTTGATTTTACATAATATTTCTAAAAAACCAAAAAGAATTAAGAAATTTGATTCTAATTGGAATGCAGAAAAAAAGACGCTTCAAATTAAAATGATATACAAGAATAAGAAACAATTAGTAAAAATTAAATTATAAAATGAAAACCCTATTCAAAATTTTATTACCAATATTTTTATTTTCATTAGGAGCTTGTAATAAAACCCAAAAAAACGCCACAGCTGATGCTCCTTTTGTTTGGGAAAGTACTAATTTATATTTTTTGCTTACAGATCGATTTAATAATGGAGATGAGGGAAATGACATCAATTACAATCGAACAAAGGAAACAAGTAAATTAAGAGGTTTTGAAGGAGGAGATATTAGAGGAATTATTCAAAAAATAGATGAAGATTATTTTACAAATTTAGGAATCAATGCTATTTGGTTTACCCCTATTGTTGAACAAATTCATGGCGCTGTTGATGAAGGGACAGGAATTACTTATGGATATCATGGGTATTGGACCAAAGACTGGACAAGTTTAGATGCCAATTTTGGCACAAAAAAAGATTTAAAAGAATTGGTTGAAAAAGCACATCAAAAAGGAATTAGAATTGTTTTAGATGGAGTGATCAATCATACGGGGCCAGTTACAAAATTTGATTCTGTTTGGCCAAATAATTGGGTAAGAACTGAGCCTCAATGTAATTATCAAACTTATGAGACTACTACGGCATGTACTTTAGTTAAAAATTTACCAGATGTATTAACCGAGAGTAATAAAAATGTAGAATTACCAGATGAGCTTGTAAAAAAATGGAAAGAAGAAGGTAGATATGAGCAAGAAATTGATGAGTTAAATGCTTTTTTTGAAAGAACAGGTTACCCAAGAGCACCTCGTTTTTATATTATAAAATGGCTAACAGATTATATCACCGAGTTTGGTGTTGACGCCTATAGAGCTGATACTGTAAAGCATACCGAAGAATCGGTTTGGGCTGAGTTTAAAAATGAGTGCGAATATGCTTTCGCGGAATGGAAAAAAAACAATCCTGATAAAGTTTTAGATAATAATAATTTTTACCTATTTGCCGAAGTTTACAATTATAATATAAGCAGTGCTAAAGCATTTGATTTTGGTGATAAAAAAGTAAACTATTTTAATTATGGTTTTGATGCCATGATTAATTTTGAGTTTAAATACAATGCACAAAGTGACTATGAAGAAATTTTTTCAAGATATTCATATCTTTTAAATAATGATTTAAAAGGCAATACTGTTGTTAATTATTTAAGTTCACATGATGACAATAGCCCTTTTGATAAAGAAAGGAAAAAATCTATTGAATCTGCCAATAAATTATTACTAAGCCCAGGAATTGCACAAATATATTATGGTGATGAATCTGCTAGATCATTAATAATTGAAGGTACAGTTGGTGATGCAACTTTACGATCAAATATGAATTGGAAAGAAATTAATTCCGATAAGGAAACACAAGAAATTTTAACACATTGGCAAAAACTCGGAAAATTTAGAAGAGATCACCCTGCTGTTGGTGCTGGAGTTCACGATATGATTTCAGAAAAACCGTATGTGTTTCAAAGAACTTTTTCTAATGATGGCTACTCTGATAAAGTTGTAGTTGGTTTAGACTTGCCAAAAGGGAAAAAGACCGTCGATGTATCTAAAGTATTTGAAAACAGTATTATGCTGCACGATGCATATTCTGATAGTTTTGCTAAAGTAATAGATGGAGAAATTACAATCGAATCAAACTATGATATTGTCTTGTTAGAAGTATCTAAAAATTAAAATTTACATCATGAAGAAAATTATCTACAGTCTTATAATATTAGCATTAATGATAAATTGTACTAACAAAAAAGAAGATTCGATTGCTGTTAAACAGGAAGTAGTTCAGAAAAAGGAGCAAAAAATAGTCATTTACCAAGTCTTTACTCGTTTGTTTGGAAACACAAATACCACCAATAAACCTTGGGGAACAATTGAAGAAAACGGTGTTGGAAAATTTGATGATTTCACAGATAAGGCGCTTCAAGAAATAAAAAAATTAGGAGTTACACATATTTGGTACACAGGAATTTTACATCACGATGTAATTACCGACTATACTAAATACGGCATTTCAAATGACGATCCAGATATTGTAAAAGGTCGAGCAGGTTCGCCTTATGCAGTAAAAGATTACTACAATGTAAATCCAGATTTGGCTGTAAACCCAGAAAATAGATTGGAAGAATTTAAATCACTTCTTGAACGTTCACACAAAGTAGGATTAAAAGTGTTAATTGATATCGTTCCGAACCATATTGCTAGAAATTATCAAGGTTTAACAAACCCTGATGGAGTTGAAGATTTTGGAGCTACAGATGATAAAACGGTTGTTTATGACGTAAACAACAATTTTTATTATGTACCCAATGAAGCATTCCAAGTCCCAGTTTGGGAAAATGGATACGAACCATTAGGAGGTGAAAAGAATGCATTATCTGATAGAAAATTTGAGGAGATTCCTGCAAAATGGACAGGTAATGGATCTCGTTTGGCACAACCAAAATTTAATGACTGGTATGAAACGGTTAAAATAAATTATGGAGTTGACCCTGACGGAAAAAAGGACTTTGATGAGTTACCAGATGGTTATGAAAATGAAAATTATAAAAAGCACTTCGAATTTTGGAGTGACAAAGATATCCCAAATTCATGGATAAAATTTAGAGATATTGCGCTGTACTGGACGGAAATGGGCGTTGATGGATTCAGATATGACATGTCTGAAATGGTGCCAGTTGAGTTTTGGAGTTATATGAACTCATCCATAAAAATGAAAAACGAGAACGCTTTTTTATTGGGTGAAATCTATACACCAAGTATTTACAGAGATTATATTAAAAAAGGGAAAATAGATTATTTGTATGATAAAGTTGCCTTGTATGACACCATCAAACACATTATGCAAGGGCATGGGTTAACAGATAATTTACCTCAAATACAGAAAGATTTAGCAGATATAGAACACAATATGATTCACTTTTTAGAGAATCATGACGAACAGCGTATTGCGAGTCCAGATTTTGCAGGAAACGCTATAAAAGGGAAACCTGCAATGATAGTTTCAACAACAATAACTTCTTCGCC
>DAOUTI010000109.1 GCA_030626795.1 Flavobacteriaceae bacterium
AAAAAAGCGAAAAAAATTTGTGTTGCGTATGATGGTTTGGAAAAATATTTTCCTGAAGATAAAATAATTAAAACAGGAAATCCGGTAAGGCAAGATTTGTTAGATATTGAGAGTAAAAGAGAAGAGGCACTTTCCTTTTTTAAACTAGATAAAAATAAAAAGACGCTTGTGGTATTAGGTGGTAGTTTAGGTGCACGAGTGATAAATCAAACTATTGAAAAAAACTTAGAGTTTATATTGGCAAATAATGTTCAGGTAATATGGCAAACAGGGAAGTTATATTTTGAAGAGTATAAAAAATATAATAAAACTAAAGGTGTTCAAACATATGCTTTTATTAAAAACATGGATTTGTTATACGCTGCTTCGGATGTGATTATTAGTCGTGCTGGAGCAGGATCAATATCCGAATTGTGTATCGTTGGAAAGCCAGTAATTTTTATTCCCTCACCAAATGTAGCTGAAGATCATCAAACAAAAAATGCCTTATCTATAATAAAAAATAGTGCGGCATTAATGATAAAAGAAAGTGAGTTAGAAAGTTTTCAAAAAACTTTTAAAGATTTAATTGAAAATAAAGAAAAACAAAAAACATTAAGCAAAAATATAAAGCACATGGCTTTGCCAAATGCAACAAAACAAATTGTTAACCAAATAGAAAAAATTTTGTGCTAAATACTTTGCGAACTATGGCAATCTGTTAATAAATAATGAAGGGGATTATTTTTGATTGTCATAGTTCTATTTAACGAAAAATGAATAAATATATTATACATATTAAATTTTTTTTACTAATTTTTTTAGTAATTTTTTTATATGGATTTGCATCGCAAAGAAGTGCAACTAAAAAAACAAGTGATATTAATGTCATTTTTAGTAATGGAGAAAACCTTTTTATAAGTTATGAAACAGTTAATAAGTTGTTAATACAAAGTTTAGGAGGTGCTAAAAACCAATCAAAAGAAAATATAAATTTGAATGATGTTGAAATGTTTATGCAAAATTCTCAAATGATAGAGAATGCAGAGATATTTCAAACATTAAATGGCGAGTTAGGGGCGCTTATTTCACAAAGAACTCCAATTTTAAGAGTGGCAAATGGTTTAGAGTCATATTATTATGATGATCAAGGGTTAAAAATGCCTTTATCAAATAATTTTTCGGCAAGAGTTCCTATAACCACAAGTGAAATTAAAAAAGAAAATTGTGTGGATATAATTTGTTTGGCAAAGAAGATTAAGAATGACGATTTTTTAAGAAAACAGATTATAGGTATTCAACAAGTGGAAGGTAAAAACCCAAAGCAATTTGAACTAAAAACAAGAGAAGGAGAACAAATTATCATTTTTGGTGATTTAAAAAGAATGGAAAGTAAAATAAAAAATTTGAAAATATTTTATAAAAAGGTAATGTTAGATGGTTCATTAAATAACTATAAAACGATTAATTTGAAGTTCAATAATCAAGTTGTTTGTACAAAAAAATAAGAAATGGAAAACAATAATATAGCGGTTGGATTAGATATCGGAACAACTAAAATTGTTGCGATGGTAGGAAGGCATGATGCTTATGGTAAAATTGAGGTGCTCGGTACTGGTAAAGCGAAGAGTTTAGGAGTTCACAGAGGAGTTGTAAATAATATAACGCAAACCATTCAATCTATACAACAAGCAGTTGAAGAGGCCGAAAGTGTATCTGGTAAAAAAGTAGAAAAAGTTGTTGTTGGTATTGCAGGTCAGCACATTAGAAGCTTACATCATAGCGATTATATAACTAGAGATAATTCTGAGAAGGTAATTGACGAAGATGATATTGAAAGACTAATTAATCAGGTTTATAAATTAGTAATGTTACCTGGAGAAGAAATTATTCATGTTTTACCTCAAGATTTTAAAGTAGATGGTCAAGCCGAAATAAAAACTCCTATCGGAATGTATGGAGGTAGACTAGAAGCAAATTTTCACGTAGTAGTTGGTCAAGTTTCATCTATTAGAAATATTGGAAGGTGTATTAAAAGTGCTGGATTAGAATTAGGAAGTATAACTTTAGAACCATTGGCTTCTGCAGAAGCAGTTTTAAGTCAGGAAGAAAAAGAAGCAGGAGTTGCTTTAATTGATATAGGTGGAGGAACAACAGATTTAGCCATTTTTAAAGATGGAATAATTCGCCATACCGCTGTTATCTCTTTTGGAGGAAATGTGATTACAGAAGATATAAAAGAAGGATGTTCAATTATTGAAAAGCAAGCAGAATTACTAAAAACTAAATTTGGATCGGCATGGCCAGGTGAAAATAAAGACAATGAAATTGTTTCAATTCCAGGTTTACGAGGAAGAGAACCTAAAGAAATTACCCTTAAAAATCTATCAAAAATAATACATGCGCGTGTTGTTGAGATTGTAGAACAAGTTTTTCTAGAAATTAAAAATTACGGGCATGACGAAAGTAAGAAAAAATTAATTGCAGGTATCGTTTTAACAGGTGGTGGAGCACAATTAAAACACATCAAACAATTGGTAGAGTATATCACGGGAATGGATACCAGAATTGGATATCCTAATGAGAATTTATCAAGTAATTCTGATCAAGAATTATCGAGTCCATTATACGCAACAGTTGTTGGTTTGTTGATGAAAGGTTTATCAGATAATGAAAAACAATCTGGAAAAATACAAGAAGACAAACAAGAACAAGACATAAAAAATATTAAAGAAATTAAACAAACCCCAAAGAAAACAATATTTGAAAAATGGGGAGAAAAGTTAAGAGATTTCTTAGATAACGCAGAGTAAAAATTAAATTTTAAAAAATATAATCCCTAATAAATAAAAAAAGTTATGAGCTCAGAATTTAACAACATATCTTTTGATTTACCCAAAAATCAGTCTAATGTAATTAAAGTAATTGGTGTAGGAGGCGGTGGAAGCAACGCTGTTAACCACATGTTTAAAAGAGGAATCAAAGGTGTTGATTTTGTGGTCTGCAATACAGATGCGCAAGCATTAAATAATAGTCCAGTGCCTTCAAAAATACAATTAGGAGCAACTCTAACAGAAGGGTTAGGTGCAGGTGCAAACCCTTCTATTGGTGAGCAGTCAGCAATGGAAAGTATGGAGGATATTAAAAATATGCTTAATACAAGAGCTAAAATGTTGTTCATAACTGTAGGTATGGGTGGTGGTACTGGTACAGGAGCAGCACCAATAATTGCAAAAATAGCCAAAGAACTAAATATTTTAACAGTAGGGATAGTAACAATACCATTTTCTTTTGAAGGAAAAACGCGTAATGAGCAAGCGCAAATAGGAATCGAAAAGTTACGCGAAAATGTCGATTCTTTAGTGGTTATAAATAATAATAAGCTTCGTGAGGTATATGGTAATTTAGGGTTTAAAGCAGGTTTTTCAAAAGCAGATGAAGTTTTATCAACAGCAGCAACTGGAATTGCAGAAGTTATAACCCATCATTACACACAAAATATTGATTTACGAGATGCCAAAACAGTTTTGGCTAACAGTGGTACCGCTATTATGGGGTCTGCAACTTCTTCAGGGTCAAATAGAGCACAAAATGCAATTACGAAAGCTTTAGATTCTCCATTATTAAATGATAATAAAATTGATGGAGCAAAGAATGTATTGTTGTTAATTGTTTCAGGAACTTCAGAAGTTACTATCGATGAGATTGGTGAAATTAATGATTATATTCAATCAGAGGCTAAAACAAATGTTGATATTATCATGGGGGTTGGTGAAGATGAATCTTTAGGAGACGCAATTGCGGTAACGATAGTAGCTACAGGTTTTAACGTTGAGCAGCAAAATGAGATAACTACAATAGAATCTAAAAAAATAGTTCACAACTTAATAGATGAAAAATATGTAGAACCTCAAATTAAACCAATTGCAAAGCAATCAGATCAAGTAATGCCTACTTCAATTGTAACCAAGCATATTTTACATAATGATGATTTTATTGATGAAGAAAAAGTGGTTAAAAGTACAATAGAAGTTGACAATGTGGTTGTTACCTATGAAAAGGTAGAGCCAGAATTGGAACAAGAATTTGAAATAACCACCATTGAACAAAAACAAGAAGAGATAAGTAAAATAAAGGAAGAAGAAGAAAATCAGATTTCATTTACATTTGATTTACCAATACAAAATTTTAAAGAAGAGAAAAAACCTGAATTAAAATCAATTGGAGAAATTGATATTAATGAAATTGAAATAATCGGATTAGAAGAAATTAAACCAGAATACGTGAAGGATAGTGCAATTCGTCATACTTTAGAAGATGAATTTGCACCAGAAATAAATACATTAAAATCAATTTCGGTAAATGAAAAAAAGGATGATGAAAATTTAAATTTTGAATTAAAAGTAAAGAATGAACCAGAGATTGTAAATAATGTAGAAGAAGCAATACATAATAATGAAGCTTCGCCTATGAATTTAACAATATCCGAACTAAGAAATAAAGCAGAAGATAGAAGAAGTAAAATGAAAGAATTCAATTATAAATTTACCAATAAAATGAATCAAAGTATTGATGAAATTGAAAGTATGCCTGCATATAAAAGAATGGGAGTAAATTTAAATGATGTCCCATCTTCCTCAGAAATGGATAAAAATCAATCTAGAATGACTTTAGGTGTTGATGAAAATGATGAAATTCAACTTCGATCAAACAACTCATTTTTACATGATAATGTAGATTAGTTTTAGTTAAGTGGGGAAAATCCGGAGTAATATTTTTTTATTCCGGATTTTTTTGTTCCAAAAAACAAAGAGGTTTCTTGGAAAAGAAACCTCTTTGTTTTAATAAATTAAAAATGTGGAAATTACAATTTCACTACTTCTTCCTCCGCTAATAAAGCGAAAAATTTATTCAAGTTAGGCATTATAATGATATTGGTACGTCTATTTCTAGCTCTATTTTCTCTAGTTTCATTATTTGTTAATGGCACATAACTACTTCTACCAGAAGGTATTAGTCTTGAAGGGTCCACATCATATTTATTTTGTAATAATCTAACGATTGCAGTAGATCTTTTTACACTTAAATCCCAGTTGTCTTTAACACCAGCAGTATTAATGGTCTTAGAGTCTGTATGACCTTCAATCATTACATCCATACTTTGTTCTGAATGAAGAACTTCAGCTAATTTTTGTAATAATGGGTAAGCTTTTGTATTTACACGGAAACTTCCAGATTTAAACAATAAGCTATCTGCAACAGAAATCATTACCACAGTTTTATCGATATTTACACTAATATCTTGTCCAAGTTCGTTTTCAGAAATTGATTTGTTTAACTTGTATGCAATGGCTAAATTTATAGAATCTTTTAAAGTTTTGGCTCCAGCCAATTCTTCAGGTGATAATTTAGAAAGAGTTACATTCATATTATCTCTCATGTCTTTTGATAGCACAGTTAGATCATCACCTACAAACTCCATTTGAGCATTGTTTTCTTCCTGTAAAGAATTAATTTTTGTATTGTAAATATCTACTCGTTTTTCAATTTTAGCAAATTTTGCTTCCAAATTTTCTTTTTCTACAGTAGTTTTTTGCAATTCCCCTTTTGTGTTTGTTAAATCTTGTTCTAGAGCAGTATATTTCTTATTAGAAACACATGAACTTAGAACTAATGTGAACACAGCAATGGCGATAAATTTTTTAGTAATAATTTTCATCTTTAGGTTAATTTGTATTTATTAATTTTTAGTTTAGGATAGTTGTTTTTATATCGAACTATCTTTTTATACTGTAAAACTAAATACAAAATCTAAAGAGATTCTTAAGATTCAAATTAATGTGAAAAATAATTCAATGCTAATAATTGTTTGCTCTAGTTTAGAAAAGCAATTAAAAATCTAACCACTAGGGGCACAAAACTTCACACAAAGGGTGCAAGGGGGTAAATTGTTCAACTTTGTGTACCTAGTGCCTTCTTCTTGATCTTTGTGGTTAAATTAATACAGAATAAACTAGAACCTAATTATTTAGGCTCCAGGTAGATTTCCATTTCCTTTTGTAGGTAAATAGCTTTTCCCCATTAAAAATAAATCTACTTCTCTAGCAGCTTCTCTACCTTCACTAATTGCCCAAACAATTAATGATTGTCCTCTACGCATATCTCCAGCAGTAAATATATTTGGAATGTTAGTTTGGTATTTGGTAGCCTTATAATTACTTCTGTTATTTAGCTCTAAACCTAATTGATTGCTTAAAGTTTTTTCGGGACCAGTAAAACCTAAAGCCAATAAAACTAAATTGCAAGACCAAGTTTTTTCAGTACCTTCAATTTCAATCAATTGAGGTCTTTTACCTGGTAATATTTTCCATTCAACTTTTACAGTTTTAAGAGCTATAAGTACACCCTTTTCATCAGCAATAAATTCTTTGGTATTGATTAACCAATTTCTATTACAACCTTCTTTATGTGAACTTGAAGTTTTTAGCTGTAAAGGCCAAAATGGCCAGGGTGTAGTTTCGCTTCTGCCGATTGGAGGTTTAGGCATGATTTCAAAGTTTGTAACTGACTTGGCACCTTGCCGATTAGAAGTTCCAACACAATCAGAACCAGTATCTCCTCCGCCGATTACAATAACATTTTTTCCTTTTGCTGAAATAACTTTTCCGTCAAACTTTATATCATATAGTACTTTAGTTTGTTGGGTTAAAAAATCCATAGCTTGTTCAACACCTTTGATCTCAATGCCTTTTGTCGGTAAGCTTCTTCTTTCGGTTGACCCTCCACACAAAACCACTGCATCAAAAGTTTCTAAATCTTTAACTGGGTAATTCACCCCTATATTGGTATTGGTTTTAAAAATAATACCTTCAGCTTTTAAGATGTTTACTCTTCGGTCAATAATTTCTTTTTCTAATTTAAAATTAGGAATACCATATCGTAATAAACCGCCAATAGCATCATCTCGCTCAAAAACAGTAACTGCATGTCCCGCCCTGTTTAATTGTTGTGCAGTAGCCAATCCTGCAGGACCCGAGCCAACAATTGCGACAGTTTTGCCTGTTCTTTCTTTAGGAGGAAGAGGTATTATCCAACCCTCTTTAAATCCTTTTTCTACAATACTTTTTTCTATGTTTTCTATAGCAATAGGGTCTTCAATAATACCTAAAACACAAGCCTTTTCACAAGGAGCAGGGCAAAGACGACCTGTAAATTCAGGAAAATTATTGGTAGCGTGTAATATATATAAAGCTTTTTCCCATTCGCCTTTATGGATTAATTCGTTAAAATCTGGAATTAAATTGCCTAAAGGGCAACCACTGTGACAAAACGGAACGCCACAATCCATACATCGAGAGCTTTGCTTTTCTAATTCTTTTTCTTTTAAAGGAATTGTAAATTCACTATAATTTTCTAATCTATCATGAACAGATTCATTTTTTTCATCTACTCTTTCGTATTCTAAAAATCCGGTTATATTTCCCATAATTATACTGTTTGAATTTCTTTTTCTTTGGCGATTTGTTCTAATGCTTTTTTATAATCCGTTGGAATTACTTTTGTGAAATATTTTAAATTTTCATCCCAGTTTTCTAAAATTTCAAAAGCTTTTTCACTTTCGGTTAAATGATAATGATTTTGGATTAGTGAAAATAAATCAGCTTTATCATTTGTAGATGGTTTTTCAAGCTCTACCATTTCCATATTGCATAAACCATTTTTAAATGTTTTGTTAGGATCATACACATAAGCAATACCACCACTCATTCCTGCAGCAAAATTTCTACCTGTTTTTCCTAATACAACTACTTTGCCACCAGTCATATATTCACAGCCATGGTCGCCAACACCTTCTACAACAGCTGTAATACCTGAATTTCTTACACAAAACCTTTCACCTGCGATACCGTTAATATAGGCTTCGCCTTTAATAGCTCCGTAAAAGCAAACATTACCAATAATTATATTTTCATGAGCCTTGAAGTTGGCTTTTTCAGGTTTTTGAATAATAATTTTAGCCCCCGATAGTCCTTTTCCTAAATAATCATTCGTGTTACCTTCAATTTTTAAAGTTAATCCATTGGTTGCAAAAGCTCCAAAACTTTGCCCAGCAGAACCTGTAAAATTAATTTGTAATGTGTTTTTAGGTAATCCGTTAGCGCCATAAATTTTTGAAATTTCATTGCTGATTATTGCACCTACCGATCTATCCGTATTTGCAATTGGATAATGTAATTTCATTTTTTCTTTACGATATATGGCAGGATGCGCATCTCTAATAATTTGAAAATCTAAAACATCATCTAATTCATGATTTTGTGTTTCGGTATTTTTAGCGGTTCTGTTTGCATAGCCTTCGGGTTGATATAAAATGGAAGAAACATCAATACCTTGCGCTTTATATTGTTTGACTGCTTTTTTAGCATTTATTTTTTGTGACTGACCAATCATTTCTCTAATCGTTCTAAAACCAAGTTCGGCCATAATTTGGCGCAACTCTTCGGCAACGAAATACATAAAGTTGATAACATGTTCAGGTGTTCCTTTAAAGTTTTTACGCAACTCAGGATCTTGTGTTGCAATTCCTACCGGACAAGTATTTAAATGGCATTTTCGCATCATGATACATCCTGAAGCAACTAATGGAGCAGTAGCAAAACCAAATTCTTCCGCGCCAAGCAAACAAGCAATAGCAACATCACGACCAGTTTTTAACTGACCGTCGCACTCCAAAACAATTCTACTTCGCAAATGGTTTAAAACAAGAGTTTGTTGCGCTTCGGCAATTCCTAACTCCCAAGGTAAACCACAATGTTTTAGAGAGGTAAGAGGTGATGCACCTGTGCCACCATCAAAACC
>DAOUTI010000037.1 GCA_030626795.1 Flavobacteriaceae bacterium
ACCTGTTCAATGCATCCTCAAATAAAAATGGAGAAACCGGGTAACTGCCCGATATGTGGTATGGAGTTAATTCCGTTGGAAGGTTATGAAGATAGTGGAGAAAATATCTCTTCCAACGAAATTGTATTAACTCAAGAAGCTATTCAACTGGCAAATATTCAAATGAGTAAGGTTGTGAAGTCAGGCGCCAAAAAAGAAATACGATTATTAGGTACTGTTAAACCAGACGAAAGAAGATTATATGCTCAGGTATCACATATACCGGGTCGAATTGAAAAACTCTATTTAAACTTTACAGGAGAAAAAGTAAGAAGAGGCCAAAGAATTATTCGGTTGTATTCTCCCGAGCTAATTTCAGCACAAAAAGAGTTGTTTGAAGCGATGAAATCAAAAGATATTTATCCGCAATTGTTTAAAGCTTCACGAAATAAATTAAAATTATGGAAACTAACCGATAAACAAATAAATAGCATCATAAAATCGGGAAAAGTCCAAGAGCAAATAGATATTTTATCAGATTACTCGGGTTATGTAATGAAAAGAAATGTTGAGCTGGGAACTCATGTAATGGCTGGCATGAAGCTTTTTGATATCGCAAATATTGATAAAATTTGGGTGATGTTTGAAGCTTATGAAGGAGATATCTCTTGGTTAAAAAATGGTGATATGGTAGATTTTACCGTTCAAGCCATTCCTGGAAAACAATTTAAAGGGAAAATTACTTATATAAACCCATTTGTCTCGCCAACGAATAGAGTGGCAATGGTAAGAGTTGAGGTAAATAATGCGAGTCATAAATTATTACCCGAAATGTTTGTTAATGGTGTTGTTCAAGCAAGTTTAAAGCAAAAAGAAGATGCCTTGGTTATTCCTAAATCGGCAGTGCTGTGGACGGGTAAACGAGCCGTAGTTTATGTAAAAGTGCCTCATGAAAAAACCATTTCATTTTTATATAGAGAAATTATTTTAGGTGCTGATTTAGGTGATTTTTATATCGTAAAAAAAGGACTGGAAGATGGAGAAGTGGTTGCAACCAATGGTGTGTTTAGAATTGATGCTTCGGCCCAACTTATGGGGCAAAAAAGCATGATGAATCCCGACGGTGGTAAAGTAAGTACAGGCGGTCATTCAGGCATGGATATGGGTGATGGTAACAATAAAAACAAGGAAGTAAAAAGTAAAGAGAAAGATATGAGCAATATGATCATGATTGACAAAGCAACCATCGACTCAAAATTTCAAGAACAATTAGGAACAGTAGTAGATAAATACATTTCTTTAAAAGATGCATTAGTTAATGATGATGCTGTATTGGCTCAAAAAGAAGCAAAAAATGTAATGAATTCTATAGAAAATGTTGATATGTTTTTACTGCTTGGAGACGCTCATAACGTATGGATGAAGGCACTAAAATCTATAAATAAAAACCTTATTACCATCAATGGGAGCATCAATATAGAAGTACAGAGAAAGGCGTTTGGTCTGTTGGGTTCTGATTTGTCTGGAGTTATTGATATGCTAGGTGTAAAAACAGCAGATGGAAAAGCCGTTTATTTAGAATTTTGCCCAATGGGAGATGATAATAAAGGTTTTTTTTGGTTGAGTTATGATAAGGAAATTAAGAATCCGTTTTTTGGAAAAGAAATGTTAACTTGTGGAGAGGTTAAGAAAACGTATAAATAGTGTTTTTTATTCGACTAAATAATTTCATCAAATTTAACTCTCAAAAAAATTAGAAGTTATGAAATCAAAAAAAATAAGTATAAAGAGTATTTTAATTCTTCTGCTTTTTATGTTGAATATCTATTTTATAGACGCTCAAGCGTATGTTGTTGATAGCGGAACAACATTATTTAAGGCAAAAATTGCTGTTAATTCTTATAAAGGGACATCAGATCAATTAACTGGTTCAATTAATTTTGAAACAGGTAAACTAGAATTCTCTGTTCCAGCTACGTCAATTAAAACTCCAAACAAAAAAAGAAATAAGCATATGTACAAGCTTATTAAAGCAGAAGAGCATACAGTGGTTTCTTTTGAAGGAAATTTGATAGACTCTTATGATGAGGTTATCAAAGAAAAACAAACATTAAAAGTAAAAGGTAATTTTACACTTGCTGGTATTACTAAAGAAATTAAATTAAGTATCAATTTAACTCCCGAACAAAACGGACTTAGGTTAACTGCAAATTGGACGTTGCTAATTACAGACTACAGTCTAGAACCGCCAACAAAAGCATTTATGACGGTTAAGGATGAACATGAAATGCGTGTTGATGCTTTTTTAGTGAAAGAATAAACGGATTAGAGCCTTAAAATGAAAAAATCGAAACGTTAGTTTTTGGTTAAGTTATAATAAGGAAATAAAAAACTTTATTATGGAGAATAAATGCTAACTTGTTGATAAGTAAAGTGTATTATATATAATAATAAACAAAAAAATAAGTTTAAAAGTAATTAAAATCTAAAACAAATAAATTATGAAAAAAATCACAATTGCAGCAGCACTAATTTTCTCTTTAGGATTAATGTTTACATCGTGTAACGAAACTAAAAAGGAAGTAAAAACAGAAGCTAAAGAACATGTGGAAGAAGTTAAAAAAGTTGAAGCTACAGAACACGAACATTCTGATGATATGGCGATGGCTACATATCAATGTCCTATGAAATGTGAAGGAGATAAAACTTATGCTGAAGCGGGAACATGTCCTATTTGTAAAATGGACTTAAAAAAAGCAGAAGCTTCAAATGATGCTGATAATGCAGAGGAGTCTAAAGAAGAAAACAATGATGATCATAACCATGATTAATTTGTAAAATATTTCATAGAAAAAAGAGACCAAATATTTGGTCTCTTTTTTTTAATGAAATATTATATAATTCTCTACAAAATGTAGTTTTTTTTCACTTAATTTGCAGAAATTAATCAAATAAAACAATTTAATTATGAAAAAATTACTTTTTATTTTATCTATCATTAGTGTAGTTGGTTTTACTAGTTGTAATTCAACTAAATCAGCAGCAGCTGGTGCAACAAAAGACTTAGCAAGTCAAACAATGGATTATGCAGGAATGAAGGACTTATTTAATAATAGCCCTGAAATTCAAGGTAAGGTTCAAGATCAATTATTAAATAACACAGCTTTAAGAAACAAAGCAACTAGTTATTTAAAAGACAATCCAGATTCTGCTGCTAAAGTTGAAGATTTTATGAAAGCTAACCCTGGCGCTGAAAAAGGAAAACTTATGGAGTATGTTTTAGATAATCCTGAATTGACAAAAAAAGCAATGGATTGGGTATCTAGTAATCCTGATATTTTGAAAAAAGCTTTAAAATTAATTGGAATGTAATATTTCAAAATCAAAAAAAAATGATTGCAATTTGCAATCATTTTTTTTTGCTCAATTTTAAATTGAGATTATTTATTTTCAATACCAGCTTTGATAAAATCTACAAACAGTGGGTGAGGATTTAAAACTGTGCTTTTATATTCAGGATGGTATTGCACACCAACAAACCAAGGATGTGTGGTAATTTCAACAATTTCTACAAGTCCAGTTTTTGGATTTACACCTGTAGCAATTAATCCTGCTTTTGTAAGTTGATCAAAATATTCATTATTGTATTCATAGCGATGTCTATGACGTTCACTAATTAAATCAGTACCATAAGCTTGATAAGCTTTAGAATTTTTATCTAGTTTACAATCCCAAGCACCTAACCTCATTGTTCCTCCTTTATCGGTTACCATTTTTTGATCTTCCATTAAATCAATTACGGGGTGGGGTGTATTATGATTCATTTCAGTAGAATTTGCATTTTTAAGGTTTAATACATTTCTAGCATATTCAATAACAGCCATTTGCATTCCTAAGCAAATTCCTAAAAATGGAATTTTGTGTTCACGAGCATATTTTACGGCATTAATTTTCCCTTCAATTCCTCTGTCACCAAAACCAGGGGCAACAATAATCCCATTTAATCCTTTTAACTTTTCAGCAATATTTTCTTTATTTAAGCCTTCTGAATGAATAGAATGTACATTAACTTTAATTTCATTTTGAGCACCAGCATGATTAATTGATTCTAAAATAGATTTGTATGCATCTTGTAATTCTACATATTTACCTACTAACCCAATTTCAATGGTGCCTTTTGGGTTTTTATAATGTTTTAAAAACTCATTCCAAGCTTCTAAAGTTGGTTCTACTTTTGCTTTAAGGTCTAACTTTCTCAATACAATCTTGTCTAAACCTTCTTTGCGCATTAAATTTGGAACATCATAAATTGTACTAGCATCTATAGATTCAATAATGGCATCTTTTTCAACATTACAAAATAAAGCTAATTTTCTTCTTATTGCTTCATTGATATGGTGCTCGGTTCTGCAAACTAAAATATCTGGACTAACACCACTCTGCATTAATTCTTTAACAGAATGCTGTGTTGGTTTCGTTTTTAATTCTTTAGCTGCGGCTAAATAAGGGACTAATGTTAAGTGGATGACAATAGCATTGTGTTCACCTAGTTCCCATTTTAATTGACGAACAGATTCTACATAGGGTAAAGATTCAATATCACCAACAGTACCACCAATTTCAGTAATAACAATATCGTAATTACCAGTTTCACCTAAAATTTGAATTCTTCTTTTTATCTCATTGGTAATATGAGGAATAATTTGAACGGTTTTACCTAAATAATCACCCCTTCTTTCTTTTTCAATTACTGTTTGGTAAATTTTACCAGTGGTAACATTGTTAGCTTGCGAAGTAGGAATATTTAAAAAACGTTCGTAATGACCTAGGTCTAGGTCTGTTTCAGCGCCATCATTTGTAACATAACATTCGCCATGTTCGTACGGGTTTAATGTACCAGGATCCACATTGATATAAGGGTCTAATTTTTGAATGGTTACAGTAAAGCCACTAGATTGTAATAATTTGGCTAATGAAGCTGCAATAATTCCTTTTCCAAGGGATGAGGTAACACCTCCTGTTACGAAAATATACTTTGTATTTGGCATTGTGTTTAGGTTTGTGCAAAATTACAAAGTCTGATAACTTTGACAAGAAAAAAGGTTTTTATTTTTGCAATACTAAATATACTCAACACACTTAGGTTTTCGGAGAATTTAACAAATTTAATTTTTCTTTGAGCAAGTTAAAATTTTCAAGCATCCTTAGCTACGGTTGTAAATTTTAACGCAGATAAAAGGGAAAAGAAAGCATTAAAAATTCGGAAAGCTAAGTGTGTTGAGTATACATATAAAAAAACCACTTTTTTAACCAAGTAAAAAAGTGGTTTTTTTATGTTGTAATAACTATGGAATATATTTAATCCATATCATCATTATTTACAATATAATCGGTTGGTATAACCGCTTCGGTTGATTTAACCATATCGGCTGAAACAACCATTTCATAGGTTTCAAATTTACTATTCGTCATTTGAATAGTTTTTGTTGATGCACAACTTTGACTTGATGCTCCACATGATGTTAATGATGCTGTCGCAAAAATAAACATAAATAAATAAGCTAACTTTTTCATAGGTTTTGTTTTAGGTTATTAATTAATTTAAGGGAGCAATAATAGAATAACGTAAAACAAGAGTTTATATTGTAATAGAAGCTTTTAACCTGAGTTCAATCTAAGATTTAATTCACAGACTAAGATTTAATTCACAGAATTTAAAGAAAAGCTAATATTTGAAGGGTCAAATTTTTATAATATTTTGATATTTGAAATATTTTACACAAAAAAGATTGCTTTTAATTTGAATTCCCTTTGGGTTTGATGAATTTCCCTATATTCTCGTCAAATTTCATCAAACTAACCCGTTAGTTCTTCAAAATTTCACCTTCGAATATATGAAAAATTCATCTAAACTGTGAAAGAATATTAGGTCGAACTCAGGTTTTTAGTTTTATTCGACCAGTTTATTTAAGGTATAGGTAATTAAATTATCTACTGTTTTATAAGGGTCTTCACTAAAAGTTAAATTAGCTCTATTGGCAATAATTGCATTCATCGAAACAGCTTGATGTCCTAATAATTTTGCTAAACCATAAATGGCTGAAGTTTCCATTTCAAGGTTTGTTATTTTAATTCCGTTAAAATTAAAACTATCAATTTTTTTATTCAATTCAGGATCTTGAATAGCCAACCTTAAAACTCTTCCTTGAGGTCCATAAAAACCTCCTGCGGTAGCAGTAATACCAGTAAAAATTTCATCAGAGGTTAATATGCTTTCAATTTCGCTGCTGTTTTTAACAATGTAAGGTCTGGATTTTCTAGCAGAATAATCGGTGTGTTTAATAAATGCATCTTCCATTTCTCTTTCGAGGATGTTTTCACAATCGTAGGCATGTAACATGCCATCAAAACCTAAACCATATTTAGCCAAAACAAAACTATCTACAGGAATATCATTTTGTAAAGATCCAGAAGTGCCAATACGAACTATATTTAAAGAGGTATGCTCTTTTTTAATGGTTCTTGTTTTCAAGTCAATATTTACTAAAGCATCTAATTCATTAATTACAATGTCAATATTATCGGGCCCAATACCTGTAGATATTACCGAAAAGCGTTTGTTTTTAAAAGTACCAGTAATGGTTTTAAACTCTCTTTTTTGTGTTTCAAATTCAATAGTATCAAAATGTTTGGCAACTTTGGCTACTCTATTTTGATCGCCAACAAAAATGATATTATGTGCAAGATGTTCGGGCTTTAAATTGATATGGTAAATACTACCATCAGGGTTTAATATTAATTCGGAAGGTGCTATTTTATTCATTTTTAAAATTTTGGAGAGTAAATATACTGTATTAATTTGAAATCAAACTATTATTTAAAATGATAACATTTTCAACTGAATTAGCCTCCAACTTTTTTTACAGAATAGCTTTCTTTTTGTAAAAGCTGCATTATTTTATCACGATAATTTCCTTGAATAATTATTTCACCGTCTTTAACGGTACCACCAACGCCGCATTTTATTTTTAGTAATTTTCCAAGAGATTTTAAATCAGATTCGCTTCCTTTAAACCCAGAAATAACAGTAACAGTTTTTCCTCCCCGTCCTTTATTTGAAAAATGAGCTTCTAAATTTTGTTGGTTTGGAGATAGGACTTCTTGATTTTCTTCCGCGAAAGCAGAAAAATCTTCATTTTCATTAGTAGAAAATACAAAACCTCCTAAATCGGATAAACTATTTAATTTCTTTTTTGCCATTATCTTTGTTTTACCAATTTATAAATTCCAAATATTAAAAAAAATAATCCTGTAACAAGTGCACCTAAAAAACAATAATAACATTGCTCTTTTAATTTTAATGAAATGTAGGCTAAAAATAAGGATGCAAGTATTAATTTTGTTGGACTAGAATCATTCATTTTTCTTAATTTTATTCCATGCAAATATTAAAACTGCAATAGTTTCAAACATCAATCCTGTTGCTAATATTATTGAGGCCTGTTCCCATTTGAATATTTTACCAATAGCACCAATTACAATTAACAAAAACCCAAAAGAAAAAATTGATATTACTTTTTTGCTCATTTTTTATATTATTTCAAACCTAATTCTTTTAATCGTTCGTTTAAATATTCGCCAGCTGTAATATCTTCATAAATTTTAGGATGATTTTCATCAATACATTCTTCCAAAACATTCAAACTCATGTCACTTTTAGGATGGGTAAAAAACGGAATGGAATATCGAGATTTTCCCCAATCTTCTTTTGGTGGATTTACAACTCTATGTATTGTCGATCGCAATTTGTTATTGGTTAACCTTTGGAGCATATCTCCAACATTAATCACCAATTGATTTGGTAAAGCTGTAACGCCAACCCATTTGCCTTGTTTGCTTTTTACTTCTAAGCCAGCAGCAGAAGCGCCCATCAATAAAGTAATTAAATTAATATCGCCATGTTCGGCAGCACGAACAGCCCCTTTGGGTTCGCCTTGAATGGGCGGATAGTGAATAGGACGTAAAATACTATTGCCGTTAATTACATATTTATCAAAATAAAATTCATCTAAGCCAATGTATATTGCTAAAGCACGCAAAACATAAGTTGCAGTTTTTTCAAGCTGCCTGTAGGTTTGCATACCTATTTTATTGAAATTTTTATTTTCAAAAACTTGTACGTTTTCCGGATATTTTTCTGTTAAAATTTCTCCGTTTTCAACCTCTTGCCCAAAATGCCAAAACTCTTTTAAATCACCTTCTTTTTTATCTTTAGCCGATTCTTTTCCGAAAGAAGTGTAACCTCTTTGACCTGCTAAACCTGCTATTTCATATTTTGCTTTGATTTGATTTGGTAAGTCAAAAAATGCTTTAACTTCTTTGTATAAGTTATCAGATAAATTATCATTTAAAAAATGACCTTTTAAGGCAACAAAACCTATTTTTTCATATGCTTTTCCAATTTCTTGGATAAATTTTTCTTTTCTTGATTTGTCATCAGATAAAAAATCTGATAAGTCTACGCTTGGTATGTTTTGCATGATTTAGAATTTTTTTACTTTCTGTATAAAGGTATTAAATAGGAAATGGTGTAATTAAAGCCAAACCCATTATTATTCAAATAAACTTTATTAAACCCTGGAATATATAGGGTTTTAAAATTATCGGGGTCTTTTGAGTTTATTAATTGATTCCCTCTAAAGGAAAACCCTAAAAACACATTGTGTAAAATTTCAGCTTTAATTCCTAAAACAAATTCAATCCATTGCGCATTTAAACCATTATAATTTATAGAATTTGTAATAGTTTGATTTGGTAAAAACGGATCTGCATTGATTGTATACTCGTTTACTGTTTGATCAAAAGTACTGTAGGCATACCTTAAACCAACTACGATAATATTTTCCATTCCTAGCCAGTTTTTATAGGCATTAAAATCGGCTCCAATTTTAAGGTACTGACCATTGGTGTAAAAATTAAAAAAATCTTCTTGGGTTGTAGCTTCCGAATAACCAAACTCTGTAGCAGCAGAAAAACGTTTAGATACTCTATAATCGGCAACAAATTCTAAACCTTTTCTATCTTCGTCAATTAAAGAATATATGGGTTGAAAAAGATCAATACCAACTCTTAATCCGTACCTGTCTTTATAAGCAGAAGTATCTTTAGCTTTCTCTTGTGAAAATAGAGATAAAGTAAAAAATAGGATAATTATGTTAATGGAATATTTTAACATGCTTTGATTTTTGGTTGGTTATATCTTGGGGATTAGCTACGGTTTCAATACTAAAAATCCAATTATCACTATCTACTTCTATAGTTGTTTCGGCATCGTGAAATATAGTTTTATAACCGCAAGACCTTGAAACAAAAATATCTTCTCGAGTATAATTCAAATTAAAAATATCTGTATTGTCATTGGTGTCATTGCCATCATCAATGTTTACAGTTAATTTAAATTTTGTGATATCTTCTGTTACTTTAATTGGAATAGAAATGGAATCTGTACTTACTTTTGAGTCAAAATAATCACCTTCTATTCCTTCAATTTGAACATTTAAATTCACAACACTTTTAAATTCTTTAGGGTCTTCTTTATCATAAAATCGAATAACAAGTTTAGGGGTTGTTTCTTCTAAACAGATTTCGTCTTTTTCGCAACCTGCAATAAACAAGGTAATTATTGTAAAGTATAGGATATATTTTTTCATTAAATTTTATAATGTTTCAAAATTGAGCAAATAAACAAATTAACGCTTCTCCAAAAGTACAACATTCTCTACGTGAAACGTTTGTGGAAACATGTCTACTGCCTGTGTTTTTATAATTTTATAATCATTACTCATTAAAGCCAAATCTCTAGCTTGTGTTGCCGAATTACAGCTTACATAAACTATTTTATTTGGTAAAATTTGTAAAATTTCTTCTACCACTTTTTTATGCATTCCATCTCTTGGTGGATCGGTAATTATTACATCGGGTGTTCCGTTTTGCTTGATAAACTCTTGAGTAAAAACTTTTGCCATATCACCAACAAAAAATTCAACATTGTTAATTTTGTTCAAAATTGCATTTTCTTTAGCATCAGCAATCGCTTCGGGAACAGATTCTACACCAACCACTTTTTTGGCTTTTTTAGCAATAAATTGTGCTATTGTTCCGGTACCTGTATATAAATCGTAAACAATTTCATCACCTTTTAAATTGGCAAAATCTCTTGCGATTTTATATAATTCGTAGGCTTGATCAGAGTTGGTTTGGTAAAAAGATTTTGCATTGATTTTAAATCTCAAGCCTTCCATTTGCTCAAAAATATGATCTCTACCTTTAAAAACAATAACATCTTGATCGTAAATTGTGTCATTACCTTTATTATTAATTACATATTGCAATGATGTGATTTCTGGAAATTTATCAGCAATAAATTGCATTAACAATTCCCGTTTTTCTTTGTCATCTTCAAAAAATTGGACAACCACCATAATTTCACCTGTTTTAACAATGCGAATCATTAAGGTGCGTAACATGCCATGTTGGTTTCTCGGGTTAAAAAATGAGATATCATTTTCTACAGCGAATTTTTTGATAGAATTCCGAATGTCATTGGAAGGATCTTCTTGTAAATGGCATTTGTCAATGTCTAGAATTTTATCCCACATTCGTGGAATATGAAAACCACAAGCGTTTTTATTATCAAAATCTTTACCGCTTTGAATTTCCTCTTGGGTTAGCCAGCGAGAATCTGAAAAAGAAAATTCCATTTTATTTCTGTAAAAATAAATTTCTTTACAACCTGCTATTGGTGTAACTTCTGGTAATTCTAAATGACCAATTCTTATTAAATTATTAGTAACCTCGTTTTGTTTGTAGGCCAATTGTTCTTCATATTTCATATTTTGCCATTTGCAACCACCACAAACTCCAAAATAGTCACAAACTGGTTCGGTTCTTTTATCAGATAGTTTATGAAATTTAACCGCTTTTCCTTCAAAATAAGATTTTCTTTTTCTGCCTGTTTGAATATCAATAATATCTCCAGGAACCGTATTAGATAAAAAAATCACTCTCCCATCAGGAGCTTTAGCCACCGATTTACCTTTAGCTGCAGTGTCAATTACCTCAATATTTTCAAATAAATGAAATTTCTTTTTTCTTGCCATGCTGCAAAAGTAAGTCATTTTTATGATTTTTTAGTTTGCTTTATTTGGCTTTTAATTAAGATATGTTTTTTAAAATGATGTAGTTTTACGTGGTCATGGAAACAGAACAACTCCGAAAAATAATACATGTTGATATGGATGCCTTTTATGCATCTGTTGAACAAATGGATAACCCCGAATTACGAGAAAAACCTGTTGCTGTTGGTGGCGGAGGTGATCGTGGAGTTGTTGCTGCGGCTAGTTATGAGGCAAGAAAATTTGGAGTGCGATCTGCCATGAGCGGTATTATAGCAAGAAAAAATTGTCCGCAATTAATTTTTGTGTATCCTAGGTTCGCTCGTTATAAAGAAATTTCTCAAAAAATTCGAAAAATATTTTTTGAATATACTAATTTGGTGGAGCCACTTTCTTTAGATGAAGCTTATTTAGATGTCACGGTGAATAAAAAAAATAATCCTTCAGCTTCATTAATTGCTAAAGAAATAAGAAATAAAATTTTTGAGGAGGTAGGTTTACATGCTTCCGCAGGAATTTCTTCTAGTAAATTTATAGCTAAAATTGCTTCGGATATTAATAAACCTAATGGGCAAAAAACAATTCCGCCAGAAGAAATAATCAGTTTTTTAGAAGATTTACCCATTGAAAAATTCTTCGGTATTGGTAAAGTAACTGCTGCAAAAATGTATCAATTTGGCATTTTTACTGGTAAAGATTTAAAAGAAAAGTCTTTAGAATTTTTAACTGAGAATTTTAAAAAATCAGGTGCACATTATTATCAGATTGTAAGAGGAATTCACAATAGTAAGGTTAAACCAAATAGAATTCAAAAATCTGTAGCTGCCGAGCATACTTTTACAAAAAATCTAACTTCAGAAATTTATATGTTAGAGCGTTTAGATAAAATAGCGGAAGAGTTAGAAAGCCGATTGTTAAAATCAAAAATAGCAGGTAAAACAGTGACCTTAAAAATAAAATATAGCGATTTCACATTGCAAACACGGAGTAAAACATTACCATATTTTGTAAAAGATAAAGCTATTTTGTTGGCAACTGTAAAAGATTTGTTGTTCCAAGAAAAAATAAAAAACTCGGTAAGATTATTAGGAATTTCGGTAACGAATTTAAATAATCACACAAAAAAAGATGAAAAAGTAATGGATATACAATTAAGATTTGATTTTTAGCAAAGCAAAAGTGCATGCCGATTGCCAACATACACTTCTGCTCAAATAAATTATTAATTAACTATAATTGTGGCCCAGCAGCGACTAAAGCTTTACCTTCTTCGTTATCTGTATATTTATCAAAGTTTTTAATAAACAGTTTTGCCAATTGCTCTGCTTTAGTATTCCATTCTTCAACATTTTTATAGGTGTCTCTTGGATCTAAAATATTGTCATGTACTTCTTTTAATGAAGTTGGTACTTCTAAATTAAAAATTGGTAAAATTTTAGTTTCAGATTTTTCAATCGAACCATCTAAAATCCGATCAATTATACCTCTAGTATCTTGAATTGAAATTCTTTTCCCGGTACCATTCCATCCTGTATTAACGATGTAAGCAGTTGCTTTATGTTTTTCCATTTTTTTTACCAATTCTTCTCCATATTTCGTTGGGTGTAATGATAAAAATGCTTCACCAAAACAAGCTGAAAAAGTTGGAGTAGGTGCAGTAACTCCTCTCTCGGTTCCTGCTAATTTAGCTGTAAAACCTGATAAGAAATGATATTTTGTTTGCTCGGGAGTTAACTTAGCCACAGGAGGCATAACACCAAAGGCATCAGCAGTTAAGAAAATAACCTTGTTAGCATGACCTGCTTTGGAAACTGGCTTTACAATATTTTCAATGTGGTAAATTGGGTAGGAAACTCGTGTATTTTGTGTTAAAGAGCCATCTGTAAAATCAATTTTTCCATTTTTATCTACAGTTAAGTTTTCTAAAAGCGCATCCCTTTTAATGGCATCATAAATATCTGGTTCGGCTTCTTTACATAAATTGATAGTTTTTGCATAGCAACCACCTTCAAAATTAAAAATACCATTATCATCCCATCCATGTTCATCATCGCCAATTAATTCTCTTTTTGGATCGGTAGATAAGGTTGTTTTTCCAGTTCCTGATAAGCCAAAGAAAATTGCTACATCACCATCTTTTCCTTTATTTGCAGAACAATGCATAGCTGCCATTCCTTTTAACGGAAGATAATAATTCATCATGGCAAACATACCTTTTTTCATTTCCCCACCGTACCAAGTACCACCAATAACTTGCATTTTTTCAGATAAGTTAAAAACAGTAAATACTTCTGAATTTAATTTGTGCTCTTTCCATTGATTATTAACAGTTTCTGAACCATTTAATACTACAAAATCTGGTTCGCCAAAATTTTCCAATTCTTTTTTGCTTGGTCTAACAAACATATTTTTTACAAAATGTGCTTGCCATGGTACTTCAACAATAAAGCGTACTTTTAATCGAGTATCTTCATTGGCACCACAAAAAGCATCAACAACATACAGTTTTTTTCCTGAAAGCTCTTTTAAAACAAGTTCTTTTAAATCTGTCCAAACTTCTTGAGAAATGGGTTTATTGTCATTTTTTGCTTTATTAGATGTCCACCAAATTGTATCTCTAGTGATATCATCTTCAACAATATATTTGTCTTTAGGTGAGCGACCAGTAAATTTTCCAGTCATTACATTAATGGCGCCAAGTTCTGTTTCGTAGCCTTTTTCAAACCCTTCAAGAGACGCATCTAATTCAAAATCGTACAGTTCTTCATAAGAAGGATTGTATATAATTTTTTGCGCATTCTTAATTCCTAAATTGTTTAATGATGTGATAACCGATTTTCTAAGAACTTCCATATGTAGTAGTTTAATTTGTTACTATTAATATTTATTATATCAAATTTAAGCACAAAGACTGTGTAATATTTATGACACTAGTCATAAAATAGAATTAATTACGATAACGTTGTAATATTTATAAATATATGATAATCAAAATTTTACATTTTAAGTATATACAATACAGAACAAAAAAATCTCTTCATAATTATTAGGAAGAGATTTTTTAATTGATATTTATTAAGAAATATAACTAGAATTAAACCTTAGGAGGGCCTCCAGCAAGTATTTCTTCATTGGCATAAGAAGCAAATTTCTCAAAATTCTTTCTAAATGAATTCGCTAAAATATTTGCTTTTTCATAATAACCTTTGTCGTTATTCCAAGTTGTTCTAGATGATAAAACATCGGTTGGTACACCTGGAACTTTTCTGGGTTGATATAATCCAAAAACAGAATGGATATGATAAGTATCGTTATTTACTTTATCAAGTACTCCGCTAAGGGCAGCATTAATCATTGCTCTGGTATATTTTAGTTTTATACGTGAACCAATTCCGTAAGGGCCCCCTGTCCAACCAGTATTGATTAACCAAACATTTACTCCAGTTTCTTTCATTTTTGCACTTAGCATTTCGGCATATTTGGTTGGATGTAAAGGCATAAAAGGAGCGCCAAAACAAGCTGAAAAAGATGGTACAGGTTCGTTAATTCCAGCTTCTGTACCTGCAACTTTTGCAGTATATCCCGAAATAAAATGAAAAGCAGCCTGGCCAGGTGTTAACTTTGAAATTGGAGGTAAAACACCAAACGCATCTGCAGTTAAGAAAAATATATTTTTAGGATTTTTAGCAAGAGAAGGTGTTTGAATGTTATTGATATGAAAAATTGGATAACTAACTCTTGTATTTTGAGTTATAGATACATCATCATAATCAACTTCGTTAGAATCATTTTTGAAGATTATATTTTCTAATAAAGCACCAGGCTTAATTGCATTAAAAATATCAGGTTCATTTTCTTTTGATAAATTAATCACTTTAGCGTAGCAACCACCTTCAAAGTTAAAAATGGTATTATCATCGGTCCAGCCATGTTCATCATCACCAATTAGTTTACGATTTGGATCGGCAGATAATGTTGTTTTACCAGTGCCTGATAAACCAAAGAAAATTGCTGTTTCTCCATTATCATCAACATTTGCAGAACAGTGCATAGGTAAAGTGTTTTTAAACACAGGTAAAATAAAATTTAAAGCAGAGAAAACTCCTTTTTTAACTTCGCCTGTATAACCAGTTCCACCAATTAAAATAATTTTTTTTGTAAAATTTAAGATAGCAAAATTATGTTGTCGCGTACCATCTATTTTTGCATCAGCCATAAAGCTAGGTGCTTGTAGTATGGTCCATTCTGGTGAAAATTTGTTTAATTCTTCTTCGCTAGGGCGGATAAACATATTGTAGGCAAATAAATTTACCCAAGGTAATTCGGTAATAACACGAAGATTCATACGGTATCGGTCATCTGCACAAGCAAAAGCATCACGAGCATATAATTCTTTTCCAGATAAATAATCGGTTACTTTATTATATAGCTTATCAAATTTATCCCCATCAAAAGGGATATTGATATTACCATCCCACCAAACAGTATCAGCTGTAATTTCGTCTTTTACAATAAAACGATCTTTCGGAGATCGACCTGTAAATTCACCTGTGTCGACAGCCAATGCTCCGGTGTCGGCTATTTTACCTAAGTTGTTATCTATACAAATTTTAGTTAATTTTTCTGGAGATAAATTCCAGTGGGTAGTTGCGTTTTTAATACCATATTCTTCTAAAGAATATTTGGTAACTTGTTTGTTATCCATTTAAGTTGTGTTAATTTGAGTATAACAAAGTTATATTTAATTGTAAAACAACACGCCTTTTTTTTATTTTTTTTTATTTATTTTACATTTTTAGTTCTCATAAATGAGAATATCATAATTAGCCACCCAAAAATTAGTAATATGCCACCTAATGGGGTGATAAACCAAATGCTTTTTGCTGTAACAACTCCAAGTGAAATTACAAAAATTGATCCCGAAAAAAATAAAATTCCAATAAAGAAAAGTGAGCTAATAGTATTTTTTATTTTATCGGTAAAACCGGAATAGCTATTTATAAAAAGTATTACAATAGTATGGTACATCATATATCTAACTCCAGTTTCGAAACTGTTTAAGGCTTCGGGGCTTAATTTTTCTTTTAGGGCATGTGCTCCAAAGGCTCCTAAAACTACTGCCAAAAAACCTAAAATTGATGCAAGTGTAAAATTTATTTTCATGATGGTATACATTTAATTTTTTGAATAAATAATGAACCAAAATTAATGATTTTGTTATTAATAAAATTATTAATAATAATTGATGCAAATAATAGTAATTCATTACAGTTATTTACACGAATTAATTAAATTTGAAACTCCAAATTAGAAGACCAAAATGATGAGAAAAATATTAATAATAGGTGCAGGAAAATCCGCATCATCCTTAGTGAAGTATTTACTAGAAAAATCCGATAAGGAAAATTTAAAAATAATTATTGGTGATATTTCTATAAAAAACGCCAATAAACTGGCTCAAAATCATCCAAATAGTGAAGTAATTGAGCTGGATATTTTTAATGTGGCTGCTCGACAAAAAGAAATTAAAAATGCCAATATTGTTATCTCAATGTTACCTGCAAGGTTTCACATGGAAGTAGCAAAAGATTGTGTTATTTACGGAAAAAGCTTGGTTACAGCTTCTTATATTTCTGATGAATTAAAAGCTCTCGATAAAGAAGTAAAAGAGAAAGGTTTGGTTTTTATGAATGAAATTGGTTTGGATCCAGGGATTGATCACATGAGTGCCATGCAAGTTATTGATAGGATTAAAGCCAAAGGTGGTAAAATGATTATGTTTGAATCTTTTACTGGTGGTTTGGTTGCCCCTGAAAGCGATACTAATTTATGGAATTATAAATTTACTTGGAACCCAAGAAATGTTGTAGTTGCAGGTCAAGGTGGTGTAGCAAAATTTATTCAAGAAGGAAAATATAAATATATTCCGTATCATAAATTGTTTAGAAGAACAGAGTTTTTAGAAGTAGAAGGCTATGGTAGATTTGAAGCTTTAGCGAATAGAGATTCATTAAGCTATAGAGAGATATACGGACTTGAAGATGTATTGACTTTATATAGAGGAACCATTAGAAGGGTTGGTTTTAGTCGAGCATGGAATATTTTTGTGCAATTAGGTATGACAGATGACAGTTATATTATGGAAGGTTCAAAAGATATGACTTACCGGGAATTTACAAATTCATTTTTACCATACAAACCAACAGATTCGGTTGAATTAAAATTACGTCATTGTTTGAAAATTGATCAAGATGATATAATTTGGGATAAGCTTTTAGAATTGGATATTTTTAATCCAGATAAAAAAGTTGGGTTAAAAGATGCTACTCCTGCCCAAATACTTCAGAAAATTTTAATGGAAAGTTGGACCTTAGAAGAAGATGATAAAGATATGATTGTAATGTATCATAAATTTGGTTATGAGTTAGATGGTGAGAAAAAACAAATAGA
>DAOUTI010000152.1 GCA_030626795.1 Flavobacteriaceae bacterium
ATATCTTTCTTTACTAAATGTTTTAAATATATATAGAATGAAGTTTACAATTTTTAAGATGTATTTGACATCAACAAAAAGTAAACTTTTAAAGGATTAGTTAAATTTATAACCTGAGTTCGATCTAACGAGTAAATTAATTACTAGAATGTTAGATGTAGACTGCCACATTTTACTGAAAAAAAGTAGAAATCGCAGAGACGAATGCAGAGTAACTAATTGACTGTAAGTAAGTTTTAATTATTTATCACATCGAATTCACGTTTATAAGAAGATACTCAATGATTAACTGCAAGCCGGTTTTGAGTTTGTTGACTCATATGCTCTTACTGATAGTAAAGAGAGTGTATTTAGCTATCTAATGAAATAATAATAATTAATCTCTTATAATATTAAGCAAATTAAAGCGCCAAGATGAAAATCTTGGCGTTTTTTTTATCATTTAATGTATATTTGAATCTGTAAATTATTAAACCAAATAAAAATATAAAAATGAAGTTTATAAAAGCACCATTAATTGTACTAGTTCTCATTTTAAGTAATTTTCTTGTGGCTCAAAATAAAACTAGAATAGTTAAAGAAAATCCTCTTGTTATTGGTGAAAAGGTTAAAATTCATTCTAAAATTTTAAATGAAAATAGAATTTTAAATATTTATTTACCAAATGGCTATACCAAAGATTCAATTAAAGAATATCCAGTTATTTATTTGCTGGATGGCTCAATAGATGAAGATTTTATTCATATTTTAGGATTGGTTCAATTTGGTTCGTTTTCGTGGATTAACATGATTCCAGAAACAATTGTTGTAGGAATTTCAAATATAGATAGAAAAAGAGATTATACATTTCATACCAATGATAAAAAACTTAAAAAAGAATTCCCAACAGCTGGAAAATCTAAATTATTTATTGATTTTATGGAAAAAGAATTACAGCCTTTTATTGATAATAATTACAATACAAACACGATTAAAACATTGATAGGACAATCACTAGGTGGGTTGTTAGCAACAGAGGTATTATTTAAAAAACCGAATTTATTCGATAATTATATCATTGTTAGTCCTAGTTTATGGTGGGATAATGAATCCTTATTTAAATTTGACCCAAAAAAGTATACATCTAAAAAATCAATTTTTGTTGCTGTTGGTAAAGAGGGTGAAATAATGGAAAGAGAAGCTGAAGATCTGTTTAAAAAGCTAAAATTAATCAATACAAAAAATACCGAACTCTATTTTCAATTTCTTGAAGATCAAAATCATGCTGATGCGCTTCATTTAGCTGTTTATTTTGCTTTTGATAAAATATTTTCTAAGGAAAAATAATATTATTGAGATGTTAGAATTATCCTTTATTTACTTGTGGTTATGATTGTAAAATTCATTAGATAGGTAAATACCAAAAAGATAGAAGTCATCTGATGATGGGTTTTATACACACATTAACCTTGAATACAGCACTTTTTTGTGTTTGTATAAATACAATAGGATGAGATTGCCCCATTATTAATAATCATTGTTGTCTGATAAAGATATAAGACCGCTAACGCTGTTAGAAAAAAGAACAAAGATTTAATTGTAACTAACTGACAATCTAACAGGTAATGATTTAAAGGTTTTACATTATGTTTTTTTCTTACAATATGCAAAAAGCAAGGTGTCCTATTTCTAAAATGCTTTAAACGTAACAATAGCAGAGCATTTAATAGATTTTAATAATTTTACCCGGTCACTACTGATTAATAATAGGTAAATTATTGGCTCTCAATACGAATTTATTAGTTATCGGCTCTAAACCCGAATTTTGAAATTATCGGCTTTTAAGCCGATTTTTTTGCATATTGTATTTAAAACCGATATATTTGAAAAAATTAAGAAAATATGGTAGCGGTACTAACAGGAGATATAATAAATTCAAGAGACGGTCAAATACTAGATTGGCTACAAAAACTGAAGAAAGTATTGAATACCTACGGTCATTCACCGCAACAATGGGAAATATATAGAGGCGATAGTTTTCAATTATTGACGACACCTAAAGAAGCATTAATAACAGCGATTCATATAAAGGCTGTCATAAAACAAACTAAAAATCAAGATGTCCGAATAGCTATTGGTTTAGGAGAAGAAAATCACAAAGCTCAAAAAATAACGGAATCCAATGGAACTGCTTATATACATTCTGGAGAAAGTTTTGATTCGTTAAAAAAACAAACACTTGTAATAAAATCAAATAATACTGAACGGGATCAATTATTAAACCTAATGCTAAACCTAGCTTTGCTTATAGCAAATAACTGGAGTAGTACCGTAGCAGAAGTAATAACCACATCTATAGAAAACCCTAACAAACACCAAAAAGACATAGCTAAACTATTGAACAAATCACAAAGTAGTGTGAGCGAAGCGTTGAAAAGGGGTGGTTATGAAGAAATAATGAGCCTTAACAGTTATTATAAAAAACAATTTTAAAAAAAAATGATTTCACTAATTTTAAAATTAATAATTGCCCACACATTAGGTGATTTTGTCTTTCAACCTAACAAATGGGTCGAAGATAAAAAGCAAAAAAAGTATAAATCTATTTACTTATATCTACATTTAGTTGTTCACACTTTAGCACTACTTATAGTATTAAAATTTGAATGGAAATATTGGTCTGCCATAGTTATAATAATTGCAAGTCATTATATAATTGACTTAATCAAATTAAACATTGATAAAAAAATAAACTCCCAACTGCTTTTTGTTCTAGACCAAATTGCTCACTTCATTATTATTGGAATAGTAGTTTACATTTATGAGCCATATCAAATAAATATAAATCAATTTTATTCAATTGAATCTCTAATCTTAATTCTTGCACTGATTTCTATAATTTCTGTATCCTCTATCATAATGAAATTAATAATGAGTAAATGGAATTTTGAAGAAGATGGCTCCGAGGACTCACTAGAACAAGCTGGAAAATATATTGGCATTTTAGAAAGGTTATTTGTTTTTGGTTTCATCATACTTAGTCAATGGCAAGCGATAGGATTGCTAATTGCAGCGAAATCAGTATTTCGATTTGGCGACCTCTCAAAAGCAAAAGACCGTAAGCTTACGGAATACATATTGATAGGAACCTTGCTGAGTTTTGGACTAGCAATATCTATTGGACTTGCATATAACTATGCAATTAAAATGTGGGTAAACTAAAAACACGAAAACCTTGCAAAGGCTAAAAAAACATACAGGTTTTGGCACCTTTACCAAAAGAAGAATATTTGGCTTGGTTAAGTGCTTAATTGAAAAGGAAGAGTTTTAAATTTCTCTACGATTTCTTAGACTAACCGATAATATTATTTCTTCTCAATCCATAATCTAGCATTAACAAAAGCCTCAATCCACGGACTTACTTCATCATTTCTTCCGTTTGGATAATTTGCCCAGTTCCATTGAAAAGTGGAGCGTTCAATGTGTGGCATCATTACCAAATGGCGACCATTATCACTAGCCATCATTGCTGTGTTAAAGTCCGATCCATTAGGGTTTGCAGGGTAAGCATCATAACCATATTTGGCTACAATATTATATTTATCTTCCCCGTAAGGGAAATTAAATTTACCTTCGCCATGGCTAATCCATACACCTAAAGTACTTCCTGCTAAAGAGGATAACATTACCGAGTTGTTTTCTTGAATTTTTACCGAAGTAAAATTACTTTCATGCTTGTGAGAATTGTTGTGTAACATTTTTCCATGAACTTTATGCTCAGGATTAATCACTTCCAATTCCATAAATAACTGACAGCCGTTACAAATACCAACTGATAACGTATCATCTCTGTCAAAGAAATTTTTCAAAGCTTTATTTGCTTTTTCATTGTATAAAAATGCTCCTGCCCAGCCTTTCGCCGAACCTAAAACATCTGAATTTGAAAAACCGCCAACAGCACCAATAAACTGAATGTCTTCTAAGTTTTCACGACCCGAAATTAAATCGGTCATGTGTACATCTTTTACATCAAAACCAGCCAAATACATAGCGTTTGCCATTTCACGTTCACTATTCGATCCTTTTTCGCGAATAATTGCTGCCTTTGGTCGTTTTTTGTCACTTCGAGCGGAGTCGAGAAGTCCTGTAAAGTGCTTTGGGAAAGTATATTTTAATGGTTGTTTTTTATAATTATCAAAACGTTCTTTTGCTAAATTATCAGCAGTTTGCTTATCATCAAGTAGGTAGGAGGTATTAAACCAAATATCACGATAATCTGCAATATTAAATTGTAAATCTAAATTTGTGATTTCTAATTTTTCTTCCGCAATAGCGAAACCAATATTATGGAATTCTATTTTATTATTATTTAAAACTTTTTCAACTTCAGTGGCATTGGAAGTTTGAAAAATAATCCCACTATTTTCTGCAAATAAAATTTTAACCGCATCTTTTTCGGCTATATCGCTCAAATCAATTTTTGCTCCTAAATTATTATCAGCAAAACACATTTCTAGCAAAGTAGTAATCATTCCTCCAGCAGAAATATCGTGACCAGCCAAAATTAAATCACTTTTTATTAGGTTTTGAATAGTGTTAAAAGCACTTTTAAAATATGCAGAATCGTTAATAGTTGGTGTTTTATCTCCAACTTTATTTCTAATTTGAGCAAAACTAGAACCTCCTAACTCAAAATTACTTTTAGAAAAATCTATATAATAAATTTGGTTATCTGTAACATTTTGTAAAACAGGTTCGATTACTTTTCTAATATCGGAACATTGTCCAGCTGCCGAAATAATTACCGTTCCTGGAGAAATCACTTCTTCATTGGCATATTTTTGTTTCATAGATAAAGAATCTTTACCCGTAGGAACGTTGATGCCTAACTCGATAGCAAACTTTGAAATAGCATCTACAGCGTTGTACAAACGTGCATCTTCACCTTCATTTTTACAAGGCCACATCCAATTGGCAGATAAAGAAACAGATTTCAAATTATTTTCTAAAGGCGCCCAAATAATATTAGTTAAAGCCTCGGCAATTGAATTTCGTGAGCCAGCCTTTTCGTCAATTAGAGCACTTGCAGGAGCGTGACCAATACTGGTTGCAATTCCTTTAATTCCTTTATAATCTAAAGCCATTACGCCAACATCGTTTAAGGGTAATTGTAAAGGGCCTGCACATTGTTGTTTGGCAACTTTACCACCCACGCAGCGATCTACTTTATTGGTTAACCAGTCTTTACAAGCTACAGCTTCTAGCTGTAAAACCTGACTTACATATTTGTAAATAGCATCGTTAGTATAATCAACTTTGTCGTATTTTCTATTTAAAGATTTATCTTTCATTATGGTGTGAGGTGAGCTTCCAAACATATCTGCAAGATCAAAATCCATCGGACTTTTTTCTGTTTTAGCAGATTTAAAAGAAAATCTTAAATCATCGGTCACTTTTCCAACTTCGTACATTGGTGCGCGTTCTCTATCGGCAATTTTATGTAAAAGATCTAAATCTTTTGGATGGATTACCAAGCCCATTCTTTCTTGTGATTCGTTACCAATAATTTCTTTGGCAGATAAAGTTTTATCTCCAATTGGTAAAGCATCTAAATTGATTTCGCCACCAGTTTCTTCTACCAATTCTGATAAGCAATTCAAATGTCCACCAGCACCATGGTCGTGAATAGAAACGATTTTATTATTGTCACTTTCTACCATTGCTCTAATAGTATTTGCCGCTCTTTTTTGCATTTCAGGATTGGAACGCTGTACTGCATTTAAAGTGATAGAAGTGTTAAATGCCCCCGTATCTGCCGATGAAACTGCAGCACCACCCATTCCTATTCTGTAATTATCACCACCTAAAATTACGATAGCATTATCTTTTTTTGGTGTGTCTTTTAAACTATCTTCTTTTTTGCCATAACCAATACCACCAGCAAGCATAATTACTTTATCGAAAGCCAATTTACGCTGGTGCTCTTCATGTTCAAATGTTAAGACAGAACCTGAAATTAATGG
>DAOUTI010000014.1 GCA_030626795.1 Flavobacteriaceae bacterium
CCGGTTTTAAATAAATTGATGACTTATATTACGCCACGTTTTTTAGTTAAAAATAGTGTAGAAAATGTGTATTATGATAAAACAAAAGTTACAGAATCTCTTGTTGATCAGTATTTTGAACTTACGCTAAGAAAAGGAAATCGGCAAGCTTTAATAGATCGAATGACATTTTTTAAAACTTCAAGCCCAATTCAAAAAATTAAAAGTATCAAACAACCAACACTTATCTTGTGGGGAGAACAAGATTTATTAATACCTACCGAAAATGCCTACCGATTTCAAAGTGATATACAAAATAGCACTTTAGTTATTTTAAAAAATTCTGGTCATGTTCCCATGGAAGAATCTCCTAAAAAAAGTTTAGATGCCTTATTATCATTTTTAGAAATTAAATAATCCTAAAATTTATTACTATAAATTTTTACTTCTGATATTTATCATAAAATACTTTACCTAAAATTGCTTAACTTTATAGGTGTTAACCTTAAAGCTAATCTCATGAAAATATACGACGAAAAACACATCAAAAACATTGCAATAGTTGGATCTCATAACAGCGGCAAGACTACGCTTGCCGAAACCATGCTTTTTGAAGCCGGCTTATTAAACCGAAGAGGTTCCGTAGAAGATAAAAATACTGTAGCCGACTACCATCCAATTGAGCAAGAAAGAGAAACTTCAATTTTTGCCACCCCACTTCACACCGAATGGCGTAACTACAAAATTAATATTATTGACACTCCAGGTTTAGATGATTTTATTGGAGAAATTGCTTCTACCATGCGAGTTGCCGATTCTTTAGTAACAGTAATCAATGCCCAACATGGTGTTGAAGTTGGTACAGAAATTATTTGGGAATATATCAATCGGTTTAGTAAACCAACCCTATTTGTAATCAATCAAATTGACCATCCACAAGCTAATTTTGACCAAAGTTTTCAAAGTATTGTTGATTTAGTAGGAAACAATGCGGTTAAAATACAATACCCTATAATAATTGATGGGGCACAATGTATTGTTGATGTTTTAAAAATGAAAGTGTACAAGTTTAAACCTGAGGGTGGAAAACCGGAGAAATTAGAAATTCCTAAAGACCAAAAAGAAATGGCCGATTCTTTACATAATGAATTGGTTGAAAAAGCTGCCGAAAATGATGAAGAATTGATGGAACTTTATTTTGATAAAGGCACTTTGAATGAAGATGAAATGCGATTAGGGATTAAAAAAGGAATGATAAATCATGAATTATTTCCTGTTTTTTGTGTTTCGGCATTAAATGATATGGGCAGCGGAAGATTGATGGGCTTTATTGATAATGTAGCTCCGGCTGCAGCCGATTTAAAACCCGAACAAAGCATAGAAGGCAATGAAATTATATGTAAATCTAGTGAGCCAACATCTTTATTTATTTTTAAAACTTTTCATGAACCAAATTTAGGTCAAATCACATTTTTTAAAGTAAAATCTGGTGAAATAAAACAAAATGATCGTTTGGTAAACTCAAGAAATGGTGAGGTAGAAAGTTTGAACCAATTATTCATTATGGATGGTAAAAAACGACATGCTGTTGACAAACTAACCGCTGGTGATATTGGAGCAACTTTAAAATTAAAAAATACAGAAACTAATGACACCTTACATACCGAGGGTCATGAAATAACTATAAAACCAATTATTTTTCCTGAAGCTAGAATTAGAAAATCAGTGAGTGCTGTTAACAAAAAAGATGAAGAAAAACTGAATGAAGTACTCAAAAAAATTCACAGCCAAGACCCCACAGTTGTTATCAAATATTCAACAGAGTTAAAACAATTGATTTTATCCTGCCAAGGCGAATTACATTTGGCAACCATAGATTGGGCTCTAAAAAATATTTATGGAATTGAAGCTGAATTTGAACAACCAAAAATTGCATATAGAGAAACCATTCAACGCCCTGCATCAAAAAGTTACAAACACAAAAAGCAATCTGGTGGATCTGGTCAATTTGGTGAAGTTCACCTTAAAATTGAACCATGGCATGAAGGTATGGACGAGCCAGAAGGATTTAATCTTAGAGGAAAAGAAGAAGTTGAACTAAAATGGGGTGGTAAATTAATTTTTTACAATTGCATCACCGGTGGAGTAATTGACACTCGGTATTTACCCGCTGTAATGAAAGGAATTTTAGAAGTGATGGAAGAAGGCCCGTTAACCGGCTCTTACGCTAGAGACATTAGAGTAATGGTTTACGATGGTAAAATGCACTCGGTAGATTCTAATGATATTTCTTTTAAAATAGCTGGTGCCCATGCATTTAAGGCTGCTTTTTTAGCTGCAAAACCTAAATTAATGGAACCAGTTCAAGATTTAGAAGTAAGAGTTCCTGAAGAATTAATGGGTAATGTAATGACCGATTTACAGTCAAGACGTTCCATTATTATGGGATTAGATAGCGATGGTAAACATCAAATTATTAAAGCCAAAGTTCCTCTAGCTGAAATGTATAAATACTCTACCAGTTTACGTTCACAAACTCAAGGAAGAGCTACTTTTAAAACTACGTTTGCTTCCTTTGAACCTGTGCCGCAAAACATTCAAAAGGAGTTGATAAAAGAAGAAGCTTAACACTAAAACTAGTCATCGGGTTTAACAAATTTACCCGATGACTCTTTTTCAAACAGGTAGCTTTGCAAATCAAACCATATTCATGTAAATTTGTTTTATAAAATGAATTCATGAAAATATTCAAATCAGAAAGTTTTGTAGATTATAGTACCTACACTTTTAATTATGCAACTTATTGTATAAAAGAAAATCAATTTGAAATACCCGAAATTTACAACAAGGGGTTTCTTCCCTATTCCAATAACTTAGATTTAAAATATGAAACTTATTATTTAGCAAGAAGTTTACGGGTTGATATTGCAAACTTCAAAGAGTCATCAGAAAACAGAAGAGTTGCTAAAAAAATAGCCGAGATAGAGCCAGTTTTTAAAGTGACACCGATTGATAAATTTGATATTCTCAATAAAGAGTTTCAAGAATTCTGTTTAGATTATGGAAAAAAAAGGTTTAGCGAAGGCTTAAATTCCGAACGATTAAACTATATTTTAAAAGCCAAAAGCATAAGTCATATTTTTGAATTTGAAATTCAAAATAAAAAGATTGGTTATGTAATCACCATAATAGAAAAGGACACTTTACATTACTGGTTTTCTTTTTTTGATATGAATTATCAAAACTTATCTCTAGGTAAATTTATGATGTTTAGTGTCATAAATTGGGCTGCGCAAAATAATTTAAACCGTGTTTATTTAGGCACCTGCTATGGTGAAAAATCACTATACAAAGTAAGAGATTTTAAAGGATTGGCTTTTTTTGATGGCAACCAATGGAATGCTGACATGAAACTTTTAAAAGCTAAATGTAAAGCCGATAGCAATTTTATTGCAGATGATTTTAAGCAAGATACCGATTTGTTTTTAGAAAAATTGAAGAATTTTATCTAGTAATTTTATATCGACTCTTTCGTCTAAGTATAAACAAAAAGTAACATTAATATCGTAAGTCCATTTTTAAATAATTAACTTTGTAACCTGAAAACTAAATTATAGTTACTATGAAACTTATATTATTAAGCATTTTACTATTAGGATTAGCTTTTGCTGGAATTGCTATTAAAATTTGGGCAAAAAAAGATGGTGAATTTGATGGCACCTGTGCTGGTAAAAATGTGAAAATGAAAGAAAAAGGAATTACCTGTGGTTGTGGTAATGAAGATGGATGTGATACAAACTTAGACAATATTGAATCGACTATTGATGTTAAAAAAATATCTTAAAGTAAGATGTTGATTTTTATTACATTTTGTATTATAATTATCATTCAAACTTTTTTTTATTTATTTCTTTTCGGAAAATTTTCTTTTTTAAAACCTATAAAAAGAAAACATCAAACGCTACCAGTATCTGTAATTATTTGTGCAAAAAATGAAGCCAATAATTTACAAAAAAATCTTCCATTTATTGCAAATCAGAGCTATCCGAAATTTGAAATAGTTTTGGTTAACGATGCTTCTACAGATGATACTTTGAAAATTATGGAGGATTTTCAATTGAAATATAGTTCTTCAAAGCTTTCTATTCAAATTCAATCTATCCAAAACAAAGAAGCCAAAGGAAAAAAATCAGCTTTAAGCTTAGGAATAGACACTGCAAATAATAATTATTTAGTTTTAACCGATGCGGATTGCAAACCCATAAGTTCTAATTGGATTACCGAAATAACTTCCCATATTAATGGCGAAAAAGAAATTATTTTAGGCTATGGAGCATATCAAAAAATTGAAAACTCTTTTTTAAACAAACTCATTAGATTTGAAACTTTAATTACCGCCATTCAATATTTTTCATATGCGAAAATTGGGAAAGCATATATGGGAGTTGGCAGAAATATGGCTTACAAAAAGGCTGTTTACACCAAAAATAAAGGATTTCAAAAGCACATGCACATTACCTCTGGTGATGATGATTTATTTATTAATGAGGTTTCAAACAAACAAAACACCGAAATCTGCTTTAGTAAAAGTAGTTTTACCGTTTCAAAACCTGAAACCCATTTTAAAAAATGGATAAGCCAAAAAAGAAGACATATTACTACAGCAAATCATTACAAAAATTTTCATAAATTATTGCTTGGTCTTTTTTATATAAGTCAAATATTATTTTGGGTATTAGCCGTTCTGTTATTAGTTTTACAGATAAATACAACAATAACATTAGTGCTAATTACTTTTCGGTTTATTATTTGGTATCTTATTATTGGTAAATCGGCTAAGCTTCTTCAAGAAAAAGATTTGATTATTTTCGCACCATTATATGAAATTTCTCTTATATTTATCCAATTGTATATTTTTACAAAAAATATTCTTTCTCCACCAAAACAATGGTAAAAACTAAATGGGTGATAAAATAGACATTGCATTATTAGTTGTTCAAGCCAAAAAAGGCAATCAAAAAGCATTTAGTTTATTACTAAATACCTACTGGAAAGATGTTTATCATTTTCAATTTAATAAATGCAAAAATGAAGATGAATCAGAAGATATTACTATTAAAACTTTCGCAAAAGCATTTGATAAAATAGCGACTTTTGATGAAAATTATCAATTTAAAACATGGTTATTTACAATCTCTAGTAATCTTTATATTGATCATTTAAGAAAGAAAAAAACAGAAACAATTTCTATTAATAAACACCACCCAGAAATTCATCAAATTGTTGACGAAGAGCCTTCTCCTGCAGATATATTAATTCAAAAACAAAATCTAGCTCAATTAAAAGCATATATTAGGCAACTAAAACCTCATTATCAGGAAGTAATAAATTTACGTTATTTTCAAGAATTATCTTATAAAGAAATCGCTAACAAAATTGATGAGCCAATGAATAATATTAAAGTTAAACTACTGAGAGCTAAAAAATTACTTGCAGAAATTATTACAACCAAATAGTTAGTTTTGCAAAAACTAGCTATATCATTTCTATGAAAAAAAGTAAAAAAACATTTTTAAAATCACTTGGACCAGGTTTATTATTTGCTGGTGCTGCTATTGGCGTTTCTCACTTAGTACAATCTACAAGAGCTGGTGCTGATTTTGGATTTGGTTTACTATGGGCACTTTTATTAGTTAATTTATTCAAATATCCATTTTTTCAATACGGACCAAGATATGCCGCTGCTACTGGAGAAAGCTTAATTGATGGCTATAAAAAATTAGGCAAAGGTGTTTTAATCACTTATTTTATACTAACTTTTTTAACCATGTTCACCATCCAAGCAGCTGTTACCATTGTAACAGCTGGCTTAGCAAGTAATCTTTTTGGGTTCACTCAAAACCTAACCATTTGGAGTATTATAATAACTGCAATTAGTTTTGTTTTTCTATTAAAAGGAAAGTATAAAGTTTTAGATAAACTCATGAAGTTTATTATCGTCATTCTTGCAATAAGCTCAATTGTGGCAGTAATAATAGCTTATTCCAAAACTGATGCTACCTTTTCTTTTTTACCTATACTTCCAAAAGGGAGTATTGAAATTAGCTTTTTAATTGCTTTTTTAGGCTGGATGCCTGCACCATTAGATGTGTCTACTTGGCACTCGCTATGGACTATTGAAAAAAGTAAAAACAATGACACAAAACTAAGTGTAAAACAATCATTATTTGATTTTAATATTGGCTTTGCAGCTACATTAATATTAGGTATTAGTTTTATGGCTTTGGGTACTTTTGTTATGTATAATTCAGGAGAAGAAATAAGCACTAGTGCCAATAAATTTGCCAAACAATTGATAAATCTTTACACAGCAAATTTAGGGAAAGGAGCTGCTATTTTTATTGCTATAGCTGCTTTTACTACTATGTTTAGCACAACTCTTACAACTTTAGATGCCTCGCCAAGAGCTATGGCAAAAAGTAGTGAGCTAATTCTAGATAAAAAAAATAAATCGTTTTATATTATTTGGATTACTTTATTAGCCATTGGAACCATCTTGATTCTCTCCTTTTTTAAAACTAATATGATTACTTTTATCAAAATAGCAACCATATTATCATTTTTAACTGCACCTTTTTATGCCATTGCAAACTTTATTTTAATAAGTGGTAAACATACCCCAAAAGAATTTCACCCTTCTATACCAATGAAAATCCTAAGCTTTATGGGGATATTTTTCCTTATTGGGTTTAGTTTTTGGTATTTATTTAGCCTGTTTTAATTCAAAAAAATAAAAAAATAAAACAAATTTATTTTTTTTCTAAAATCTAAAAAATAACACTATCTTTGTACCCTAAAATTATTATATACAATGTTACAAGGTACAGTAAAATTCTTCAATGATTCAAAAGGTTTTGGATTTATAACTGAAGACGATTCAAACAAAGAACATTTCGTTCACATCTCAGGTTTAATTGATGAAATTAAAGAAGGAGACGCAGTTGAATTCGAATTAAAAGAAGGTAAAAAAGGACTAAACGCAGTAAATGTAAGAGCAATTTAATATTTAAGCTTTAACTTTTTTAATGAAACAAAACCTGTCCAATTGGATGGGTTTTTTTATGCTTCAGTTTTATCAACTATTTATTACCTTTAGTTTTAAATATGATAAATATCAGTTTATAAAAAGAAAAATGGTTTACTTTTGAAAGTTATATCAAAATTATAATTAAAAATAAATTACACAAAAAACTAAATATCAATAAGTTAAAATAATTAATAAAACTATATTATAATGTCAAAAAAACATTCATTTCATATTCCTGTTATGGGAATTGGATTTACGATTGATACACCTTTAAAGGTAGCTCAATACGGTATGGATTCTGTCATTTCAGTAGTTGATGACATTCTTCTTGAGAAATTAAGAAAAATGTACTGTGAAAAGTTTGAAATGCCCTACAATGCTATTTCTGAAAAAATTGAAGATTTCAGAGCTAAAAGGGTTACTTCTTATTTGAATCTAATCAATCAATTGGCTGAAAAGAAGTTTGAAGAATTAAAAAACACAACTATTGAAAAAAGTAATGGTTTAAAAGAATATTTAAGCATGTTACCTGATAGTTCTTCAATAAAAAAAGAATTCAAAAAATTATCTAATAAAAATTTCAGTTTAACTGAATTAAAAAACTGGGTAAAAGACAACTTAACCATGGGTAGCATTGATGTAAATATCATGACCAAGGTCGATAAAGATAATTTTAAAGATGGTGAAAAACTACCAACCGAATTTAATGATGCCCATGCTGCCTTAAGAGGCTTTGCAAATAGTGATTTAGAATCATCATTAATTTTATCAGCAGGGATGAGCCCAAGATTGTATAGCTACATTGAGCAATTTGATGACTTTTTCCCAAATGAAAAAGGTGAAATCAAAAAGAAAATTGTTTTAAAAGTAAGCGATTATAGATCTGCTTTAATTCAAGGTAAATTCTTAGCTAAAAAAGGAATTTGGGTTTCTGAATATAGAATAGAATCTGGTTTAAATTGCGGTGGTCACGCCTTCGCAACCGATGGTTTTTTGATGGGGCCTATTTTAGAAGAATTTAGAATTAATAAAGAAAGTTTAATTCAAACAGTTCATGAGGTATTATTATCAGCACTTGAAAATAAAAATAGAATTACTCCAAATAGCAATTTAGAATTAAAAATTACGGCACAAGGAGGCGTTGGAACTGATGAAGAACATGAATTTTTAATTGAACACTATAATGTCGATTCTGTTGGTTGGGGGTCACCTTTTTTATTAGTTCCTGAAGCAACTACTGTTGATGATGCTACTATCAATATATTGATGGACGCTAAAGAAGATGATCTTTATTTGAGTAATATTTCTCCTTTAGGTGTTCCATTTAATAGCTTAAAAGGAAATACCAAAGACATTGAAAAAATGGCTAAGGTAGTAAAAGGTAAACCTGGTAGTCCTTGTCCTAAAGAATTTTTATCTTCAAATAAAGAATTTACCGAAAATAGTATTTGTACAGCTTCTCGCCAATATCAACGCAATAAAATTAAAGAGTTAGATATTGAAGAAGTTTCTACAAGTGAATATAAAAGTAGGTTTCAAAAAATTATTGAAAAATCGTGTATATGTGTTGGTTTAGGCACATCGGCTCTTTTAGTCAATAAAATCGATAATAAAGTTGAAAAAGATGGCGTTTCTGTTTGTCCTGGTCCTAATATGGCATATTTCTCTAAGGTTATGAGCTTAAAAGAAATTACAGATCATATTTATGGGAGAGTAAATATTATTTCAAGAGACGATAGACCAAATATGTTTATCAAAGAATTAAATCTTTATATCGATTATCTTAAAAATAACATTGAAGAAACAAGTGACTCTCTAACTAAAAAACAAGAAAAGTATTTAATGACTTTTTCTAAAAATTTAAGTGAAGGAATTAATTACTATCAAAATTTGTTTATTGATTTAAAAGATAAATTTGAAAGTACTAAAATTAATATTCTTTCTGAATTAGATACTAGTGAAAAATCGTTACAACTTCTACACTTAGAGATTGAAAATTTAACAAAAAAAATGGTTATTGCTTAATTTCAAAATCAAATTTTAGACTCCCTTTCTTTCAAAAGGGAGTTTTTTATTATTCTTTTAGTACATACTAATGCTTAGTGTTTTCTTAAAAAGTTATGAATTATCTAGAGGGATAGTAATCAATTATTGGAGTATTAATTATAATTTTTGGAAAAATACATCTTAAAAAAAGTATTACTCTAAAAAAATAGGTAATTTTGTAAAAAATAAAAAATGCAAATCGACAAAAACAATCCTTGGCATAAAGTGAGTTTAGGTGAAAATTCTCCCGAAATAGTAAATGGAATTATTGAAATTCCTAAAGGTAATCGAGCAAAGTACGAGTTAGATAAAGATAGTGGTATGTTAAAATTAGATAGAGTTTTATACTCTTCTATTTTCTACCCAGCAAATTATGGTTTTATTCCTCAAACTTATTGTGATGATAATGATCCTCTAGATATTTTAGTGCTTTCGCAAGTTACAATTGTACCCATGTGTGTTGTTTCTTCAAAAGTTATTGGTGTAATGCGAATGCTAGATGGAGGCGAACACGATGATAAAATTATTGCTGTTGCAGAAAATGATATGAGTGTGAATCACTTTAATGATATATCAGAATTACCACCTCATTTTATTAAAGAATTACGAAGTTTTTTTGAAGATTATAAAAAACTAGAACACAAAACCGTTGAGGTTACTCAATTTCAAAGTGCCGAAATCGCTAAAGAAATTGTACAACAAAGTATTGTAGATTATAACAATCATATTTCGGAATAATTAACGCTTTAAATAAGAATTTCCAACTGCACATTGTAAACATTTTTGACTGTTACAATGTGCAGTTTTTAATTGTAAAAATGCTTGACTTTCAAAAGCATTGGTAATTTGTTTTTTCTTAATCAAATTATTATTTAGCAAATTTTCAAACTTATCAATAATACTATTTTTTTCAAATGGCATCTGTTTCATTAATTTGATAATAAATTCATTATCTAGATTACCTGTATATTTATTATACATAAATTTTAAAGGTATTATCGTATTAATCAGTAGTAAATTGATAAAAGGTTTCGTTGCATATTTTGACCGTTTAACCGATTTAGAATTGAAACTGTAATGCTGCTCCCAATAATTAGAAGTTTTCACTTTAAATATCTTGTAAAAATCTTCCATATTTTTTGCTTCTAAAATTTTTGAAAACAAATTTTGGTGTGTAAAATTCAACATGGCAAATTGTGCTAATCGAATTGTTGGAAAATTATTTGGTCTTAGTCTAAAAAACTGAAATTGCCCATTAAAAAGAGGCTCCAAATGATATTTCAGTTGTAGATAATGGTATTCCTTTTGTAAATTTTTATAATAGCCATCTTCTTTTTCTTCTTCCAAAAATCCAGATTGTCCAAATAGCAAGGCTTCTAAATTTAGAAGTTGATCTCTTTCCTTTTTTATAATCTTATAATCAAATGAGCTTGATAAATTCAAAAAGGCATCTCCATTTACTTTAAGTCCAAAATTCTTAGCTAATAATTGAAATAAAACTGCTTCCCAATCATTGGCAGATTTTTTTAATAATTCAAGTATTAATTCTGATTTTTGTTGTAATCTTTCAAAGTACAAAACTTCTAACCAATTATTCAAAGTGAATTTATCAATCGAACCAATATAGTTTTCACAATTGATCCATTTTTGTTCTTTTGAAAATAATTTTTGATACTGACTAAGTATATTTTTAGATACGAGAGGCTTTAATTCTAATGTTGGAATTACAACATTATTTTTTTGATATACTTCAGTGTCATGAACCCAAACTACATGCAATACAACATTATCATAATTATTATCTTGCTCATGTTGATGCAAATACCAATCAGATGATTTTACATGAATTTCAACATTTCCTGCCCAAAGTTGAGATTCTATTTCGATTTTGGCATTAAAAAAATCTGGCCCAGAATTTAAATTATAAGTTCCTACTTTATAAATTTGAAGAGACTCATTATTTACAGTTTGCAAGTTATTTATTGCAAATAACTGGTGCATCCATAAATAATGTAGAAAATTTTCTTGTACCAAAATCATATTTTATATTTATGATTTGAATACAAAAAAGTAAACAATTTAAAGCCTTAAGCTATCAACTCGTTTATTTGGGCATATTGCAATAACATAATTGTTTTGGCATCACTAATTTCACCCGTCTTTATCATTTTAATTGCTTTTGTGAAATCAATTTCTAATATTTCAATATCTTCATGCTCTGCATCTAAACCACCCCCATCACTAATTTTCATTTCTTTATCATATTCAGCTATAAAAAAATGAAGAATTTCAGTAACAGCTCCTGGAGACATATAAGATTCAAAAACTTTTTTGACATTTTTAATCTGATAACCTGTTTCTTCTTCTGTTTCTTTAATAATACATGTAACCGGGTCGTCTCCGTCTAAAACTCCTGCGCAAACCTCAATCATCATACCATTTTCGTGGCCATTCACATAAGTGGGCATACGAAATTGCTTAACTAAAACAACCGTTTTCTTACTGGTATTATACAATAAAATACAGGCGCCGTTTCCACGATCATAACACTCTCGAGATTGATTAACCCAATTACCATTACTCAGCTTATAATCAAATGTAACTTTCTTTAAAGTGTACCAATCCTTTGATAATATTTGAGTTTTAACTTGCTTTACTTTAGGATTCATCCAATTAAATTATCGAATTAATTTTTTATATTTTATACGCTTTGGAATTAAATCACCACCCAATCTTTTCTTTTTATTCTCTTCATAATCAGAAAAACTGCCTTCAAAATAGTACACCTGGGAATCTCCTTCAAAAGCTAAAATATGTGTACAAACTCTATCTAAAAACCACCTATCATGCGAAATAATAACGGCACAACCAGCAAAATTTTCTAAACCTTCTTCTAAGGCTCGTAAAGTATTTACATCCAAGTCATTGGTAGGTTCATCTAACAATAATACGTTACCTTCTTTACGTAAAGTCATTGCTAAATGCAATCGATTTCTTTCACCACCAGACAAAGCTGAAACTTTTTTATTTTGTTCTGAGCCACTAAAATTAAATCTTCCAAGGTAAGCCCTAGAATTAACTTGCTTACCTCCCATCATGATTAATTCTTGCTCATTTGAAAAATTTTGCCATATTGTTTTTTCAGAATCTATATCAGAGTGACTTTGATCTACATAAGCAATTTTTGCAGTATCTCCCACTTCAAACTGACCTTTATCTGGCGTTTCTTCACCCATAATCATTCTAAAAATAGTAGTTTTTCCTGCTCCATTAGGACCTATAATTCCAACAATACCATTGGGTGGTAATTTAAAATTTAAGTCTTCATATAATAATTTGTCTCCATAAGCTTTTGATACTCCATCTGCATCAATTACGTTATTTCCTAATCTTGGGCCGTTTGGAATATAAATTTCTAACTTTTCTTCCTTTTGTTTTTGGTCTTGGCTCATCAATTTATCATAATTTGACAAACGAGCTTTTGATTTTGCATGCCTTCCCTTGGGCGCCATTTTTACCCATTCTAATTCACGCTGCAAAGTTTTTTGGCGTTTAGATGCTGTTTTTTCTTCTTTAGCCATTCTTTCCGTTTTTTGCTCTAACCACGATGAATAATTCCCCTTCCAAGGGATACCTTCACCTCTATCTAATTCTAAAATCCATCCGGCAACATTATCTAAAAAGTACCTATCGTGAGTTACTGCAATTACGGTACCTTTATATTGTGCCAAGTGATGTTCTAACCAATGTACTGATTCTGCATCTAAATGATTTGTTGGTTCATCTAATAATAATACATCGGGCTGTTGCAATAACAATCTACAAAGAGCAACTCTTCGACGCTCACCACCCGATAAATTTTTAATAGGTGTATCGCCTTCGGGAGTTCGTAATGCATCCATTGCTATTTCTAATTGCGTATCTAATTCCCAAGCATTAGCTGCATCAATTTTATCTTGTAAAACTGCTTGTTTTGACATTAATTTTTCCATTTTATCGGCGTCAGAATAAACTTCTTCCAAACCAAACATATCATTGATTTTATTGTATTCGTCTAAAATGGCTACGGTATCGGCAACACCTTCTTTAACAATATCAATTACATTTTTAGAATCATCCAATTGTGGCTCTTGTGATAAATAGCCAACTGTATAATTTGGAGAAAAAACTACATCGCCTTGGTAATTTTTATCAATACCTGCAATAATTTTTAATAAAGTTGATTTACCAGAACCGTTTAGTCCTAAAATTCCGATTTTTGCTCCATAAAAGAAGCTTAAATATATATTTTTAAGAACTTGTTTGTTACTACTTTTATAAGTTTTACTAACTCCAGACATGGAGAAAATTACTTTTTTATCGTCTGACATAATGGTTGTTTTTTTGAAATACAAATATAGTAAGAAATACTTGTGTGTGATTTATAACCTGAGTTCGATTTAAAATTATTTTTACAGAATTCAAATAAATGGTAAGGTTTGAAGGATAAAATATTTTTAAATATCTAGATATTTGAGAAATTTTATACAAAAAAGATTGCCTTTTATTTGAATTTCTTTTGATTTGATGAATTTTCCATATACCGCACTAAACTTCATTAAAATACCTCGATATTCCTTCATAAATTTAGCATTGTCTATGAAAAAATTCACTCAAACTATAAACCAATTTTAAGTCGAACTCAGGTTTATAATAAAATGCAAAAAAAATCCTGCTAATGCAGGATTAATTTTTAATATTCTAATTTCCTTAAATAGGAGAGTTTCTTTTTCCAAACATCTAAATTCTTATTATAATTTTCAATGTTTTTATATACATTTTTAACTAAAGGGTTATCTGCCGAAGCATTTGAAATAAAACTAATATTATTTTCTAATTGTTTTATCTCTTTTGTCAACTCATCAATTTTTCGTCTTACAAAAAGTTGTTCACCATCTAATTTTCTAACATCATTTTGCTCCAAAGAACTATCAACATTATTTTTGAATTTCAAAAATGCAGCTTCGTCTTTATCTATATTTAATTTTTTATACGCAATATCTATAACTTTATTAAATTTCGAATCAATATGACGCATTTTTACAGGAACCATTCCTAGAGCTTTCCAATCTTTAATATGGGTGTTAACCATATCAAGTGTTAAATCAACTTCTTGACTTATTAAGTCTTTAAATTGCTCTAAAAAATCTTTTTTCTTATTAAATATTTCGGTTTGTTCTTTATTAGATCCATCTTGTTTGTCGTGTAACTTATCAAAATAATGATTACAAGCATCTTTAAACCTTTTCCATATTTTATCAGAGTCTTTTCTAGGTACGTGACCTATTTTTCTCCATTCTGATTGAATTTTTTTATAAACTTCGGTAGCTATATCCCAATCTTCACTGTCTTTTAAACTTTCAGCCTGATCCACAAGATGCATTTTCTTTGTCAAGTTTTCTGTCTGATCGTGCTTCAAACTTTTATAAAAAATATTTTTCGATTTATTAAAATCTCTAGTAGCATCTTTAAATAATTGCCAAATTTCTTCATTTTTAGATTTTGGCACTCTGCCTGCTTTAAAAAACGCATCTCGATAAGCCTCTAGGGTTTTAATATTATCTTGCCATAATTTATGCGAAGTAATATTATCAATGTTAATGGTTTTTATTTTTTCTATAATAGCTATTTTTAAAGCAACATTATCATGTAATTTGGCATCTATTTTATCTTGAAATTCATGTCTCTTATCATGAATTTTTTTAGTAGCCTCACTAAATCGCCCCCAAACATCTTCACGAAACTCTCTTGCAACGGGACCAATATCTTCTTTCCAGAGTTTATGTAAAATTTGCAATTCTTTAAAAGCATGATTTACATCTTTATCTTCGGCTAGAGTTTCGGCCTTTTCAACCAATTTGGTTTTTTCTTCTAAATTATGTTTAAAATCTAAATCTCTTAAATCGTTATTTAAATGTAGTAAATCATAAAAACGCTCCACATGATGATGGTATGTACGCCATACATCATTATATTTCGTATGTGGAATTTGACCAGCTTCACGCCATTCATCTTGTAACACTCTAAAGTTTTTATACATGGTTGAAGCCTCCGCTTTGTCAATCAAATCTTTCAATTGCTCAATTAGATGTAATCGTTTTTCAAGATTTTGCTTCTGGCTATTTTCAATTTCTCTATAAAATTGCTGGCGTTTCTTTTTAAATTCAAAAAGAAGATCATTGAACTTATTTTTAACTGGAGAAACATAATGAAAGTCTATTTCGTTTCCTCCATCTTTTAAAAACACTTCTTTTTTTTCTGCTAAAAAAACTTTGAATTTTTTTATAAAATCAGATTTTAAAGTTTCAATTTGATTTTTTATATCCTGTACAGGGAATTGGCTTAATAAACTTTCGATAGATGTAACCAACTCTTCTAAAGTCATTTTTGCATAATCGATTACAGGGATTTTTTTAATCTCTTCTTTTATTATAGGTTCTTCCTTTGTAGCAGCTTCAATCGGCTCACTTTCAGTCTTCTTTTTGTCAACTTCTTCTTCGTTCTTTTTTTCAACAGCCTTCACCTCTTCTTTTACAGACTCTTCCTTTGTAGCAACTTCATTCGGCTCACTCTCTGCCTTCTTTTCGTCAGCTTCTTCTTCGCTCATTTTTTCAACAGCCTTCATCTCTTCTTTTATAGGCTCTTCCTTTGTAGCAACTTCATTCGGCTCACTCTCTACCTTCTTTTCGTTAGCTTCTTCTTCGCTCATTTTTTCAACAGCCTTCATCTCTTCTTTTATAGACTCTTCCTTTTTTTCTCCTACTTTATCATCTTTTACCTTTACCTCTTTTTCAACTTCTTTTTGTGCATTTTCTGTTGCTTCATCTGATGATAATTTCTCTATATTTTCGTCTAACATTTTATAATGTTTAAAGTTCCTGAATAATTAATTATTTTAAAAGTTTTGAAAGATACTAATAGCTTCTCAATTCGCAAAACTATGTTAAAAATTAGATGCTTTATTTTTAAAAAGTTGCCTTATTTTTTTAACTTTTTAAGAATTCCATATTTCCCATGACTTGTCTGCCTGTAGTTTTAGCATCTCTTCACCGTTTTTTATTATTGCTCCTACATTTTTTCCTTTTTGCAAAAAGGAAGTAAGTTCTGGGTTATAAATCAAATCGTATAAAAAATGCTTCTTAGTTAGAAACTGATAAGGCAAATCAGGTAAATGTTCAACCTCTGGAAAAGTTCCTAATGGCGTACAGTTAATAATAAGGTGGCAATTATTAATTAGCACCTCGTCAATATCATTGTAAGTAATAGTTTGTTTATTTTTAGAATTCCGGGAAACAAATTTATAAGTTATTTTCAACTTATCCAAAACAAAGGCTACAGATTTTGAAGCGCCACCAGTTCCTAAAATTAAAGCGTTTTTTATATGGTTTTGCAATAATGGATTTAATGAATTTTCAAATCCATAAGCATCTGTATTATACCCTTTTAATTGGTAATCATTTAATATTTTAATCGTATTTACTGCTCCTATTTTTTCTGCATCAGCATCAATTATATCTAAATATTTAAATATTTTTTCTTTATAGGGAATAGTTACATTTACTCCTTTTAAATAGTTAATATTTTCATTTATTATCAGAGGAAAATCATCAATAGATGGAATATCAAAGTTTACATAAGTATAGTTGTCCAGTTGTAACTGAATAAATTTCTTGGTGAAATAATTTTTAGAGAACGAATAAGAAATGCTTTTTCCTAACAGCCCAAATACTGTCTTTTTTGTCATCTTTACTTTACAATTAACAAACCCCAATTTTGTGAGATACACAAATCGGGGCTTTATTTATTTGGCTTAAAATTACAAAGAAAATTTAGATTTTTCTATAATTTTCAATTGCATTTCTTACGCTTTTGTGTTTCATAAGTAATTTTTTAGCCATAATATCATCTATACCAAGTTCTTTAGCAATCATCAAAGTACCACGTTTAACTAATTTTTTATTAGTTAATTGCATATCAACCATTTTATTACCAACGACTCTTCCTAATTTTATCATTAATGAGGTTGTAATCATATTTAGTACTAATTTTTGTGCTGTTCCCGCTTTCATTCGGGTACTACCCGTAACAAATTCTGAGCCAACAATAACTTCTATAGGATATTTTGAAACTGCTGCAACTTTAGAGTTTAAATTACATGTAATACATCCAGTAAGAACACCATTTTTATTAGCTTCTTCTAGACCTCCTATAACATAAGGTGTTCCGCCAGATGCAGCAATACCAACCAAAACATCGTTTTCGTTTATATTAAATGCCTGTAAATCTTTCCAAGCTTGTTCATTATCATCTTCTGCATTTTCAACCGCTTTTCTAAAAGCGCTATCTCCTCCTGCAATTAAACCAATTACCCAATTATCAGGCACACCATAAGTTGGCGGACATTCTGAAGCATCTAAGACACCTAATCTTCCACTAGTGCCAGCTCCAATATAAAAAAGACGGCCTCCATTTTCAAATCTATCTACAAGGTTAACAACCAAATTTTCTATTTGTGGAATTGACTTTTCAACCGCCAATGGTACTTTTTTATCTTCACTATTAATGTTGATGAGCAGTTCATTAACGCTCATATTTTCTAAATTATCGTAATATGAAGATTGTTCCGTTATTAAATTTATAGGCATATTATTTAATTACTTTTTCTTTAAAATTATTAATCCTATGATGGTTAAAAGTGCATTTACGGCGATATTGATAAAACCAAAATCAAAATTAAACGCACTTTTTAAATAGATACTTAAAAAATAAGTTAAAAATGGAGAAACTATACAAACCAAAGGCACCCACTTATCTTTAACATTTATCTTTGTAAACATTCCTAACAAGAATAATCCCAATAAAGGTCCGTAAGTATATCCAGCAACTTTAAAAATTAACGAAATTACGTCTCCTCTAGTATTTGAAAATAGCATTATAATGATAAAAACTATTAGTGAAAACCCAAATAAAACTTGGTTTTTAATTTTCTTTTTTTCTTGGCTAGATTTATGCTCTATATCTAAAAAATCGTATGTGAATGATGTTGTTAATGCCGTCAAAGCGGAATCTACACTTGAAAAAGATGCGGCTATTATTCCTAATAAAAAACTAATTCCTGCAATTATGCCTAAATAGTTTAATGCAATATTTGGAAAAAGAGTATCGGTATCTAAAAACACTCCGTTCTCACCTATTGGTAAAGAAATATTATGCTTTTCAGCATAAATATATAATAAAACACCTAAGCCAAGAAACAAAAATTGGGTAACTGCCAATATCATACTAAAGGTTAGTGTATTTTTTTGTGCATCCCATCTATTTTTACATGTCAATGTTTTTTGCATCATATTTTGATCGAGCCCCATCATTGCAATCGCTATTAAAATCCCTGCAATAAATTGCTTGTAAAAATAATTTCCAGATTTATGATCCCAATTAAATATTTTAAAATATTTATGGCTTGTAACCTCAGTTATAGATTCTGATAAAGAAAGATTTAATGAAGTGGTAATAGCAAAAATAGTAAGAACGGCAGCAGAGATTAAAAAAAATGTTTGTAAAGTATCAGTCCAAACAATAGTTTTAATTCCTGATTTATTTGTGTATAGCCAAACAAGTAAAAGTATAATGATTACGGTTATAAAAAATGGAATTTGGAGTTTATCAAAAAATGCAAATTGTAATATTTTAGCTGCAAGTAATAGTCGCAATGCAGCACCAAATGATTGAGAAACTAAGAAAAACAGAGAGCCTGTTTTTCTAGTTTTAATTCCAAAACGATCTTCTAAATAACCATATATGGAAACCAATTTTAATTTGAAATACAATGGTATTAAAACAAAAGTGATAAATAAATAACCTACAACATTACCTAAAATAAATTGAAAAAAGTAAAAATAGTTACTCCCTACCATTCCAGGAACAGAGACAAAAGTAACTCCTGATAAGGCTGCTCCAACCATACCAAAAGCAACTAAAAACCAAGGTGATTCTCTATCTCCAGTAAAAAAAGATTCATCACTACTATTTCTTGAAGTAAAATAAGAAATAGCCATAATTAGGCCAAAATATATAGCGATTATTGAAAAGACCAGTATCGTACTCAATGTTAAATTGCTTAAAAATTATTTTCAATTACTTATGAGTTGAATTAAATATAAATTAAAATTTCCTTAAAACAGTATAGTCAGGAGTAGTTTCTCAAGCTACCCCTATAAAACTATACTTACTCAAATAAAAATAAATGAAACAAACTATATGTTGAAATTTATAGAGCGCTACTTACTTCAACAACTCTATTAAATTTTTCTACTTTAAATTAAAATTATACTGCTAATATATAAAAATATTACACAAATATGCATAATAATGCATATTTTATATATTAATCTGCAATTAAAAACATTTTTAATTAAAAAAATTGATATAACAATCTTTTTATCAGATAATTATATCGACTTTTAAAAATTGCGTCTAATTGCAATTAATAGTTGTTATTATTTAGACAGACTACAAAACCTCTACCCCTTTTCTTATATATGGATATAGTTTAGGGTCATCTGGGGTTAAATCGGTTACAATTTTATCAATTTCATTTAAATCACAAATTGGATAACGTTGAGAAGTATCTAATTTATCGGACGTGAATAAAGACACAACATTATCTGAAGAAGCTATCATTACTCTTTTCACAAAAGAAACTTCGTAACCAACTTCTGTTACTCCTTCATCAATATCAATCCCACTAGTTCCTAAAAAGCAAATATCAGCTTTTATTTTAGAAAGAATTTTCACCACACTAACACCAACAGAAACTAGAGCTTTTTTATGTAATTTACCTCCAATTAAGAAAACTTCAACATTTGCATGCTCGGTTAACTGCATAGCAATAGGTAAACTAAAAGTATAAATTGTTAGTTTTAAATCTTGGGGTATTAATCGAGCTAGTTCTAAATTTGTGGTACCACCACTCATAATTATTATCTGATCATCTTTTAATAAAGAAATTGCTTTCTTAGCTACTTTAATTTTATTTTCTCTATTAAATATAGAGCTTTCGTTAAATTGATATAGCTTTTGATGAGTTGCTAGTGCCCCACCGTGCACTTTCAATATTAATCCGTTATGTGAAAGTTGATTTAAATCTCTACGTATAGTATCTTCAGAAACATTTAACTCTATGGCTAAATCATTAGATTTAACTTTATTTTTTTCTCTAATTTTATCTAAAATGTAATTCTGTCTCTCTTCTTTTAACATGATGCTAAATTTTACTCAAATATAATCAAAAAATAAAAAACTGCAATGCGTTGCAGTCTTTTCTAAAATTTATTTACCAAGATTTAATTTTATGCCCTTTAACTGCATAAAAATAAATAAATAAGTACGCAGGTATCATAATCCAGTATGCCTCTACTGGAGAAGATAAATCAGAAAACCACCCCCATAATAGAGGTAAAATTGCTCCTCCCGAAATTGCCATAATCAACAAAGCAGATCCTGTATTTATAAACTTTCCTAAACCGTGTATTGCTAATGGCCAAACCGCTGGCCAAACTAAGGCGTTTGCTAATCCTAAAATTGCAATAAAAAACACAGAGGTTAAGCCTGTTGTAAAAATTGCTCCTAAAGAAAAAATTATTCCTAAAATTGCTGAAATTTGTAATGCTTTTTTTTGTGATAAATATTTAGGTATCAATACAATACCTATAATGTAACCTATCAACATTGCTCCTAAGGTATAGGATGTAAATACTTTTGCTTTTGATAACTCAATACCCATTGACTTACCATATTGAATAATTGTATCTCCAGCAATTACTTCAACACCTACATAAAAGAATAATGTTATTACACCTAAAACTAAATAAGGAAATTGGAAAACGCTTGTTTTCTCTTTTGTATCAATCTCTTCTTCTTTATTTTCTTCAGTATTTATATCTGGCAAATTTATAAACCTAATCGCTAACGCCAATAAAAATAATACAATTGCCATATAAATATATGGTGTTATTACACGTTGTGCCATTTCATCTAAAAGTTGAATTTTCACTTCAACATCTACTGTTTCAAGTGATTTTATCATAGCGTCATCTCCATCCTTAACAATAAAAAATGCTAAAGCCAAAGGTGCAATAACACCTGCAACTTTATTTGCAATACCCATTATACTTATACGTTTGGCTGCAGACTCTATTGGTCCTAAAATAGTAACATATGGGTTAACTGCTGTTTGCAACAAAGCGATACCCGTACCTAAAATAAATAATCCCATAAGGAAAAAATTATAATCACGTGTATTTGCTGCAGGTATAAAAACTAATGCTCCAAGAGCCATAATAAATAACCCCAGGCTCATTCCATTTTTAAAACCAATTTTTTTTAAAACCCAAGAAGATGGTAAAGCCATTAATGTAAATGAAATATAAAAGGCAAATGTTACAAAATATGCTTGAAAAGTTGTTAATTCACATGCTGTTTTTAAATAAGGAATTAACAATCCGTTTAACCAAGTAATAAAACCAAGTATAAAAAATAATGCGCCAACTATAAGTAATGGAATAAAAGTAGATGATTTTTTCATTGTTTGCTGTTTTTTTTATAGTTCAAAGCTCCAAAGATGCGTTTTTTTTCGTGTTTACAAAATATAAAGCTATTTTATTTAAAAATAGTGTATTTAGTCTTTGTTATATACATTTTTCTATATAAAACAAAAAACAACCGATAAATAACATTTTTATTTAGGTGTGTAAAACTAAAATTGATTTTCAATTTTCTTTCTATTTAATTTTCATATTTTAGTTTAGATTCTTTTTTTAGAAGTCTTTCGTCTTTTTTAATTTGTTTATTTACATGCTTAATACTATCTCTTTGTGCTTTAGTCAACAGTTTTTCTTCATCAGTTTTTTTCAAGCCCACTTTTTCAAAAAACTCTTTACTATTATTAAAATCAAATCGATAAGAAATACCCAACCCTTGTGTATAACCTTCACCATCAATAACATCAAATTGAATTTCGTTTTGACGATTATATACTTTCGCCTGAAAAGTTTCTGCAGGGTTTAAAGGAACTACTATTTCCACTTCGCCAATTATATTTGAACTTGTATTTGAACCAACAGGCACACCTACTTTTCCGTTTACAATAACTTTATCTGCAATTCTACCTGAGACTTCAAATCCTAACTGATCATCTGTAGTAACATCTTTCACACTATTTGTTGTTCCTATATCATAAGTAACACCTACTTGAAAATTATCATTATCACTTCCCAACATATTAGACATTAATTGAGAAGCCTTTTGAGCAATAGTACCAGTAATTGCAGCGTTACTATCAAAATTTGTATTATTCTGCTCTGTACTACTAAACGAACCTGTTATCAAAAGAGAAATAAACTGATTTAGCATATCATCTTCATTACCTAGTTTGAATTCTAATTCAGAGGCTACTAATGAACTCGAGTTTGGTATTTGCACATCAAACTCTAAATTTGGATTTGATAAATTACCTGTTATAGTAGTTATTAAGTCTACATCAATTTTTCTAGAACTCGCAATCTCATCTAATAAAACAGCTGGGTTAGCTTTGGTATGATTTACTGCTTCAATATTTAATTCAGCATCAAAAGGACTTCCATCCCAAATAATGGTTCCTCCTTTTTTTACTTCAAAATCTTTATTTACAATATTTTTAAATTGATATTCTCCATTGTCAACCACCAAAACACCATACATTTCAAACTTACCGTTTGTATCAATATTTAACGTCAACTTACCATCACCGCTACCTCTTAAAATACTACCCGATATTTTATCTATAACAATTTCTGCAAGTGCATCTTTAGTAACCTCTAAATCAAAATTTATACTCAAGCCTTTTAATTCTTTAAAAACAATATCTTTGATTTCTTTTTCATCTTCTTCAAAAACATTTGCATTTTCAAAATGAATTAATTTTGATTCATTAACCGTGCTAACATCACTCAATGGCATAATAAATTCTGTGCCTGCATTTGTTTTACCAACAACATCGATTATCAATTCATCTGTAAGTCCTTTCAGGGTAGTTTTACCTGATAATAAACCTGTTCCATAATATAATGCATCTTCAGATGCGTTAGTATTTAAAACTAATAGATTATCGGTACGTAATTCTAAATCTAAGTCCCATTTTTTAAAAGATGTATGGGTAATTGTTCCCTCCATAACCCCTTGAGTTTTCATAACATCATCTTGAATAGTTATTTTTTGAAAATCAAAAGTTTGATCATATAGTTTAACTACAGATTCTCCTAAAAAATTATAATTTACATTTAAGTATGGCAAAGCGATACCTGCTTCTTTTAATACGATTTCACCATTAATATTGGGATTATTGATAAGTCCGGTAATTGTAGCTTTACCTGTTGCAAATCCTCTAATTTTATTTAATACATTTTTTCCCAAAGGACTAAAAGCATTAATTCTAAACTTATCAAATGCTACTACAGCATCAATTGTTGTATTTTTATCTTTAAAATCAATACTTCCTTTGGTGAAAAAACTCGTTAAGTCAGAGTTTTCTAATTTGGACTCAAACTTATAGTTTTTAAGTGAAGTATCTCCAGAGGCCTTTAAGGTTAAATCGCCATAATAATCGTCGTTAATACTAAAATAATTGATTTTTATATCAGCAAATGGGATAATAAATCCATTTACTTTTTTTAAGTTAAGTGTTCCATTAACCTTACCAGCTATTTCAACACTATCAATAGAAGGCGTTACATCGTATAAATTAACATTTTCTAGTGTTAAATCAATATTTGTACTCTCATCTCCACCAACAAAACCGGCTAAATTTATAAATTGTTGGTTATTAGAAACTATATTAATATTATCAATGGCATAGGATGTCAAGGAGTTATTAAATACTAATTTGTTCTGATTGTTATCTTTAGGGTTAATGTCCCAGGTAATATTTTTAAAATAAATATCAGACTTTTTAATTCCAAAAATAGATTGATTTTTTTCATTAATTGTGTGGTAAAAACTCAGATTAAAATTTTCCTTCAATTCTTTTCCTCCTTTAAAATCGGCTCGAATAAATAACGTGTCTTTCAAAACAACATTTACCATATTAACTTCTGCAACATTGTAATACTTAGTATCAATTCTATCTACACTTAAAAGTCCGTTAAACAATGGGTTATCACTATCTATCTGCAATCTAATACCATCAATCAAAAAATCGAATGCTTCAATTTTTGGTGATTTTATAGCCAATTTGAATTTATCTTTATCAGAATTTATTTCTCCATGAATAATTGTATTTGTGCCTAATTTTATACTAGGAAAAAACACATCTACAATTTTATTGTAAATACTAAAATTAAAATCTAAAAACTGCCCCCCAGACACTTCTTCTTTATTATAATTAACATAGAGGCTTCCTAAAGAATTTTTGGCAAATTTTCCTAATTCTTTAAATTTAAAATTCCCTATAATTGAGCCATTTATAATATCTGTAGAAATAATTTTAACTTCTCTAATTGAGTCGCTTATTTTTGACGTAATTAAAAAATCTTTAAACTGATAGTTATCATTTTGATTGAGATAACTTGCATCTTTAAAAGCTAGATCTCCCTCAATATTATCTAAATTACTTCCATGCAAATTGATATCAATAAGACCTTTTAAAACAGAAATACTATCCCGAGTAAATAAATTTAATGTTTTAAAATCAGCGTAAGCTACATCAGCTTTAAAGTTAAATATATAATCTGCAGTTGATAAATCGGCTAAACCTTTAAATTCTAACTTAATATTCGGGTCGTTTATCGTAAGCTTACCATCAAAATGTTTGTCTTGTAATATCCCATTAATATCAATATTCGAATAAGTATAGCCTTTATATTGATGTTTTGAAATGTTACCGTTGATATTTATATTGATATTATCGATTGAAAAACCTTTTCCTTCTACTTCTCCTATCATTGAAAAATTTCCAATCAAACTATCGCCTACAAACTTTCCTAATTTAAAGTCAATTAATTCGACCTTACCTTTATAAGTAGCTTGATTTACTTTATCAAAATTTATAAGTTGAACATCAGCTTTTGACTCTCCAATTTCTGATTGTGTATTTAATTTTAAATCTATTGATGATCTTGTTAATGACACTTTACCATTACTAGTAAAATAACCTACTTTCTCTAAAGAAACTGGTAATTTATTTCTTAACAGTTTTGGGAATAAATTAACCAAATGATCGTAACTAGAACTAACTTTTTTAATATCGGCTTGCAACTTAAACTTTTCAGGATACAAAGTATTTTCTAAATGAATAGTTCCTTTAAAAGAAGAATTCCTGTCCGATTTTAAATCTACATTATCTAGTACAAAATCATTTATTGTTCCTTTTAGGTTTGCTGAGAAGTGAATTTGATCATTTTTACCAAACTCATCATATAATTTTTTTAAATCGGGTAAAACAATATTTCCTTCTTTAATTTTAGCATCTATTTGAACTTTATCAGTAAAATTTGATAAATCCCCTTCTTTATAATTAAAAATAATATCAGCAATAAGATTTGATTTTTCTGTTTTTAACTCCGATTGCAAAAATTCCATTTTTGTAGGACTATAACTAAAATTTGACTTAAAATTAACAATATTAATTTTATGATTTTCAATCGTTTTTAAATCATGAATAAATACACTTACATTAGTATCATCTATTTTAAAATTATCAAAAAAAGCATTAATATGGTGATAAAAAACTATTGGAGTATCTTTTTTATTCTCATCAATTAAACTAAATTTTACTTCATTTAACATAATGGATGAAGATGTAAATTGAAACGGCTTACTAGTAGTTTTATCTTCATCATTAAATTTTTGCACAAAAATTGTCAAATTATTACTCTCTTCTCCTTTATAAGTCTTCATCAAAAACTTTCCATTTTCAATCTCAATATCACCAAAATTTAGATTGCCTTTAATAATATTTCTAATATTTAGAA
>DAOUTI010000120.1 GCA_030626795.1 Flavobacteriaceae bacterium
TGCTAACAATTTACCTGTTCTTGCAATTCCAGTTTGTACCTCGTCGGCAATAAATAACACATCATTTTGTTCGCAAATTGCTTTACATTTTGATAAGTATCCTTCATCTGGTACATAGACTCCTGCTTCTCCTTGAATTGGTTCAACCAAGAATCCTGCAATATTTTTTGTGTTTTTTATTATGTTTTCAAGAGCTTGTGTATCATTGTAAGGAATCTTGATAAACCCAGGTGTGTATGGACCAAAGTTTTTACGGGCATCTTCATCATTAGAAAATGATATAATCGTTGTTGTTCTACCGTGAAAGTTATTCTCACAAACAATAATATTAGCTTTTTCTTCTGGAACACCTTTTTTTTCATAAGCGTATTTACGGCATAATTTGATAGCAGTTTCAACAGCTTCTGCACCTGTATTCATTGGGAGCACTTTGTCAAAATCAAAATAATTGGTAACAAATTTTTCGTATTCACCTAGTTTATCATTGTAAAAAGCTCGTGAAGTTAGGGTTAATTTTTCAGCTTGATTTTTTAAAGCATTAATGATTGTTGGATGACAATGTCCTTGATTTACAGCAGAATAAGCTGAAAGAAAATCGTAATATTTCTTTCCGTCAACATCCCAAACAAAAACACCTTCTCCCTTACTTAATACAACTGGTAATGGATGATAGTTATGTGCACCATACTTGTTTTCAAGGTCGATAGCCTTTGCTGAACTTTGGTTTTGTATTAACATAGAAAAATGAATTTAATACCAATTAGATACTTTGAAGAATTAATAATAATTGGATAAATTTATAAAAACAAAATTCCTTCTTTTGGAGAGAAATCATCCATGAATTGCAAAAGTATTAAATATAAATCTATAAATTATTAATTTAACAATTATACGCAACACATTTAAATTTTCCGGGAAGCTAAGTGTGTTGAGTATATAACAAAAAAAGACCCCAAATTAATGAGGTCTTTTAAAAATTAAGATTTGGTTTAGCGTTTGTTAATTTAAGCTAAAAGTAACTCTAGCAAACATAAATCTACCATTAGCACCAAATTGTTGTGAACGTCTTGAATAGTTAAAACGACCACTACTTCTATTTGCTTCGATAGCTTCATCAGGGTAAACATCAAATAAATTACTTGATCCTACTGTGAAACGCAATGCATCTGTAGCAGCATAACTTAAAGATAAGTCAGTTACTATTTTAGTTCCAAATGTTTGTTGATTAGCAACAGTATTAGTTGCTTCTGTAACTTCACCAAAGTAAACATTTCTAAACATAATATTAAACTTGTTGAAGTTATAGTTAAATGTTAAATTCATTTTGGTTCTAGGCACAGCTTCTTCTAAGTAAACTCTACTTGCCTCATCAAAATAAGTATCAACCAAGCCAGCATCTTCTAATATGTCTGAAGCATGAATATCTCCAACTTGCTCTGTTTTACCAAAGGTAGCAGAAAAATCTGTTCTTAAATTACTTTTATTAAAGTTAGCTTTATGCGTAATTACAACATCTACACCATAAGATTCTGTATCAATAGCATTTGCAAAAAATGCTGCAGAACCCGCATTAGCTTGTGCTAATAATTGTTTTAATAAATCATCAGCCGATGAACCATCATTTGTTGGTTTAAACGACCCTGTATAAACAACTCTATCATCAATGCCAATAAAGTAACCATCAACAGTAAAGCTTAAATTTAGGTTGGGTAATTTACCTGTAAAACCAATACTAGCACTTTTTGATTCTTCTTCCTTTAATTGCGGAATACCCAAAAGTTGAGCAGCTCTACTATCATTAGAAAAAGTTCCAACATCAGTAGGAATACCATCCACAAATATGGTTGAAGTACTGTTAAAGTTCAATTGATGTAATGATGGTGCTCTAAAACCAGTATTAGCTGAAGCTCTTAAAGCAAGATTATCAGTTAATTCAAATCTTGTAGCCAATTTAAAATTTAGTGTGCTTCCAAAATCATTGTAGTTTTCATATCGCAAAGCTCCACTTAAAGTGAATCCGTCAGTAATATCAGCTTCAGCATCTAAATAAGCAGCAACACTATTACGAGTTTTATTTACAGCATTGTCTGGGCTATAACCTGGAAATACTTGTGAACCCCCTGGTCTTGCTCTACCAAAAAAGTCTGTAACTTCAATACTAGCAGCATCATTAATATCCCAAACATTACCAAATGTATCGTATTTAGCATAAGAAGCTTCTTCTCCTGCAAAAATTTCATATTTTTCTACTCTAAATTCAGCACCAAAAGCAAAATTAAAACCAGACATGATATCTTGGTAAAAACGACTCATATCAAAATTGGTTGTATTTTGTGTAAAGGCAAATCCACCCGCATTAAAATCAGTAGGAGTAGCATATTGCAAAGTAGCATTTGATGTGTTTTGAATATTATAATCAAAACTGTTTGTTCCCCAACTATTGCTAAAATCAATATTCCAGTCACCAATCATGCTTTTAATACCTGCAGAAAAAGATTTATCTACTATAGTTGAGTGAATTTCAGGTAAAAAACCATTAATGTAAACAGGAGTAAAAGCTCTTTGTTGACTTGGTAGTCTATAAAAACCAGCTGCATCACCATTTCTAAAACTTACACCACCGAAAGAATAAATAGTGGCATTTTCTGAAACTGGAATTTCAGCATTATAGAAAAATTTACCACTTTTAAATTTAGACTGGCCCACACGCATATTATAATTATATCTTTCTTGACCTCTTGCATTTAATTCAGCTTCTGTATTATCAGCACCCAATGCAGATTGTAAATCAGAAATATCTGTAGCATTATTAACATCATTTAAAACATCTGAAGGTAATCCAGCTGTTTGAGAAAAATTAACAATAGCATCAAAATCGGTCTGTAAATCTAATAAATTAAACCCATCATCATTGGCAACTCTTTCAACAGAGTTATATGAATTGAAAATATTTCCTTCCCATTCAATCATTCTATTGGTTCTGTTTCTAGCATCATACATACCTGTAAAATTCATAAAACCACCTTTATCCCCTAAAGGAATACCAAAATTAAGTGCTACACCGTTTTTTTCACCGTCAGTACCACCTTCATTATGTCCACCAGATTTACTAGAAAAATAGGCTCCAGTATCAGCACTAACCGTTAGTGAAGTGCTTTTTTTCATTACAATATTTATAACTCCTGCAATTGCATCCGATCCATATTGAGCAGCTGCTCCATCACGTAAAACCTCTACTCGTTCAATGGCAGCAGTTGGAATAGCATTCATATCTGTACCAACAGAACCTCTACCAAAAGTACCATTTACATTTACTAAAGAAGAAGTATGTCTTCTTTTACCATTAATTAAAACCAAAACTTGATCTGGTCCTAAACCTCTTAAAGAAGCAGGATCTAAGTGATCCGTTCCATCAGAAATAGTTTGTGTATTAGATGTAAAAGAAGGTGCTACATAATTTAAAATTTGATTTAAATCTGTTTGTGCGCCTTGTGTAATTAATTCTTCAATACCTATAACATCTACTGGTACTGTAGTTTCTGTCGCTGTTCTGTTAGGGTTACGAGAACCAATTACAACAACTTCGTCTAATGCAACACCAGATGCCATTTGTACATTAACAGTTGTACGACCATCCATAGTTACTTGTTTAGTTTCAAATCCTACGAATGTAAAAACTAAAACATCTCCTTCATTAACTTGTAATGAATATAATCCGTCAAAATCGGTAGAAGTTCCACCAATTCCACCTTTCACTGATACAGATACACCAGGTAAGGCTTGATTGTCAGTATCGGTTACTTTACCGTCTACTTGATAATTTTGTGCCATCATCGGTATCGATAAAAGCATAAAAATTAAAAATGCATAAAAATTTGTTTTCATAAATTAAATTTTGAGTTAAATAATTATTAATAATTTGTTAAAATAAGTGTTTATTATGCAATTAGTTAAATAATTCTGTTAATATTTTCAAAAAATACTCAAATTGAGTATGTTATTAGTAGTGATTTACAGCTGTAATGAATTTATAAAATACTAAATTTCAATTAGTTGTGATTGTTTTTAATTTCTATAAATTAATTAAAAAGAATTTCATATGATCTTTGTCATTTTTATTATAATTGATAAAAATTAAGCAAAAAACATACAATTGATAAAAATAATATAAATTAGCCACTAACAATTTTAGTATTTTTCATTTTGAATTATTTAGCACATATTTATCTTTCTGGCAATAATAAACCTATCCAAATTGGGAATTTTATTGCCGATTCGGTAAAAGGTAAATCTTACCAAAGTTTTCCAAAAGAAATTCAAAAGGGAATTTTATTCCATCGACAAATTGATTGGTTTACAGATAACGACATCACTGTAAAAAAAAGCAAACGAAGACTTGATAAACGATATGGTCATTATAAAGGTATTATAATTGATATTTTTTATGATCACTTTTTAGCTAAAAATTGGACAAATTATAGTGATATTCCTTTAAAGGATTTTACACATGAATTTTATACGGTTTTAAATAACGAATTAGAATCTTTACCTATGAGGGTTCAACTTTTAACACCTTATATGATTAAAAATGATTGGCTAACAAATTATGCGAGTTTTGAAGGAATTGAAAAAGTTTTGATTGGAATGAATAAAAGAACACAAGAAATATCACAAATGCATTTGGCTATAATTGATTTGAAAATACATTATAAAGAGTTTGAGGAAGACTTTACTCTTTTTTTTGAAAAGTTACGTAACTTTTCAGCCGTAAAATTTATAGAAATTAATAATAACTTTGAATAAAAACACAAATTTAATAATGAAGAGAATATTCTATTTATTAGTAGTAGCATTGGTTTTAATACAATGTAAAGAGCAAAAAGCTTCTCCAAAAATTGTTGAAACAGGATTAATTGTAGATAGTGCTATGGTAGTTAGTGCTCGCCAAGAAGCCTCGGTCATTGGCATATCCATATTAAAAAAAGGTGGTAATGCCTTTGACGCAATGGTTGCTACAGACTTAGCTTTGGTGGTTTCTTTTCCTTTTGCAGGGAATATAGGTGGTGGCGGCTTTATGGTTTATAGAGAAAAAGAAGGGAAAGTTGGAACTTTTGATTATAGAGAAAAAGCACCTCTTGCAGCTTCAAGAGATATGTATTTAGATAAAAATGGCAATGTAATACCGGGTAAAAGTACTTTAGGCGCCATGGCGATTGGAGTTCCAGGAACCGTTGCCGGATTGTTTAAAATTCATGAGAAATTTGGGACTTTGCCATTTTCTGAATTAATTCAACCAGCAATTGATTTGGCTAAAAATGGCGTTGTTGTAACAAAAAGACAAGCAGCAAGTTTAAATAAATATAGAAAGTGGTTTGAAGAAGCAAATGATAGAATTATTTTTCTAGATAAAGAATGGAAAGAAGGAGATACAATAAAATACCCTAAACTAGCTGCAACATATGAGCGAATTAGAGATAACGGTAGAGACGAATTTTATAAAGGTGAGACAGCAAAAATATTAGTTGATTATGTGCAAAAACTTGGAGGAATTATAACCAAAGAAGATTTAGAAATATACCAAGCAATTGAAAGAGATCCCATTGTTTTTAATTATAAAAATGCTAGAATAATTTCTATGTCACCACCTGCAAGCGGAGGTGTTTGTTTGGCTCAAATTTTAAAAAGTATTGAGTCTTATAATATCGGACAATATGAGCATAACTCAGAAAAATACATACAATTAATTACCGAAGCAGAAAGAAGGTCTTATGCAGATAGAGCCTATTTCTTAGGAGACCCTGATTTTAGTAATATACCTATAAGTGATTTAATATCAAGTAGGTATAACAACGAAAGAATGAAAAAATTTTCTTGGGATAAGGCTACAAAATCATCAGATGTTTCTCATGGTAATATTGAAATTATCGAAAGTGACCAAACAACACATTATTCAATTATCGATCAATTTGGAAATGCCATTGCCGTAACCAATACATTAAATGGAGCTTATGGTTCAAAAGTTTATGTAGAAGAAGGAGGATTCTTTTTAAACAATGAAATGGATGATTTGAGTGCAAAACCCGGAGAACCCAATATGTTTGGTTTAATAGGTGCTGAAGCGAATGCGATTGAACCAGAAAAGCGAATGTTGAGTTCAATGACACCTACAATTGTTGAACAAAATGGGAAATTAAAAATGGTATTGGGCTCTCCAGGCGGAGCGACCATTATAACATCAGTTTTACAAAATATTTTAAACGTGATTGAATATGATATGGGTATGCAAGAAGCAGTTTCAGCAAAAAGATTTCATCACCAATGGATGCCCGATGGTATAAAATTTGAACCCACATTTGATACGATTGTATTTTCTAAATTAAGAAAAAAAGGATATAAAATTGATCAAAGTAATTCAAGAATATTAGGTAAAGTAGATGCGATTTTAGTTTTACCTAACGGAAAACTAGAGGGAGGAGCAGACCCAAGAGGTGATGATAAAGCGGTAGGATTTTAAAAACAAGACAAGATGAGTAAAGGAAAACATACAACATGTATTCATACCGGTGAAATTAAAGACACCCAATTTGGAGGTGCAATTTCACCAATATTTATGGCTAGTTCATATCCTTATATGGATACCGAAAAGGTTCGATACCCTCGTTATTTCAACACACCAAATCAAGAAGTAATTGCAAAAAAGATTGCCGCTTTAGAAAATGCAGAGGCTGGTTTGCCTTTTGCATCGGGTATTGCAGCAATTAGTACTACTTTGTTTGCTTTTTTAAAACAAGGGGACCATGTTGTTTTTCAAAATGAAATTTATGGCGGCGCTTATAATTTAGTACAAGAAGAGTTTGAAAATTTTGGGATTGATTATTCTTTTACAAAAGGAATAGAGCCGAGTGATTTTGAAGAGAAAATTACAAATAAAACGAAGGTGATATATTTGGAAACACCCTCAAATCCTTTATTAACCATTACTGATATTAAGGCTGTAGCCGAATTAGGAAAAAAACATAAGCTAATAACTATTATTGATAATACCTTTGCATCACCAATCAATCAAACGCCTTTAGATTTTGGCATTGATATTTCAATTCATAGCGCTACAAAATACTTAGGCGGGCACAGTGATATTCTCGCAGGTGCTGTTGCAGGAAGTGAAGCACATATTCATAAAATATTTAATAAAGGCAAAAATTTAGGTGGTAATATAAGTGATTTTATGTGCTATTTATTAGAAAGAAGTATAAAAACTTTAGGAATTAGAGTAGAAAAACACAATGATAATGCACAAATTGTTGCCGAATTTTTAGAGCAAAGTAAATTTGTAAAAAAAGTATATTACCCAGGCTTAAAAAACCATCCAAATCATGATATTGCCAAAGCTCAAATGAGCGGGTATGGAGGAATGCTGTCTTTTGAATTAATAGATAATTTAGATGCTAAAGCATTTCAAAAAGCGTTAAAATTAATAAAACCCTCTATGAGTTTAGCAGGAGTAGAGTCTACTATTTTGATGCCAACATTAACTTCACATGCTTTATTATCTGAAAAAGAAAGAAAAAAACAAGGAATTGACGATAGTTTATTGCGACTTTCCGTCGGAATTGAAAATGTAGAAGATATTATTGAAGACTTAAGTCAAGCATTTAAAATATAAGATGATGATAAAATTAGATATTCTTGCCATAGGTGCTCACCCAGATGATGTAGAATTAGGGTGTGGAGCAACCATAGCTAAAGAAATTACAGCAGGGAAAAAGGTAGGAATTTTAGATTTAACCAGAGGTGAGTTGGGTACAAGGGGTTCCGCTGAAATTAGAGATAAAGAAGCTAAAAAAGCTGCAAAAATTTTAGGAGTATCTATTCGAGAAAATTTGGCTTTTGCTGATGGTTTTTTTACAAATGATAAAACACATCAATTGGCAGTAATTAAGAAATTACGAAAATACCGACCAGAAATTGTACTCTGCAATGCGGTTGATGATAGACATATAGATCATCCTAA
>DAOUTI010000202.1 GCA_030626795.1 Flavobacteriaceae bacterium
ATGAAAATGTTACCAGGTATGGTCGTTATTAATCCTTGTGATTACAACCAAACTAAAGCAGCTACTCTTGCTATTGCAGATTATGTAGGCCCTGTTTATTTACGTTTTGGCCGCCCTGCCGTACCTGTATTTATGCCTGAAGATCAAAAATTTGAAATTGGTAAAGCCATTCAATTGACTGAAGGAACTGATGTAACTATTATTGCAACTGGCCATTTGGTATGGGAAGCATTACAAGCATCAGAGCAATTAGAAGCACAAGGTATTAGTGCCGAAGTGATTAATATTCACACCATAAAACCTTTAGATGATGCAGCTATTTTAGCATCAGTTGCTAAAACAAAATGTGTGGTTACTGCCGAAGAACATAATATTTTAGGTGGTTTGGGTGAAAGTGTTGCCAGAGTATTAACAACAAACAATCCGGTACCTCAAGAATTTGTTGCTGTTAATGATACTTTTGGAGAATCGGGTACACCAGCACAATTGATGGAAAAATACAAATTAAACGATAAAGCTATTGTTGCGGCTGTAAAAAAAGTATTGAAAAGAAAGTAAACTCATAATAAAATATAATAAAATTTGTACATTTACACTAATCAAACTTTTTGTTTGATTGGTGTTTTTTATGAACTAAAAATTAAAAACTATGAAAAAAGTAATTTTAATACTGTTATTGATTGGGAGTTTTTCAATAGCTAATGCCCAAATATTTAATTTTGGTATCAAAGGTGGTATCAACTATAACTCTAATGGAGATTTAAGAACTCTAAATTTTTCTGAAATTTCTGATAACGTAAAAATTTCATCAGATCAAGAAACGGGTTACCATGTTGGTGTTTTTACCGAAATGAAACTACCACTTTGGTTGTATTTACGTCCTGAATTGTATTATGAACATACCGAAAGTAGTTATGATGGTACATTAGACAAAACTAAATTAAAATTAGATAAAATTAATGCCCCTATTTTAATTGGTATGAGGGTATTAGGTATTGGTAGGATATTTTTAGGGCCATCATTTCATTATACAATAAGTACCGATTTAAAAGATACGCCGTCATTTGATAATATTAAAACAGTAAGTTCTGATGATTTTTCGGTTGGTGGTCAAATTGGTATCGGTTTAGAATTAGGCAGAATTGGTGCTGATATTCGTTGGGAAACTGGCTTTACAGATACTGAGGCAATTTTTGTTGGTGATGTTTTAAATGAAATTGGTGGAGAGTCTATCAAAATTGATACAAGCCCACAGCAATTTATATTAAGTTTTTATTATAAGTTCAAATAACGATTTTAAATAAGAAGGTATTAAACCTCAGGTTAAGCCCAATAATAGGAACCGGACCAAGGGTCGAGGCGTTTAACTTAGATCCCGCTGAAAAATCGGGATTAGTTCGACTTGCCACTTCTTTAGCATGGCAGACTAAAAATAGATTCTTAGCACTAAAAGGTCTTGGACTTAAAATTGGTGCTGACATTGCACGAGGACCTGAAGATTTTGCTTTTTATATGTCTGTTAGTTAAGCCTGGTAAATAAATACTATATTTGAAATACTAATAGTCTATTAATCAAATAAACAACTTGAGAGCCAAATTTATCATAAATAGATTTAGTGTAATTATATTATGGCTTTTTGCTACTCTTTTTTACACAGATGCTCAATCACAAGATTTAGAACCTCGGTTTTTATCGACTGTTCCTCTTAAAACAAATTTCGCAGGAGTTGTCTATGGATATTCCTCAGGAGACATTCTATTAAATGCACAAGAGATTGAAAACTTAAATGCCAAATTAAATTCTGTTGTTGGTTTTTATGGTCGTAGTTTTAAATTGTTTAATAAACCTGCAAAGTTTGACATTGTTAGCACCTATTCTTTTGGAAAATTAAATGCCCTAGTTTCTAAAGTAGATTCTACTGTTTATAAAAATGGGTTCCATGATCCTTCATTTAGACTATCTATGATCATAATTGGAGAAGAAGCATTACCTATTCAAGAGTTTGCTAAAAGAAAAAGAAAGAAATTTAAATTTGGTGCTGCTTTAAAAATTAAAGCTCCATTTGGCCAATACGATAATACAAAAGTTATTAATCTGGGTGCAAATAGGTGGGCGTTTCAGACTAAAATTGCAGGGTCTTATTTAGTTTCAAAAAAAATAATTTTAGAACTTCATGTTGATTCTTGGTTTTTCACTAAAAATTCGTCGTTTATTAATGGTAATTCACTAAGCCAAAAACCATTATTAAGTACACAACTACATGCAGCTTATATCTTTAACCCAAAGTTTTGGATATCAGCATCTATAGGTCAAGTTGCCTATGGAGAAACTTCTATTAATAATGTGGAACAGGATAATAATCAAGAAAATTCTAAATATGGTATTACTGCTTCTTATAGATTAAATAAATTGGGGTCACTCAAATTTGTTGCTACTAATAGTTTATACACAGGTGGTGGCGCAGATTTTAATACTATCCTTTTTGGTTATAGTCTTATATGGTTTGATAAAAATAAGCTTTTTAATAAAGGGGTTAAATAATTATTGTTTTTGTACTTATTTCAGGTTTTGTTCTTACTTCTGATGGCAAAATTCCAAATTGCTTTTTAAAATCTTTAGCAAATTGTCCCATATGCCAAAAATGATATTTTCCAGCAATTTCAGATATGGTTTTAGTTTGTGTATTGTAAATTTCTTGTTTTACTTTATTTAAACGAAAAGCTTTGATATAAACACTTGGGCTTACTTGATATTTTTCTTTAAAAGCACTTAACAATGTTCTTTCACTAACCCCAACTAGTGCACATAATTGTGGGATAGAAAATAATTGATTTACATTATTATTTATAAGTTCGACAGCTTTTTTAACTGCAAGATGTTTTTTTCTTTGTTGTATTTCTATTTTCTTTTGGTCTACATTTTTTAAATATTTAACTAGACTATAAGTTATCGAATATATTAACGCTTTGTTTTTCTTTTCATTTTTCAAATTAGTATTCAAGTAATAATCCAATAAGTTGATAAACCTACTTGCAAAGTCTTTATTCAAAAAGAGTTCTTGAGGATTACCATTAAAAATTTTATCATTTTTTTCTACACCTGCTTTTCTCATGGTATCGAAAAAATAATTCTCATTTATAGAAACCACATACACTTCAGAATTGGTGTTTGAAATAACTTCAAAATTATTTTCTATTGGAAATATAACTAAAGTGCCATTTCCAATTATTTTATCAAACCAATATAAACGTGTTTTATTAACTGGTATTGCAAAAACAATCAGCCCTTTTTGTGCACTCCCCTTTTGATCAATTTTCCCAGTTAACCTTTCTCTAACTACTGAAAAATTATCGTCATAAATCATATGTAAATCAGCTGAAAAATCATTTTTACTAAGTAGCTTAAAGCTTAAATCCCAATTTTTTATTGTTTCATTATATATGTCAATATCGGTAAAATGGCCTTTAATAGTTTGCATGAAGGTGTTTTATAGAATGAACTCAAATGTACAATGTTTATTACTAATACTTATTTTATTTTGCGGATTATTGATGTTTAATGAGCTTTTAATTAATTAATTTTGCCGCTTATATTAATTAAAAAAAAAGTAAAATGATAACCAATATTAAATTCAGTGTAATTATATCATCTTTCTTGTTGTTGTTTTTAACAATGGGATTAACAACTTCTTACGCACAAGATTCAAAAGATCAAAAGAAAATAAACAAGCAGCGTAAAAAAATTCAAAATGGTAAAACAAAAGGGCTTAAAGAGCTTTATAAAGTGGAGCCATCTGCAAAGGCAAAAATTGCAAACGCTTATGGATATGCTGTTTTTACAAATACTGGAGTAAATTTATTTGTATTGTCTTCTGGTAACGGTAAAGGCCTTTTGATCAACAATTCTACTGGAAAACAAACATATATGAAAATGATTTCTTTTGGTGCTGGTGTAGGGATTGGATTAAAATCATATTACGGAATTTTCATTTTTGACAATAGTGAGGTCTTTAATAATTTTCTGGATAATGGATGGTCTGCAGATGGTCAAGCAGATGCTACTGCAGATGCAGGTGATACAGGAGCTTCCGTTTCTGCAGCAATGAATATTGCTCCAGGTGTTATTCTTTATCAAATAGCGGATAAAGGATTAGCCGCACAAGCAACTGTACAGGGAACCAAGTTTCTTGTTGATAATGATTTAAATTAATTG